>JAFGLP010000014.1 GCA_016927965.1 Dehalococcoidia bacterium
CATGGTTACATTACTCTTTATCATAATATACGCTCCAAAGGCAAAATTTCAAAATGATACACTACACATTTTCGTGTTGGAAGAAATTGAAAATCGGTAACTTTATATTTATAATTCGAATTGTTACCTAAGTAAATGATTCAGGAGGTTAATATCTATGGTTAAAATAGGGATGAGGGTTATTTTATTAGTGCTTATTACGGTTGTTATATTGGGTGGATGTGCTCCTCAAGCAAAATCTGCTATGGTCTCCCTATCGTATGATGATTTCCAGAAGCAGGCAAACATAGTCCAGTCTGTTAATGTCAGCAGCGGCGAAACGATTACCGTGACTCTCTTCTCCAATGCTACAACGGGGTATAATTGGAATGAGAATGCTCAGATTAGCGATTCGCTGGTACTGCATCAGGTTGACCATAAATATGTTGCACCCGGCAATACCGATGGCAAAGTAGGGGTGGGAGGCACCGAGGTGTGGAATTTTAAGGCTTTAAAAGCGGGAACAAGCACTATATATACCGAGTACAGCCGGCCATGGGAGAAAGGGGAAAAAGCGAGCTGGACGTTTAAACTGAATGTGACGGTTAATTAAAGGTCGGTTTCTCAAGCTTGATCTGAAGATTAAAACCCGGTCTACCGATTACCTGCTCGGACAATATAAAAGCCTGTACTGACTGTATCATCCTGTTATAATGCAACTACAGTCAGTGCATGTTTTTTATCTACCTGGAAGAACAGGACCTTAGATTATCTGCAAACTTACTCAGATAAGGGTCACCGGGCAGTATCGATGCCAGCACTTTTGCTGCGAGAGGCAGGGTTTTCTCAAGCGGCAGACAATATTGCATTACCGTGAATTGCTGCCGCAATTTTTGTACCTCACTTGCCACGTTCTTATTTGATCTAACACAGTCGGCCAGCAATTCGGCCAGCAGTTGGAAATCCTTTTCTTTCATACCGAAGCGGGTCATCTCCTGGGTTCCCATTCTGATGCCGCTCGAGCTTATAAAGCTGTCATCATCCGGCAGGGCCTGGTAATTAGTGATTATATTGTTCTGCTCCAACCTGCGTGCAATTTCCTCGCCTGTACCGAACTGGCTGACGCGGATGACCACCTGGTGCGTTTCGGTAAAACCTTCTGATTTAACGCCCTCCACTGATATTCCTTTGGCATCCAACGCCATGGCGAAAGCACGGGCGTTTTTGACCACCTGCTCCTGGTAGGCTTTTTTAAATTCATTCATTTCATAAGTGGCCATTAAAAGGCCCAGCAATGTGCCAAGGTGGTGGTTGCTGGTAGACCCGGGAAATGCCCTACCCTTAATCTCGATCCAGAGCTTTTCCAGGCCGGTCTCCGGTCCCATGTTGCCGGCGATCACGCCCCGCTGCGGGCCGAAGAATGTCTTGTGGGCGCTGCCTGTCACAATGTCTGCTCCTTCAGAGAACGGCGCCTGGAATATTCCGTAAAGACCCAGGACATGGGCCATGTCGAACATAATTATCGGCCGCTGCTTCAGTTTACTCGCAATATCGAACACGAATTTTACAGGTTCCCTGTAGAGAAACATGCTTTTACCGAATATAACAAGCTCGGGCTTGACCGATTCGATAAGCGCACCGAGCTTCACCGTATCTGCCCTGTAGGGGTTCTCTTTCAGCACCGGGAAGTTGTAAACATTTTCCTTTCCTGTTTCAAGGTTTTCTGAAACAAAATTGAAAAGTGCCCCCATTGGTTGAGCACTTAAGTGGCCGCCCTTGGTTAATTGATTATTAATGACGGCACGCATTTTTCGCATAGGCTGATTGGCAGGTTTATCGCGATTAAGGAATTTAACAATGCCTTTAAAGACTACTTCGTTGGCCATGTTGCCGCTCACAGGCCGCAACTCTACGTTGGTGCAGCCAAAATATGTCTGAAGCTCCTTTCTCAGTTCTTCTTCGACATCCCTTATGAAGTCTGTGGCCTGGTAGTAATAGACTTCCTTGCCTTTGATCGTGCGGTGTTCAGCATAACGTCCGCACGGGTCAGATATTTCACACATTTTTACCAGCAAACTAGGGCTGGACTCTGAGGGTATCAGGTTAAAACATTCCGTCTGTCTCCAGCGGTTGTTGATTGCAGTCCTATCTAAAAGGTTCTCTAACTTGCTCTGGAAATCTGCCATGCTATACCTCGCCGGATATTTTTTATAAAGCATACATGAAGGGGCTGCTGTTTAACAAACGCAATTTGCTAAAAAGTGAAGTCAAATTTAATATATATTAAGTCCGACCCGTATAAATATAGCAGCAGGAGCCCGACTTGAGTAAATATAAAGGTATTCCACTATTACTGGCAGGTTTATTATTGGTCTTCATCCCGGTTACAGCGGCCTGTAATACAAACAGCGGTCCGGTCAACGGGCCGGTTATCAGTTCGCTTACCCCCGAACATCCGGATATATACCCGGTGGGAAATACCAGGGTGACCTGTATTGCGTCGGCTCAAGATGGTGGGGAGTTGACATACCAGTGGGTTTGCAACGATGGCACCATCATAGGCAGCGGGAAGACCATTACCTGGGAAGCGCCCAAAACTTATGGTGATTTTCATATAATGTGCACTGTCTATGATTTCAGCGGCAATAAAACCAGCCAGACGACAATCGTTACCGTGCTTGTCCGTGACCCCACCAAATGCTGCAGGTAAGGATGATGCGTTCCTTAAATGCGTCGCTAATCATTGTTATATTGCTTTTATGTATCATGGGCGCAGCAGCCTGCTCCCCCGCGTCATCATTAGTTATCCTGGAATCAAACCTGGCGGTAAATGAGTTTACTGCTGATATTACCGAGAGCACGGCTGCTGTTGACGGGGTTGTTGTTAATGAGGGGATATGGCCGGTGGAGAATTGTGAAGTGGTTGCTGAGTTTTACGATTATCAGGGCAACAAAATAGCGTCCAATTCGTATGCTTTACCGAAATTGGGTTCCCGGCAGACTGCGCATTTCAAAATCGAGCTAAAAGGAAATAAGGCCTGGAACGTTGCCAGGTGCAGTGTATCAATTAATAAAATGAAATGAATTATACTATTGTCATTGTAAGACATTCGGATATATACTATGAGTGGTTCTGAGAATGGTATATTGGGGGAAATCCTTGTTAATACCGGTTTTGATTTCAAGCATGCTGTTAATACAGTTGGCCTGTGCATTGTCATCGAATTTGCTTATATCGAATGCTGAATTGACCGCGCGCGAATTCACCAATTCTGCGAATGTTAAAAGCAGTATGGCCGCTTTAACGGGAATGGCCAAAAATAACAAAGATACACCTGCCCGGAATTGTCTGATAACTGTCAGGTTTTATGATTCAAATAGAAATGATTTAGGGGTTGCAATGGCAGCAAGGGAGTCTCTGGAACCTGGGGAGACCTGGAATTTTACCGTGCAGTTGACGGGCCCCGATGCATGGAAGGCGCGCAGTTATGATATACGCGTATCGAACCAATAAACGGTATTGCTGTTCATTGTGTTTATTTGGATAATTAGCTATACTTGCTAATACTGATCGAGGAGGAGGATAGAATGTAAGATGAAAACCGGCCCGAAGTTCATAGCCGTATTATCCATATTATTGTTTCTACTATCTTGCATGTTTGCTTCATGCTCTAATCAATCTGCCCAACAGAGCTCGCAGTTAAGCATCCAGAGCCTGGCTTCGGTTCAAAGTCAGACTACTCCCGGGGGATCTGTTCTTATCGAAAGCAAGGTTTCAAATCCTGATAATGCCAATCTTAACTACAAATGGTCGGCTACGGGAGGGGGATTCGGCGGTTCCGGTGCCAGCAATACATGGCAGGCCCCATCACAGGAAGGCTCTTATGAAATTACTCTGACTGTTGAGGATGGGGAAGGCAGTACTGCTCAGGCAAAAACTACTGTAACGGTCTCAAATAACAGGCCGCCGGCAATAACCGGTCTGTCTGCTGAACCGGTGAATGTATTACCCGGTGGCAGCACCAATATTAAATGTGCCGCCAGTGACCCGGACGGTGATATTTTAAACTATAGCTGGCACGCCAGTGATGGCACTGTTTCAGGAACGGGCAACAAGGTATCATGGGTTTCTCCGAACAAATCCGGTGATTTTAATATAACCTGTGTTGTCAGCGACGGGAAAGGGGGCGAAGCCAGGCGGGTAATTGCCGTTGAGGTATCGCCGTCCCGCAGCAATATCTCGATTTCATTAATAAAAGAGGAGAGCGGCACAGTAAGTTCAACGGGAGATAAAGACATAACGCGTTACCGTGCAGGGGACGATGCAGCCAACATAGTTTACCGGGCATTTTTCAGCTATGATATTTTTAGTTTGAATAATACCAAGATCAAACAGGCCAAATTAAAGTTCGGGCCGGGTAAAACAAATGGCGACCCTTTTGGCACATTAACGGGCATCAGGCTGTGGAAGGTCGGGTATGGAAATGGACTGCCTGATTATAATATAACCGGTGATAACTTGTATCATGCCGGGGCTCTGTTTACATCGGCTCCTACTGAAGTCGATATAACACCGGAAATTACTGCTCTCGTGGCTGCCGGCGCAGATAAGTTTCAGTTTGAAGCCCTTTTCTATAAGAATACCAATGATAATAATTCCATAGACTATATTGAGTGGCCCGAAGTAAGCCTTCTTGTTACATTTAATCCATAAGTTAAAAGAGAATATTGTGGAGGTTTAATTAAGAAAATGCGTAGAACAATGGTATTGGCAATACTGATATTATCCATTCTTTTACTTGCAGTGGCGGCAGCTTGCGTGAAAATCGCAGATACTCCTACTTCAGCGCCTTCCGGCAATCAACCTCCGGTGATTTCCAGCCTTACGGCATCTCAAAACCAGACCTATCCTGAAGGGCCGATAAACCTGCAGGCGATTGTATCGGACCCCGATGGTGATTCACTGAATTATAAGTGGACGGCCTCGGGTGGTTCATTTGTTGAACAGGGACGCGGTAATACTACATGGACAGCGCCAAAGCAGTATGGAGACTATGAAATAAAACTGATGGTTGATGATGGTAAGGGCGGATCTCAGGAAGCAGTGGTAACTATAACGGTCAGTGCTAACCATCCGCCGGAAATTACCAGCTTTACTGCCAGCCCGGCTGCGCTTCAGTTCTCCTCTATGACAACTTTAACGGTTATTGCCAGCGATCCGGATGGTGATACCATGCAATATAAATGGGATGATGCGCACGCAGGTACTTTAAGTGGCGTGGGTAATAAAGTATCGTGGACTTCGCCCAGTAAAAACGGCAATTTTACTATCACTGTAATTGTCAGCGATGGCAAGGGGGCCGAATCAAGAAAGGAGCTTATAATTCCTGTGGCTTCCGTCAGCGGTGTGCAGACCATAAATTTGGTTGAGAAGGAAAGCGGGACGGTGACTTCCGAAGGTGATAAGGACACTAGCTATTACAAGGCCGGAGACGATGATAAGAATATCGGTTATCGCGCTTTTTTCAGCTTCAATATATTCCCGCTTATGAACCAGGAAATTAAAGAGGCCAAGCTCAAATTCATCGGCGGCAAGGTTGTGGGCGATGATCCCTTTGACCCTATTACAGGCGTAGGCAATTTCCAGATAAGGCATTTATCCTGGCCGATCGGGACATTGCCGAAATTCAATGTTGAGGCTGGGCCTGTGCAACGGTTAGAACTGTATGGGATGAATAAACCGCTGGTAGAAGTGGATGTCACGCCGGAGATTACCAACGTTGTAGCTAACAGGCTGGAACGTTTTCAGGTAGAAGCAACGTTTACCAAGCGTGTGACAAATGGGAACAACGTTGCACAATTTCTGCAGTGGACGGATGTAGTATTGGAGGTTACCTCCGCTCCTAAATAGGTGGTTGCTAATAGTACAGGCATAATTCAGGGCGGCTTTATGGCCGCCCTGCTATTTTTCAGTATTTTGACTTGTTTTGCCGCAGGTGCTAAATTATATAGTAAATTAGCAGTCTAGAGTGGAGAGTGCTAAAAATGAGCAAGGCCTCATACAAAAGACGCGATGACGTACTAAAAATAATTGTCAGTGAATATATTGTCACAGCAACGCCTGTGGCTTCGGAGATGATTTTGCGCCATCATAGCCTGGGTGTGAGCCCTGCTACGATCCGTAATGATATGGCATCGCTGGAAGAAGAGGGATATATAACAAGACCGTATACGTCATCGGGCGGTGTTCCGCTGGACAAGGGATACAGGTTTTACGTTGAAACGATTTCACAGTGCGTAAATCTACCGGGTGAAGACCAGAAGCGTGTACGTGAGCTATTGGATTCGGCTGTGGATGAGTATGATCAATTGCTTAAAATAGCCGCTTCGGTAATGGCCCAACTGGTAGGTAATGCAGCAGTTGTGACATTCCCCAAATCGGAACAGAGCAGGCTCAGACACCTGGAACTGGTTGGACTGCATGAATATATGGCCATGCTTGTTCTTATATTAAGCAATGCTGTTTTGCGGAGGCAAACGCTTAATTTCGATGAGCCTGTGAGCCAGGGGCAGCTTGATGAAACCGCGGCCAAGTTCAACAGACAATTTGCCGGGCAGACTCATCGTCAGATATCAACCAAAAAAGAAGAGTTTACTGTCCTTGAGCAAAAAGTATTGAATGCGGCATCTGATATTATGGCCAGGGAAGATGAGATTGAGCACACCAACTCATATCTTGAGGGCTTACGGCTTATGTTGGGGCAGCCGGAATTTATACAGCGTGACAGGATGCTCGGTGTCCTGGAGCTTATGGAAGCTAAAGGATGGTTGAAGCATTTAATTGATTGGCAAATGACAGACGAAGGCGTTAAGGTAATTATAGGTGAAGAAAACACTGAAACGTCGCTTCATGATTTGAGCCTGGTATTAAGCAGTTATGGGGTGCCGGAACATGTCAGGGGCACTGTTGGTGTCATTGGACCCAAGAGGATGGATTACCGGAAATCAATTTCCGCAGTTAATTATATATCGAGCCTCCTGAGTGAGCTTTACGCCAGAGTCTGCAAGGACGAATAGTAATTAAAAGGAGGTAACCGTGGGCGAGGAACCCTTTATACCGGAACAGGAACAAGAACAGGAAAATATTGAAGATTTGAATAAGGTGCTTGCCGATGAAAAGGCCAGGTCCGAAGAATATCTGGCCAGCCTCCAGAGATCGGAAGCTGATTTTCGAAATTATAAGAAGAGGATAGAACAGGAAAAGCGGGATTCATTGGCGTGGTCCAATGCAGAATTTATTAAATCCCTGCTACCCGTGTTGGATGATATGGAGCGCGCATTTTCCATGATGGAACAGGAAGGGAATAATTCATCTTGGGTTGAAGGCTTTAGGATTATACAGCGCAAGCTTCAGGATGTTCTGAAAGCCAATGGATGCACTGAGATTGAGTGCGTTGGCCTTACCTTCGATCCCAATCTGCATGAGGCGATTGCTTATGAGGATGGGAAAGAAGGGACTGTTATCTCTGAACACAGGAAAGGTTATACGATGAAAAATACAGTCCTCAGGGCTTCACAGGTGACTGTGGGGAGTGGTAAAAATGGAAATGAAACCGGGGGATAGTCGGAGATAACAGTAATTTAAATATAAACAGCAATATTTCATTTTAATAGCAGAAATAAATCCGTACGAAGGAGGATAAAATGGGTAGAACAGTAGGAATAGATCTGGGAACAACGTTTAGTCTTGTTGCCACCATGGAAGGTGGAGAGCCGGTAATTATTACCAACAGGGAAGGAGAACGCTTAACGCCTTCAGTAGTGGCAGTGGATAAAAAAGGAGAGCAACTGGTTGGATTGCTTGCTAAAAGGCAGGCCATAACCAATCCGGAGAACACTATCTTCAGCATCAAACGGCTGATGGGCCGCAAATTCAAGGACAATGAGGTTCAAAATGACATCAAGCGGCTGCCCTACAAGATAGTTGAGGCTTCTAACGGTGATGCCAAGGTTGTCATGGGTGGCAAGGAATATAGCCCGCCTGAGATTTCGGCTATGATCCTGCAGAAACTCAAGCTTGATGCCGAGGCTTTCCTCGGTGACAAGGTAACTGATGTAGTGGTTACGGTACCTGCTTACTTTAACGATAGTCAGAGGCAGGCCACCAAAGATGCTGGTACGATAGCCGGTTTAAACGTGATACGAATTGTCAATGAACCGACGGCATCGGCGCTGGCTTATGGTCTGGACAAGAAGAAGGAAGAGATGATTGCCGTTTACGACCTGGGCGGTGGTACTTTTGATATATCGATATTGGAGCTTGGCGAGGGTACTTTCCAGGTCAAGTCCACAAACGGGGACACGCACCTCGGCGGTGACGATCTTGATCTGAAGATTATGGATTGGCTTACCGAGGAGTTTAAGAAGGAGCAAGGCATCGATCTGAGACAGGACAAAATGGCTTTGCAGAGACTGAAGGATGCTGCTGAAAAGGCCAAAAGAGAACTGTCGACGGTCGGTCAAACGGAGATCAACCTCCCCTTTATCACTGCCGATGCTTCCGGTCCCAAGCACCTGAATATTACATTGACCCGCGCCAAGCTGGAGCAACTGTCGGCCGACCTTCTGGAAAGGAGCATCGAACCCTGTAAGAAAGCCCTGGCTGATGCGGGATTAACTGCTGCTCAGGTGACGGATGTCATACTGGTTGGCGGTCAGACCAGAATGCCCAAGGTACAGGAAATCGTACGTCAATTCTTCAATAAGGAGCCGATCAAAGGTATCAACCCGGATGAAGCTGTAGCTCTGGGAGCCGCTATCCAGGGTGGTGTGCTTAAGGGCGATGTAAAGGATATCCTTTTACTGGATGTCACGCCTCTCACACTGGGTATAGAAACTCTGGGCAGTGTGATGACGCCGCTTATCCCCAGAAATACCACCATTCCGACATCCAAGAGCCAGATATTCAGCACGGCAGCGGACAATCAGCCCAGCGTTGAGATACACGTTCTGCAGGGCGAACGTTCTATGGCAGGTGATAATAAGACGCTGGGTAGATTTATCCTTGATGGCATCCTGCCGGCGCCCAGGGGGGTCCCGCAGGTTGAAGTTACTTTTGACATCGATGCCAACGGCATACTGAATGTCCGTGCCCAGGATAAGGGTACCGGCAAAGAGCAGAAGATTACCATTACAGCCTCCAGCGGCTTGAGCAAGGACGAAGTCGAAAAGATGCGTCGCGAAGCCGAAGTGCATGCTGCTGATGACACACGTAAAAAGGAAGAAGTCGAAACAAAGAACGTAGCGGAAGCTACTGTTTATTCGGCTGAGAAGACTATTCGTGAATATGGAGATAAAATACCTGCCGACCTTAAGAGTGAGGTCGAGGGTAAAATCAGCGCGGTCCGCTCTGCAATGCAGGGCCAGGATGCAGGTTATATCAAAAGCTCATTGCAGGCGCTGAATGAGTCAATGCAGAAGATCGGCGCCGCTGTATATCAGCAATCGACTCCTCCGCCAGGTGGCGGTGGCAGCCAGGGCCCCGAAAGTGATACTACTCCCCCTCCCCCCGGGGATGAAGGTACCGTAGAGGGTGAATTCCGCGAAGTATAGAAAGCGAAATTAGTCTCATCAACAGTGCGGTGGGGATTTTCCCCGCCGCCTTTTATATTACTGTTTACCGGCTGACCTGATATCGCTCCCCTTTTAAATAATACCGCGATGCTGGCAGGCTAAATATGCTCTATATTGGCTTGCATGATTCACAGGTTCAAAAGAACAGCGCCCTGTAATTTACACCTTAGTGATATCCGGCGGATGATAAAGTCCTCCACTACTTTCAATTTACCGGTGAATTTCGGTAAAATGCACGGCACTATTGCGGTGTCTTTATTAGCAGGACGTCGCACTATTTATTAATCCATATACTAGGAGGAATCATAATGGCAGGCAAAAGCTTCAGCATGAGCAACACGGCAAAGGCTATTCTGGCTATAGTTGTTGGCGTACTTATTCTGATTAACTGGCTCCCGCTTTATCTCGTAATGGGTCTTTTCCTGATTGTATGGGGAATACTCGAGTTAATTAATAAATAATAATTATTTACACAGACCCGGCGGGTTGAATTTGATATGTTCTATTGTGGAACCAGCGGCTTCAGCTATAACGACTGGTCCGGGATTTATTACCCGGAGCGTTTGCCGCGTAAAAACTGGTTCAGCTATTATGCACAGGAATTTAATGCTGTTGAGCTGAATTTTACCTATTACGCTTTGCCCGATATCGCAACTATCAAATCACTGGCTGCCAGGACTGGAGAGGGATTTCTTTTTGCAGTGAAAGCCCACCAGGAAATGACACATAAAAGGCAACTGGATGCCGGTATATTTGAGGCTTTCCGAAGGTCATTAGAGCCGCTGGTTGAGCAGGGTAAACTGGGGTGTGTGCTGGCGCAGTTTCCCTACAGTTTTGGCCCGGCGTCAGCCAATTTCGAATACCTGAAAAATTTCCATGACTGGATGCAGGGATTAGCTATGGTCATCGAATTCCGCAATGCCGGTTGGCTCAATCAGAAGATACTTGACTGGATGAAAGCCCAAAATATAGGTTTTTGCTGCGTTGATGAACCTCCCCTTTCGCGGCTGCTTCCTCCCATAGCCGAAGTAACCAGCGATATAGGTTATGTACGTTTTCATGGACGTAATGAAGCAAAATGGTGGAACCATGAGCATGCCTGGGAAAGATATGATTATACGTATAAACGTGAAGAGCTGGAAGAATGGATGCCGCGGATAAACCAAATAAGTAAGGTGGCTGAAAAAACCTTTATCTTCGCCAATAACCATTGGAGAAGTCAGGCTGTCGATACGATCAGGCAGGTGCGTTCAATGCTTGATCAGCTTGTGTTGTGATTTCCATAATCATAAGCTAGAATACATAACTTGTAGTTTATATTTAGTAATGGTGCTCATTT
The DNA here is from genome assembly GCA_016927965.1 of Dehalococcoidia bacterium. The sequence goes on from JAFGLP010000014.1 coordinate 10,952, forward strand.
GGAAATCTTAAACAAATAATATGTGCGGGTACTCGTATTAACAGAATGTCTATATCAGGTAAACGTTTGACATGGTGGAACGGGCTGATATTCCTGCTTATCGCAGTAGCTATCGTTGTATTTGATCAGCTGACCAAGCAGTGGATTGTTTCTAACATACCGCTGGGTGGCTCACTACCGTCTATGGGGCCGCTCAACATTGTAAATATACAGAATACCGGTTCCGCATTCGGGCTTTTTCCTAACCAGGCATTTCTGCTCAGCGTGGTGGCAATCGCAGGATTGATAATGGTGCTGATGTTTTTCCGCTACTTCAGTGAGCTTGGTTTTTGGGGCGGGATAGCATTGAGCCTGATTTTTGCCGGGGCTCTGGGTAACCTGATCGACCGTCTCAGGGTAGGATATATAACCGATTTTATTTATGTGAGGCTGTGGGCCGAAGTCTACTGGCCGGCTTTTAATGTTGCCGATTCCGCCATCACCATTGGGGCAATTTCGCTGGCTGTCATAGCCCTCGTTAAAATGAGGAAAAAGGATGAATCAAAACCAGAGTCCGCAAAAAAAGATATTTGAGGCGGGGATTGAGAGTGGCAGGCTTGATAAATACCTGGCTGATACATGTCCCGATATAACGCGGTCTCAAATACAAAGGCTTATTGAGAGTGGCAATGTTACTGTCAACAGCCGTAAAGAACGTCCTTCCTACAAGCTACGCAGCGGAGAGATGATTGAAATAATAATCCCGCTGCCGGATGCAGCGGTGCTGGTACCTGAAGATATCCCATTGGATATAATATATGAAGATCCTGATATTGTGATAATCAATAAATCCGCCGGTCTGGCGGTTTATCCTGCTCCCGGACATCCCGGTCACACGCTTGCGAATGCATTATTCAAAAGATTCCCTGACCTCGCTGTATTTGGTAATTCGTTAAGACCCGGAATAGTGCACAGGCTAGATAAGGATACTTCGGGCCTTATGGTTATTGCCAGGAATGAAAAGGCACGCATTTTTCTTATCAATGAATTTAAGTCCAGGTCTGTTAAGAAGCATTATGTAGCACTGATAAAAGGGAAACTGACGCCTGAAAAAGGGGCGATCGATGCTCCTATCGGGCGTGACCCTGCCAACCGTAAGAGGATGGCAATAATCAGCAAAGGCAGGGAGGCCAGGACCGATTACCGTATTATCGAGTACCTGGAAGGCTATTCACTGGTTGAAGCGCGTATACAAACAGGCAGAACACATCAGATAAGAGTGCATTTTACTGCCATAGGCCACCCGGTTTTCGGGGACAGCGTATATGGAGTCAAGTCAAAGCTGCTCAGCCGTCAGTTTTTACATGCGAGTTATCTGGAATTGAAGCTTCCTTCCAACGGGCAGACCCGTTCATTTAATCTTGAATTACCCATTGACCTGGAGGACGTGTTAAGAAAATTACGCAGCCGTTGAGTACAAATTGTTTTGCTATTTATAATGCTGATGTGATAAATTTTACTCAAAGGAGAGATTGCGAAAATGAGGCCACAAGATAGATTCGGTCAAATAAAAAAGGATCATTTTAGCGGCCAGAACGACATCTACAACCAGATAGCTGCTCAACCTTCTCAGGAAGATTTTACAGCTTTTGAGGCTGATTCGGCCAACAGGCGTAATGAGCTGCTGTTTAATATCACGACTCAGATTGAGGAGACTAAGAGCAAGCTCAGGCAGGCTGAGCAGCTTGTTGAGCGGCTAAGGCAGAGCCTGAGAGAGTACGAGGAAATGTATAAAACACTGACCAAGGGCAAGGGCAAAGAGAAATAGATTTTCAGTTCCTGTATCCTGTTTTTCTACAAGAGATGTCTTCTGGAAAGCGGTAGATAATATTCCGTTATTAATGTAGTCCTACGGTTACCTCATAAGGAGTCAGTGTGAAAAACAAGAGGAAGGAATATGCTCTTGAATACGCCGGATTTTGGATCAGATTTGCTGCCAGCCTGATTGATCTGGTGATCCTGTTAGCCGGCCTTTATATACTTTATTGTGTTATATCGCAGTCTTTTTCCTGGATTTTTCCTGAAGTCCCGAAAGTCATCTCTTCTTTGAAAGAGATCCCATCGGAAGCACGGGTATCCGGAAGGATAATTTGGTTAATGGCGACTATATTGCTTGTTTTTATAATTGGAAGCACCATCTATTATGTCGCATGCTGGGCTTCCACGGGCCAGACTGTAGGCAAGATCTGCCTGGGTATAAAAATAATCCGCACGGACAGTTCACGCCTTGATTTGAGATTTGCCTTTACACGTTTCCTTGGATGCGTTTTGTGTACTGCTACCTTGGGAATAGGTTTTATTTTAATTGCTTTTGACAGTCATAAGCAGGGCCTGCATGACCGTATGGCGGACACCTACGTGGTAAAGCTTCCGGTTAAGCAAGTTGTGCTCGATAGATCTCTCGCAGGAGGCGGAATTGGATAAAAAGCCGGACCAGGTCAGGGTGCGTTTTGCTCCCAGTCCCACAGGATATCCCCACCTGGGAAATATAAGAACGGCATTATTTAACTGGCTGTTTGCGCGGCATACTGGCGGCGTTTTTATTTTACGTATAGAAGATACGGATCAGGCCAGGAAAGTGGAAGGGGCAGTCGAGATAATTATGGATAGTCTGAAGTGGCTGGGAATGGACTGGGACGAGGGTCCGCATTTTCAATCGGAACGGCTCGATATATACCGCAAATACGCCGATCAGCTTGTCAGCGAGGGGAAAGCTTACCGTTGTTTCTGTTCGTCGGAGAGGCTTGAGAGTATGAGGCAGGAGCAGATTGCACGTAAACTTCCCCCGGGGTATGACAGGCGTTGCCGTGAACTGACGGATGAACAAATAAAAACGGCCGGGTCTGGCGGAATACAACCTGTTGTACGGTTTAAATCGCCACTCGAGGGGCATACTACGGTAAAAGACCTTATCCGTGGGGAGGTGGTATTTGATAACAGCACATTGGATGACTTCGTATTGTTAAAATCAGATGGTTATCCTACCTACCATCTGGCGAATATAGTCGATGATCATTTTATGAATATTTCACATGTTATGCGTGCTGAGGAATGGCTTTCCAGCATGCCGAGGCATCTGCTGCTTTACCGCGCCTTTGGATGGCAGTCGCCGCAGTTTGCTCATCTGCCCATGATTTTAGGGCCGGACAAATCGAAACTCAGCAAACGGCATGGAGCTACGGCTGTCAATGAATACCGGGACAAGGGCTACCTTCCTGAGGCCATGATTAATTTCCTGACGCTGCTTGGCTGGTCTCTGGATGATAAGACTGAAATCATGGATAGCAGCCAGATCATTGAAAATTTTTCTATCGAGAGGGTTAGCAAAACTGCAGCTGTCTTCAATGTGAATAAACTGGAGTGGATGAACGGCGTCTATATACGTAATCTGGCCCCGGAAGAGTTTGCTGACAGATGTCTGCTCTTTGTAGAACGTGATCTGCCGCCTGAGATTAAAAGGCCTGTTGATCCGGCTTACCTTAAGCAGATTGCTCCCCTGGTGCAGGAACGGGCCAAAACGCTGGGTGAAGTCGCCGGTCTAATTGATTTCTTTTTTACTGATAAATTGATGTATGAAGCTGCTCTTCTACAGGGAAAGCTGGAAAAAAGCAAGGCCGTGGTTGTGCTGCAAAAATCCATAGCCGTCCTTGAAAGCATGCAGGATTGGAAGTTCGAGCCGATGGAAGCCGCTGTTCGACCGCTGACCGAAGAAACTGGACTTAAAGCGGGGCCTTTCTTTGGTGTACTGCGTGTCGCTGTTACCGGCAGGACTGCTTCACCGCCTCTTTTCCAGACAATGGAAGTGCTGGGCAGGCAACGCAGTATGGAGCGGCTGCAGCAAGCCCTTAAATTACTGACATAAACTTGTGAGGAGATCGAAATGCCCCGGCATCATGATTTGAAGGCTGAATTAGCCCCTATATTTTATCCGAAATCCGTAGCTGTTGTTGGAGCCACTTCCGGCGAAGTTGCCAGATACAATGCAGGCAATCTTTTTCTGATGGCTATCAGTGATTTCGGGTATTCCGGCAGCTTGTATGCCGTCGGTAAAAGTGGTGGTGAACTGGACGGTAAGAAAATCTATACAAGCGTAAAAGATATACCCGGTGATGTGGAGTTTGTCACTGTTGCTATACCCAACCGGTTTATCCCGCAATTGGTAGAGGAGTGCGGTCAAAAAGGCGTTAAAATAATGCACCTTTTTGTATCCGGCTTTGGAGAAAGCGAGGATAAGGTGGGGGCTGAGCTTCAGAATGAGATGATGTGTATTGCCCGCAAATATAATATACGTATTATCGGTCCTAATTGCATGGGAGTGTACTGCCCTGATTCGAATATGACGATGGGTATTAATTTCTCCAGTAAGTCTGGGGACGTGAGCTTCGTGGCGCAGAGCGGCGGCCAGTGTGTGATGGGCATAAGGGAGGCCAATCAGCGCGGGATATATTTCAGCAAGGCGGTGAGTTACGGCAACGCGGCCGATATTAACGAATGCGACCTGATCGAATACCTGGCCGATGATGCCGATACTAAAATCATCACGGCTTATATTGAGGGGACAACGGATGGGCCCAGGCTGCTCAGTGTTTTAAAACGAGCATCCCAGAAAAAACCGGTCGTCATATTTAAATCTGCCAATACGGAAGGTGGGACGCAGGCTGCTGTTTCCCATACCAGCGCAATAGCCGGGTCCAATCTCACCTGGGATTCTTTGTTGAGGCAAGCCAACGCCATCCGTGTTTACAGCATCAAAGAGATGTTTGATGTGGTTACGGTATTAAAACGCTGTCCGCCGCCGCAAAGCCTGAACACCCTGGTAATTGGCCAGGGCGGTGGATTGTGCGTGCAGGCCGCGGATGATTGCTGCCGGGCCGGCCTGAAGATACCTCTGCTGCCGGAAGAACTCAGGAAAGCACTGATCAAAGTCTATACGTCTGATATCGGCAGCATATTTAAAAATCCGCTGGATATCAATTCGTTTGATGGACTTGATAAGGCCTGCCAGGCTTTTAACGTGGTTGCCGGATGGAATGAAGCGGATATTATATTATTTCAACTGAGTCCGGAGCAGATGCCGCTTGTCCCGCCTGAACTTGAATATGCTGTTCAGACAAAAACATTCCTGGAGCTGTCCAAACTCACTTCGAAACCGAACCTGGTTGTGTTAAATACTAATACTATATCAACTACCGATGGACTGGCGGAGAAGACATTTCGAGTATTTATAAACAGCGGACTGGCCGCTTTCCCCACGGTCGAGCGTGCCGCTACTGCCTTAAACCGCGTGTATCAGTATTATCAGCGGCAAAAACTTATTAGTTGAGGGTCTCCGGCGATCATCTTAATCTAATATTTCTGAGGCCTGCTGCACTATCCATGGAAGACGATCCTGTCTCCTTTCTGAAAATTGTTGTATTGATTTCATCTAATGATGTACGTATATTCATAATATTTTCACAATCAGCCTTTAAAATACTGGTAACAATGAATTGAGGAGGTCAGAAAACTTGAACATCTGGTTAAAAGTGGGTTTACCCGTGTTAATAGGGATTTTACTGGTGATTTCAGCAGTCAGTATTACGATTGCTGCTACCGCAAGCAATACAGCAAACCAGGCGTTTGCCGGTAATAGTCAGGTCAACTGGCAAGCGGCAGGTAGAGCAAATTGTGGGGATTGTGAGAATTGCCCGGCCTATGGGGAGGAAGGGTGTGACAAAGCAAAGTGTACTGGAGGCAATCAGGCATGTATATCCAGTGGATCAGGCTGCAATTATGGCGGAGCAGTCCCACAGAGTAGTAATTACAGCGGGTCTTTTAGAAGCACATGCTGCGGTTCAAGGTAGCAAACAGCAAGCAGATAATAACCATTTATTGTGTTACCATCCTCCTGCGTAAGGGACGAAGAATTCGACCTCTTCGTCCCTTTATGTTTAGTATGATACAATCGAAATGGAAGTGATATGGCGAGAAGAAAAATACTGGTAGTTGATGATGAGCCCAAGGTCGTTGAACTGATCAGGGTTTACCTGCAGAAAGATGGCTATGATGTTGTTGTTTCAGGCGACGGCAGAGATGCAATTGATAAGGCCCGCAATTTCAAACCAGATTTAATTGTGCTGGATCTGAATCTTCCGGAGCTGGATGGGCTGGAAGTTTTCCGGGCAGTGCGTAGCTTTTCTGATACACCGGTGATTATGGTTACAGCCCGTGATGATGAAGTAGACAAGATAGTAGGTTTGCAGCTGGGGGCTGACGATTATGTGACCAAGCCTTTCAGTCCGCGTGAGCTGGCTGCCAGGGTCAGTGCGGTATTACGGCGGTATTCAGATGTGGCTAAAGGCACGCCCCGGGTAATCAGCGGAGATCTCCATGTCGATTTTGAAAGACATGAGGTCATGTATAAAGGCGAGGTCATAGCTCTGACTGCTGCTGAATTCAAACTGCTGTCTGTTATGGCCAGAAATCCGGGCAGAGTTTTTACCAGGCTCCAGTTGATGGACTCGGCTTTTGGTGAGACTTATGAAGGTTATGACAGGACAATTGATGCTCACATTAAAAATATCCGCCAAAAATTGGTTAAAACCGGAGCGGATAATGAAAATCCTCTGGTTACTGTACGTGGGGTAGGGTATAAATTGGAGCTGGTTGATGATGAACAATCTGTCCATTAAAATGAGCCTTTTGTTTGCCGGACTGGCATTAATCACTATCGGCATACTGGCAATATGGGTAAATCAGACTGTCGATGCTAGTTTTACCAGTTATTGCCAGCACATGGGAACAGGCAACTGTGAGATGGTCGGCAACGCAGTAGCAACCAAATTGGGACAGGCCGAGCAAGAATTCCTCCATAGCTTTCAGAGATCACTATTGATAGCTGCCGGTGTATCTATTGCCATTGCTATTGCGATGGGTTTTATTATAAGCAAGCTGATAACCAGACCTCTGCAGCAGCTAGCTTTTTCGGCTCGTAAAATCGCAGCAGGCGACCTGGCCCAACGTGTTAGGCACAATAGCAACGACGAGGTGGGTGAAGTATCAGATGCCTTTAACTCCATGGCTGAGCAGCTTGAGAATAAAGAAAAAAGCCGCAAACAGCTCCTGGCGGATGTGGCGCATGAGCTGCGTAATCCTCTGAGTATTGTGCAGGGAAATCTCGAGGCGTGGCTTGATGGTGTTATTAAGCCCAGCCCGGAGCAGATAGCGTCGGTCTATGATGAGACGATTCTGTTAAACCGTTTAATCACTGACCTCAGAGAGCTGTCGCTCGCCGAGGCCGGGCAGCTTAAGCTCCATATTGAGAAAGCCGATATGAATGAAATCATCAATACAGAGGTCACCGGTTTCCAGGCACGCTGCCAGGGGAAACGCATTTCATTAAGTGCTGTTGTAGCTGACATCCTTCCGGAAGTGAATATAGACCGTGACCGTATCCGCCAGGTGTTGCATAATCTGCTGGAAAACGCGCTGCGTTATACTCCTGCTGACGGCTCTATTGATGTTAAGGCGGGGTTGGAGGGTACTGGTCTTCTCAAAATTTCAGTATCAGATTCAGGCAGTGGTATAGCTAGTAATGATTTGCCTTTTATCTTCGAGCATTTTTATAAGGCGGATAAATCCAGGCAGCGCAGCTATGGTGGGGCGGGCATCGGTCTTGCACTGGTAAAGAAATATGTGGAGCTTCACGGCGGCTCGATATGGGTTGATAGCGTACAGGGGAAGGGCAGCGCCTTTTATTTTACCCTTCCGGTGATTGTATAACGGCGTTTGCAGCTACTGTAATTTTTTCCTGACAAGCGGGATTACGACGGGCATAAGTATTATCATGCAGAGCAGGAATACCCAGATGGCCCCTCCCAACCTTTCAGCAGCCGTATACTGTCCCGGCAGTGTAGCAACAATAAAAAGCCCGGCAATGATAAGTGAAATGCCTGTGTAAATAATTGCGCTGACCAAGCCGACATTCTTCATAGTGCGGTCCTCTGAACTTTCTATTTACCTGCTGTCTGCAATCCCTGTTTTTTTATTTCATTGATAATTCTGGACCGTCCCCATACTGCAGGAACAAAGCCGCGCATGCGTAGCGTGTTCAGTGTTACTGACAGTGAGCTCATTGCCATCAGGAGAGCGGCCAGCTCCGGACTGACCAGCTGAGCCGTGAAAGGATAGAGCACCCCCATACCGAAAGGTATAGCCAGGGTGTTATATCCGAAAGCCCATATCAAATTTTCCTTTATCTTCCGCATGGTTGCTCGGGCGACCTGTATACCGGCCACTACATCCAGCAGGTCATCTTTGACCAGTATTACATTGCCCGTTTCCTTGGCTACATCGGCGCCGGATCCTATAGCGATCCCTATGTCAGCCTGTGCAAGGGCGGGCGAATCATTTATGCCGTCTCCCACCATTGCCACTATTTTTCCCTTGGCCTGCATTTTTTTTACTTCTGCGGCCTTGTCCCCGGGCAGTACTTCGGCCAGCACCCGGTCGATGCCGACCTGACGTGCTATCGCTTCCGCCGTACGCCGGTTATCGCCTGAGATCATGGCTACCTCGATATTCATATTATGAAGTTCGGCTACTGCGCGGGCGGAACTCTGCTTGAGAGTATCTGCCACGGCTACGATGCCGCGTGCTTCGCTGTTTACAGCCAGGAACATGGCGGTCTTGCCGTCGTGCTCGAGCTTTTCAGCGTCAGGAATAAGCTTATCAACAGGTATTTCCTGCTCCTGCATAAGCCTGCGGTTGCCCATCAATATATTCTTTTCTCCCAGCCTGGCAAATACACCCAGGCCGGGCAGCGCATCAAAATCGTCCGCATCCTCGGGCTCGATGCCCCTCTCCCGCGCTGCGGCGATAATGGCCTCTCCCAGCGGGTGCTCCGAGTTTTTCTCCGTTATTGCCGCCCAATGCAGCACCTCTTTATCGTCGCTATTCAGCGCAATGATATCTGTAACTGAAGGCTCCCCTTTGGTCAGCGTACCGGTCTTATCGAAGATAATAGCCTTAATCTTTGCGGTCGTTTCCATGGCATCGGCGCCTTTAAACAGAATGCCGTATTCCGCTCCTTTACCTGTACCCGCCATGATGGCGCTGGGTGTTGCCAGGCCCAGTGCGCAGGGACAGGATATTACCAGCACTGTCACTGAAACCAGCAGGGCAAATCCGAATGCGCCGACGAGGTCCAGCTTATACGGGGTCAGCATCATGCGGCTCTCGGGTGTGAACCAGAGGGAAAATCCGATAAAGAACCAGAATAAGAAAGTAACCAGCGAGAGTATATGGACTCCCAGTATGAACCTGCCGGCGACTTTATCCGCCACCCTCTGTATGAGGGCCTTGGTTGTTTGTGCTTCCTCAACCAGTGTGATTATCTGGGATAGTGCGGTTTCTCTCCCCACACGTATTGCCCGGAATTTGAAAGCTCCAGTTTTATTTATAGTGCCGCCGATAACTTCATCCCCGGACTTCTTTTCAACTGGTATGCTCTCGCCGGTTATCATCGATTGATCCACCGATGAATAGCCCTCGATGATTGATCCATCCACGGGTACCGACTCGCCGGGACGCACGATGATGATATCATTGATCTGCACCTCTTCCGCCGGGACCTCAACTTCCACATTATCACGGATCACATTAGCCCGCCGGGGCTGCAGCTTCATCAGCCTGCGGATAGCTTCCGAAGTCCTGCCGCGCGTAACCGCTTCGAGATAACGGCCAAGTATAATAAAGGCTGTGAGCAAGGCAGCGGCTTCATAAAAAGTGGCGTCCTTGCCCCCGAAGCCTGCATCCGGCCAGAAAGTATTGATAACAGCGATGCCGTAAGCTGCCCCGATGCCGGTGGCGTACAGCAGGTTCATGTCGGTGACGCCGTGCCTCAGACCATTGAAGCTGTTGACGAAGAACTGACGGCCGGGAATAAGCACTACGGGAGTAGTCAGGAAAAACAGTACCACCTTATTATTCAGCCACTCTGGGATAAAGTGGGGGAAAATCCAGTAAGGCTGCAGCATGCCGACCATTACAATGGTCCCCAGGACACCGGAGATTATCAGATAAATGAGCTGCCGCCTTATCTCCCCCTGACGGGCCTCCCTTTCCCTGTCCAGTGCTTCCTGCCCCTGCACTTTTTCGATCACATCGTATCCCAGTTCGTGGACCGCCTGCCTGATATCGTTGAGCGATGTAATTTCCGGCGAGTATTCCACGCTTGCACTGCCCGCCGCAAAATTGACTATCGTTTTACCCACGCCGGGGAGTGCTTTCAAGGCTGTTTCTATATTGCCTGCGCAGGTCTGGCAGCTCATGCCTCCTATTTTAAGCTGGACTTTATCCAGCACTACCTCGTAACCGGCATCCGCCACTGCCCTTTGCATATCTTCCAGGGTTACTCTGGCCGAATCGTATTCGACGCTGGTCTTGCCTGTGGCCAGGTTCACCACTGCTTTGGTAACGCCCGGCAATGCCGACAGCGCTTCTTCGTTATGCATCACACAGGCGGCACATGTCATTCCCGCTACCTGCAGGCTGATTTTTTTCAAGGGCTCATGTCCGTTATGCATGATCTTCTACGATCAAATCACTTAGCTGGACGAAGGCGCGGTAAATACATCCCGACTTTTTTCTTGTAATCAAGATATTGCTGACCGAACTGCATCACGAGCTCTTTTTCTTCCACTTTCATAATATAAATAGTCATAATAATGATAAAAAGAGGAGTGAAAAAAAGCGTCAGGGAAAGCGAACCGGCCAACAGGCCTATCGCAAAGAAAATTAGGTAGATGCCAGTCATCATGGGGTTCCTGCTGAAAGCGTATATTCCTCCCGTGAGCAGCTTCTGTGGGGGATTAACCGGTACGGGAGTGCCTTGCGCCCTGGCGAATAATACCATTGTCCATCCCCAAAGTATGATGCCAGGTATCAATAAAATAAGGCCGGCTATCAATGTCCACGGCAGGAAGATGATTGAGAGGAAATTAAGCCACCTGTCCATGCCTAGTGATGCCAGAATGAGGATCGTAAGGAAACAGAAAAATACAAAACCGACTGCCGGAGTAAGCAGCCATCGTTTCTTAGCGTCGCCGGTGGCAGTGCGGAATATCAAATTTGCTAATCGTTCGAATACACCCATGTTGGATTATCATCTCCCCACCAATCGAATGCGCCGTAACTAGCAGATCCTTTTCTTCAGCTCTTTCCACGGCCGCTTCATCAGGAAGCTGCCGGGGGCGTCGGCTTCCATCTGCAAATACATATTATATGGTATTGTAAAGGAAAGTATATCAGGTTCCAGATAGTGACGTACTGTTATATCGGTAAGGCCGATGACCGCCCGCGGTTCGGCGGCTTTGATTTCGTTGAAAGGATACAGGCAGATCGAGCTGCAAGCTGATCCCATGGTTATGATTACACTGTGATTATTGGTACGGCTGTAGTTTGCCAGGACGACCAGAGCGGAGAGCTGGTCAGGGTTTGCCAGGAAGATGACCAGCGCAGGGGTTTCCTGTTGCGTATCTACCTGGTATAGCGGTTTAAAAAGCAGGTATTTATAGGGTAGATTGATAGCCGGTATGAATTCCAGCATGGCCCTGGCCAATTGCGGCGTTTTCTTATAGGCTTCTCCCTCAAACTTGCCCGGTTTGCCGGTTGATAAAAAGGAAGAAGCTAAATCCAGGTTTCTGGCATACGAATTTCCAAATCCCACACCCGTTTTACCTCCCGGGCAGCGCACTGTCTTGCGGTCGAGCGCTACCGTTGCTCCTCTGGCTGCCTTCATGAACATCCCTATTACGCATGCCCAGCCTGTCTCCTTGAGATTTGCTGTTTTTTCAGGCTTATCATCAGAAGGAATGACCGCTACTAAAGGGTAACGCAGATTCAATTCACGGGAAATTAAACTTGTCGTTTCCGTGCGGGATACATTTGAAGCAAGGGTAAAGTGCGAATCAGGACTATTAATATATTTCACTTCCAACCTCCGATTGCCCGCCAATACCGATAGGGTAGCTGGAAGCATTATATAACAGACTTAAGCGATTAAAAAAACAGAGGGCTGGTGCAAGCCCTCTGTTTTTTTAATAAGGAGGTACGGTGAGAAGTAAAATTGCCTTATTTGGTCACGCCGCCGTGAAGCTTGTTGACCGCCCATTTTATCCACTGTTCCCGCACGTATCCTGTTTCCATGGCAGTGTTATGATGGCCCTGTGCGATCATGACCTGCTTGGGTTCGCAGGCCATAGCATAGGCCGGGAGAAAATGCTGGTAAGGCGAAGCCAGATCTTTTAAACAAAATACAAAAAGCTTACTACAGCTATCCATTTCTGCTAAAGACTCGGATGGTTTCATTTTAGGCCAGAACTCCAGGAACTTTTTCCAGTCTACCTTAACCTTAAGCTTGTGAATATAATTGACTATCTTAAAAATTGATCTGGCGATTAAAACAAGCATGGGATGTGCAAAATGCCCGGGATTCATGGCAACTGCATTATTTATTTCTCCGGGGCAGGCCAGCGCAATCAGTACTCTCGCTTTTTTCAGTTTACCCGCTGCCAGGATGGCGGAATATGCTCCCATGCTATGTCCGATGAGGCCCATCCTTTTGCGGTCTACTTCCGGTTGATCATGCAGGCATTCCCAGGCGTCTATTACATCATCAACTACGCTGCCGTCCAGCAGCCCTCCGCTTTCACCGTGTCCGCGGAAATCGAATGTAAGGGTGGCCACGCCTTCAGCGGCGAGCTCCCTGGCGCTGATTTCGAATGCGGCCTGCTCGTTGCCGTATCCATGACACATCACAACTGCCGGGACGCGCTTCTGGCTGCTTGCGCCTGCCGGAATATAGACCGTGCCGTTGAGATTTATTCCATTACTGCCAAACGTAATTTTCTTTTCGGTGATAAATGTATTTATTTCCTCAAGGGAAAATGGTTTTATATCAAACACTTTACTTGTATGCTCCTTATGCTAACTATAAGAGTTTAGCATTAAAGGTGGAAATGCCGAATCAGAGTAGAAGTTGATTTTTAACAGCCGGTTGAACAACACTTGATGGCCCTTTTGACTGAGGCAAAACCATACTTTCGGCTGACTGAGGCTTCGACTATGGCAAAATTACCCTGACCGGTGTCATTGTCGATGCCGGTCAGGGCTGCCGAATTAAATTATCAAAGGATGGTTGGGCTAGATCCAGTTGAGGATGCCCATGAAGACTATCAGGGCAACCGCATCCACAGCGAAGATTGTCCCCACCGTGATCAGCTTATTTTTAATCGATTTCATATCGTATACCCAGAAGGAAACAACGAAGAACGGCACGTAGCCGATCAGCCAGATCAGCCAGGGCGCTCCCAGGTTCCACCAGGGGTATTCCCACGTCAGCGCCCCTACCCAGTTCAGCAGGCACTCTATGCCAACTGCCAGAATGGTGCTAATAACTATGTAAACCAGCCGGTTGGGGATACCCAGTATCTTCATGTTTTTATCAGCGGGTAGCATCTTGCACATTACGATGCCCATGATGGAGAACATCATACATATTTCTATATTGAGGCCAATCAGGATTACCAGTGAACTGCCGTTACCGGGTGTGCCCCATACAGGTGCATACTGGGTGAAATGGAAGACCAGCCCGTTCCAGATCTCATTGAACCAGTCCATGAGCCACAGTGCCAGTCCTCCCAGCACCAGGCTCCAGTTCCGCTGTTCAACAGCGCTGGCATAGACATACATTACCAGCAGGAGCAGCGGGATAATATACCATTGAAAATGACTGCCGTCGCGCAACAACGCCAGGGCTTGTGCAGCTGATTCTGCCATGCCTCCCCTCCTTACAGTTATTAATTTATGACCGTGACTTGTTCTTAAAGCGGGCCATCAGATAAATAGCGATACCGGCCAGCACTAGTATGGGGCTGACAAAAATCGCCAGGCTAATAGCCACTGCTTCGTCACCATGCAGGAAGAACTTGACTGTATAGTGGACCGCCAGGCTGATTATGAAGAGGGCCGCGCCGCCCAGCATTAACCACTTTGCTTTCATAATTTGTTTTTCTCCTGTTTTTTCCTGGGTGTCTTTATATTGCCTGGCGGCTGGCATTTGGGGCAGTAGTAAGTGCCGCGCTGGCCTATTACAATGCGCGCAACGGGCGTTTGGCAAACCGGGCAGGGCTGTCCCAGTCTGTGTGCTACAGCGAACTCCCGGTGGGCGGACCCCTGCCCGCCGTCAGGGTGGCGGTAATTGCGTATGCTGGCTCCCTGGTTTCGGATGCCTTTATTCAGCACATGCCTGACGGATTTATGCAAAGTCTTGATTTCTGCAGGAGTCAAAGAGCCGGCCGGCCTAAGCGGGTGGATTTTAGCATGGCAGAGGGCTTCATCAGCATACATATTGCCTATGCCAGCAATGGTCTCCTGGTCCAGCAACACTGATTTCACGGGCGCCTGACGGTTTTTCAACATCTGTGCCATGCAGCGGGAAGTAAAGCTCTCGTCCAGCGGTTCCAGACCCAGTTTCCCTATAATCTTCCCTGTATCCTTGACCAGGTATAGCGTGCCGAAACGTCTTACGTCCGTATAGACAATATGGCCGCCATCATCCATGAAGAACTCCACGCGCTTAAATGGCTCGTCTGTATCAGGATTCAACAATAGCGAGCCTGTCATACGCAGGTGGATCACCAGGTTCTCGCCCTCAGTAAGCTTGATGATCAGGTATTTGCCTCTCCTATTCAGCCCCGTTATTCTCCGACCTACCAGGCGGCTGCAGAACTCGTCCAGTGATACTATCTGGACAGGCCGCGTATCCAGTATTCTAACACCTGTAAAGGAACACCCGATAATATGCGGTCCCAGTACGTTCTTGATAGTTTCGACTTCCGGCAGTTCCGGCATCAGATCATCTCCCCCCAGTTTTTACCGACCTTGATATCAATTTTCAAGGGCACGGCGAGATCCATGGCCGAGGGCATGATCTCCTGTACCAGCTGCTTGAGGGAAACCAGCTCTTCAGGCGGAAGCTCGAACACAAGCTCATCGTGGACTTGCATGGTCATCATGGCTTGCATACGGCGTTCCTGCATCGTGCGGCGGAGATTGACCATAGCAATTTTAATTATATCGGCTGAGGTGCCCTGAACGGGCATATTGATTGCCATGCGTTCAGCGGCCTCGCGGGCCATGCGGTTTGTGGAGTTGATCTCCGGTATATAGCGTCTTCTGCCCAGCACCGTTTGAACGTAACCCAGCGCGGACGCCTGTTTCTTGGTAGATTCGATGTAGCTTTTAACCCCGGGATAGCGTTTAAAGTAGGTACTGATGAATAGCTCGGCCTCCTCCCTTGTAAGGTCGGTGGCCTGCTGCAGTCCGTACCCGCTCATCCCGTATATAACGCCGAAATTGATCGTCTTGGCTGCTCTGCGCATCTGTGAAGTGACCCCGTCATCAGGAACTCCGAAAACCTCGGATGCCGTATGAGTATGAACATCCTCATAACGCTGGAAAGTTGCTATTAGCTCGGGGTCTTTTGAGATATGTGCCAGCGCCCTTAAATCTATCTGGGAATAATCAGCCGAAAGCAGTAGCCAGCCCGGTTGGGCGATGATAGCCTGCCTGATCCTGGCCCCCGACTCGTCGCGTATAGGCAAATTCTGCAGGTTGGGCTCACTGGATGACAGACGACCGGTGGTGGTCCCTGTTTGATTATAGCTGGTATGTACCCTGCCGGTTTTGGGATTAATCATTAACGGCAGGGCGTCCGTGTAAGTTGATTTAAGCTTGGATATCTGCCGATACTCCAGGATGTGTTTAATGACCGGGTGTGCGTACTTTAGCTCCTCGAGGGTGGCTGCATCTGTAGAATAGCCGCTTTGCGTTTTACGGGCTGAAAGCGACTTCAGCTTTAGCTCTGTAAATAATACGGCGGACAACTGCTGGGGTGAGTTGATGTTGAACTGGTGTCCTATCGCGTTAAATATATCTGCTTCCAGCTGGCGCAGATCGCTTCCCAGACTGGATGACATCTCCATTAGAAGTCCCCTGTCGAGCAGGACACCGTTCATCTCCATCTCGGCCAGCAGGGGAACAAGCGGCATCTCAACATCCTTAAACAGGTCCCACAGATTTTCAGAATGCAGTTCCCGTTCCAATAAATCTTTCAGTCTTAGAGTGATATCTGCATCGCTGCAGGCTATTTCCCCGACCTGGTCAATAGAACAGCGGGAAAGGGGTGTTTGCCTAGCGCCCGTGCCTGTAAGGTCAGGGAATTCCGGTATCTCAAGGCCCAGCTTATTGAAAGCCAGTGATTTAAGCTTGAGTGATTTTTCTCCCAGAAGGTAGGCGGCTATCAGTGTATCGAAAGCTATGCCGGGCAGGGTCAATCCATTTTGTTTTAACAGGATAATATCGAATTTGCCGTCATAAGCTGTACGGGCATAGCGTTCCTGCTCGATGAACGGCCGCAGAAAGCCGAGGATTTTCTCCTGAGTCATCTGGCCGGTGGCATCCAGCATCATATGCCCTGACGGGATATAGTAGGCTTCTCCCTGGCCGGGAGAAATTGCCATCCCTACCAGTCCGGCCCTCATAGGGGCATCTCCTCTGTAAATCACCAGTAAAGAAAATGTGCCTGAATAGGACAGCCGCAGGGCAAGGTTATCCAGCGCCGCCTGGGTATTGATAATGTGATAGTCCTGTTTTATGACGGGTTGCGTCAGACTTACTGACGGCTCAACTCCTATTTCATCCGGCAGGCGGGACAGCATATTGGAGAAACCTAGCTCGCGAAACAGCTCCACTACCTTGTTGCGGTCATAGGATGTGACTGCGCAGGACTTGCTGTTGAATTGGACCGGCACCTCTGTAACGATGGCGGCCAGCTTGCTGTTCTGCGATACCAATTCCCGGTTTGATCTCAGCAGGGCACGCAGCCTTTCGGGTTCAACTTTGTCTATATTGTTGTAGATTCCGTCCAGGTCGGTGAATTGCTGAAGCAGTTTAACGGCTGTTTTATCGCCGATCCCCTTGACTCCCGGTATATTGTCAGAGACGTCACCAGTTAAAGCTTTATAGCTGATAAGCTGGGAAGGCTTAAGCTGGTATTTCGCCTGCACTGCAGGTTCGTCATAGATCACTGTATCGGCGAAACCGCGTCTGGGTGCCATCACCCTGATACCCGGCGAGACCAGCTGGAGCATGTCATTATCGCCTGTCACAATCAATGCATCGATACCACCGGCGACGGCCTGTTTACTTAATGTGCCTACGATGTCGTCGGCCTCATAGCCGTCCATTTCGAAAATAGGAAGGTTAAAAGACTCGGAGAGCTGATGGACACGGTCGATCTGTGTGACCAGCTCGGGAGCAGTCTTCGGCCTTTGTGCTTTATATTCTTCGAAAAGCTCGTGGCGGAAGGTTGGCGCCCGCCGATCGAAGGCGATAGCCCAGTAATCGGGCTTGTTCTCTCTCAGCAGTTTGAGCAGCGTGCTGGTAAATCCCTGTACGGCATTTACCATTTCACCGGTCTTGTTGATTGTAAGTGGCGGCAGCGCGTGAAAGGCGCGGTGCACCAGCGCATTGCCGTCAAACAGTATTAAAAGGGGTTTTTCTCTCGACATCCCGTACCGGAATTCCTATCTCCACTACTTTTAGCTCATTATATATTAAATGAAATATATTAAAAATGTATTAGTATTTTGATCGGTTTAAGTAGGTGTTTGACTACTGAAGATGGGGAATGTGCCGGAGTTGTTCATTGCCGTCACAGGCGCTTGATATGATATACTGATAGTTTAGAATAGGAGTATATCGTTGTCAAAAAGGGACATTCTCTCAGTTGCTGATTTCCCGCCGGATGAGGTGGAGCAGCTTGTTAAAACAACGGTCAAGACGAAAAAAGGCCCCTGGCAGCAGGTGTTGTCGGGCAAAAATATCACCCTGCTGTTTGAGAAGCCTTCACTGCGTACGAGGCTGAGTTTTGAGCTGGCCGTACGGCAGTTGGGCGGATATGCCATTTATATGTCTCCTGACGAGGTCGGCCTGGGAAAGCGCGAAAGCGTGCCTGATGTAGCGCATGTCCTCAGTCGCTATATCCATGGTATTATTGCCAGGACATTCCAGCATAAATCACTGGAGGCGCTGGCGGCGTATTCTACAGTACCTGTAATCAACGCGTTATCGGATTACGAGCATCCCTGCCAGGCGCTGTCCGATCTGGTAACCATCTATGAGAAAAAGGGTAAATTGAAGGGGCTGACGCTGGCTTACGTTGGGGACGGCAACAATGTCGCCAATTCGCTGCTGCTGGCTTGTGCCATGGTCGGCATTAATTTCCTGATAGCATCGCCGGAAGAGTACTGCCTTAAAGACGGCGTGTTGAAGGCAGCCAATAATTTTGCCATGCAGAGCAACAGCCAGATTATGCTTCTTGAAGAACCTGCCATGGCGGTCAAAGACGCCGATATTGTCTATACCGATGTCTGGACCAGCATGGGACAGGAGGCTGAACACGAGCAGCGCAACATAGCTTTTGCCAGGTATCAGGTCGATGAAAAAATGATGTCTTACGCTAAAAAAGATGCTATTTTAATGCATCCTTTGCCGGCTCATCATGGAGAAGAGGTTGAGGTCGGCATAATAGACCGCTACCGGTCGGTGATTTTCGACCAGGCGGAAAACCGCCTTCATTTCCAGAGGACACTGCTGGCAGAATTGTACAAGTAAACGTTTGCGCTGCAATTTTCAGTAGAGCTACGTATTAAGTTACAGCCTGCTTATCTGCTAAAATATTAATAAGAAGTAAAATGAATCCGATCGTCGCCATTGTCGGCCGGCCTAATGTTGGCAAGTCGACTTTATTTAACCGTATAGCTGGAGCACCCATAGCAATCGTCGAAGATCTGCCGGGGACCACGCGCGACCGTGTCTTCGCTGATGTCGATGTGCTTGGTCATGAGATAACCCTGATCGATACCGGAGGACTTGAGCCGGAGCCGGGATCGGAGATGAGCAGGAAGATCAAGAAACAGGTGGAATCAGCTATTGCTGAATCCGATTTTATCATTTTTGAAGTCGATGCCAGGGAAGGGTTAATTGCCGCCGACACGGAGATCGCTGATTCACTGCGTAAGCTGGATAAGCCCGTGATGCTGGTTGCCAATAAGGCCGAAACCGAAAAAGTGAAGGCAGCCTGCGCCGAATTTTACCAGCTTGGCATGGGTGACCCTCTGCCTGTCAGCGCCCATCATGGGAGGGGCATAGATGTATTATTGGAAAAGCTGGCAGGAATGCTTCCTCCACAAGAACAGGCCGATGAAGACTCCGTGAAGCCGAAGCTCGCTATTGTCGGCCGCCCCAATGTCGGCAAGTCCATGCTGGTCAACACACTGGTGGGTAAAGAAAGGTCCATTGTTGACTCAGCAGCGGGCACGACAAGGGACGCTACGGACACCACGATCAAATGTGGCGAACAGGAAGTCATCCTGATAGATACAGCCGGTGTACGCAAACGCGGCAAAACTGGAGTGGGCCTGGAATATTACGGACTGGTGCGCACACTGCGCGCTATCAACCGCTGTGATGTCGCTTTACTGGTGATGGATGCTTCGGAGTTTATAACTGCCCAGGATACGCATATTGCGGGATATATCAAAGAAGCGTCCAAGGGCATAATACTTATTGTAAATAAATGGGACCTGGTGGATAACAGTATGCAGGATAGCTACCTGGATGTAGTCGACCGCCGTATGAAGTTTATCGCTCATGCCCCGGTTATTTTTATATCAGCCCTGACTGGCCTGGGTGTGAAAGAGATTATCCCTATTGCACTGGAAGCCTGGCGGGAGAGGCAGAAGAAATTGCCTGACAATGTCATTGACAGTCTAATACGGGACGCTGTGCTTGCACACGCACCTCCTCCCAAAGGCACAAAGAGGCTGCAGGTGTACCGGGCGTACCAGGGCGGCATTAATCCGCCGTCTTTTACTTTCGTAGTAAATGATCCGAGACTGGTGCATTTTTCCTATCAGCGTTATCTGGAAAACAAGCTTAGGCAGACGTTTGGTTTCACCGGGACGTCGCTTAAGTTGCTATTTAAAAAAGGATCAAAAACGTCCGCCAAAACCGGAGGAAAAATCTCATGATTTTAGTTATAAAATATCTGGCGATTGCCGTCATCGCCTATCTGCTGGGCGCCATACCGTTTGGCCTCATCATAGGTAAAAAACTGGCCAATGTCGATGTCAGGACACTGGGCAGCGGTAATATCGGGGCCACTAATGTATTCAGGACACTGGGATGGAAGCTGGGGCTATTAACCGCCGTGCTCGACCTATCGAAAGCGGCCGGCTCCGTGTTACTGGCTATGTGGATAATCGGTAATGCCCCGTTCTTCGTGGCGGGGTGGGACATACACGTGCAGTTTGCACAGGTACTGGCTGCCTTAGCGGTAATGACCGGTCATAACTGGTCGGTTTACATTGGATTTAAAGGCGGCAAGGGTGTGGCTACCTTTATCGGTGGACTGCTGGTCATCAACTGGTACATAGCTTTGATAGGAGTCGCCATCGGCGGCATTGTAATACTCATTACCCGTTATGTATCGCTGGGGTCCATGCTGGGCGCTCTGGGTATATTTTGTGCGCTAGTTGCGTTGACCTTTATCGCCAGCATAGCGCCGGTTTACGCACTTTACGGATTAATGGCAGTAGCTTTAATTATATTTCAGCACCGCACGAATATTGCCCGCCTTCACTCAGGAACGGAGTCGCGGATAGGCGATAAAAAATTCAGGGTGAAGCACTAGGAAGCTGCCGCAGGGCATTTCCAATATCTCTTATGACTACAGTTTCTATTATAGGCGCTACCACCTGGGGCAACACGCTAGCTTCACTGATCGCAGCGAACAGTATTCCTGTGCGCGTCTGGGCCAATAAAAAAGAGAGAGCGGACCGGCTGCAGCAAATGCAGTCCGGCGGTATAATCGAGTTTACCCATGATGCAGATCTTACTGCAAGCCAGTGCGATATGGCCATTTTTGCTGTTCCAGCCCAGTCGCTCAGAAAGACAGCACGTATTTTCGGCGGCAGGTTAAACGGCTCAACGATGCTGGTCAGCGCTGCCAAGGGTCTGGAAGCAGCAACTGGCAAGAGGATGACGGAAATACTGGAGGAGGAGATAAGGCCTGACGGTCAGGACAGACTGGCCGTTGTCTCAGGTCCCAATCTTTCCAAGGAGATCAGCCAGGGATTACCGGCAGTGACAATCATTGCCTGTACCGGCGACACTAATGCCCGCAAAGTCACGCAGTTACTATCTTCGGGCTCTTTTTCAGCCTATATCAGCGATGATGTTAAAGGCGTTGAGATATGCGGGGCGTTAAAAAACGTGATTGCTCTCGGCGCCGGCATGGTCGACGGCCTGAAGCTCGGCAGCAACGCCAAGGCGGCGCTGGTTACCGTCGGCTGGCAGGAGGTCACACTACTGGGAGAACACCTCGGCGCCCGGGAACGTACATTCTATGGATTTGCCGGGCTGGGGGACCTGGTTACTACCTGCATCAGCCCACTCAGCCGTAACTATCATGTAGGATATCAGCTTGCCGGAGGCAAATCGCTGGCGGATGTGCTGGCGGGTATGTCAAACGTTGTTGAGGGAGTGGATACTGCTGCCGCCACTCATCTGCTGTGCGGTAAGTTGAGGTTGGAGCTCCCGTTGATGGAAGCCATCTATAAAGTGCTGTGCGGGCAGATGCCTGCAAGCGGCATCGCCGGGTATTTTCTTAACGGGCACAAATCGGGCTGAACCATGCCTAGTTTATGTACTGGAGCAGGTCGTCTCCCGGCTGAAGGTACTCTTCAGTCCTGGGAAGTGTATTAGCCAGTTCTTCCAGTAGTTGCCTCTGCCGCTGGTCGAGCTTTTCGGGAGTCAATATCTTCATCACTACCAACTGGTCGCCTCTCGACCTGGAATTCATTTTCTGGAATCCCCTGTCTTTAATGTGGATGACTTTCCCGTGCTGTGTGCCCGGTGGTATTTTAAGCGTATGCGGGCCTTCCATGGTGGGGACTTCAACGGTGGTGCCCAGCGCGGCCTGGGCCAGGTTCAGGGGCAGGGCCATAACGATATCCGAGTACCTGCGCACAAAGAACTTGTGCTGCTTTATTTCGAACCTGATATAAAGATCGCCGGGTGAGCCGCCGTAATGGCCTGCTTCACCTTCATGCTGTATGCGGACCTGGCTATCGACATCTACTCCCGACGGTATCTTAATATTCAGCTTGCGCTTGACACGTTCCCTTCCCTGTCCCTTGCAGTTGGAGCAGGGGTTGGTGATAATGGTGCCCTGTCCGCTGCACATGGAGCAGGTGGAGGTCTGAACAAAACGGCCGAAGATGCTCTGCTGCGTACGTCTTATCTGGCCTGTGCCGCTGCATTCGGGGCACTTGTCAGGGTTGGTGCCGGGCTTGCTGCCGATGCCCTTGCAGATAGAGCAGAGCTCTATCCTGGTTATCTCAACATCCCTGGCAATGCCGAAATAGGACTCTTCAAAAGAAAGGTTTATCCTGGTAATAATATCGGAACCCTTGCGCGGGGAGCGCTTCTGGGCCGTTGAAGCCGCCCCGCCGAAAAATGCTTCGAATATATCCCCGAGGCCGCCGAACTCGAAAGTATCGAACCCGCCGCCCATGCCCTGGGCGCTGCCGGGTCCGCGGCCATAGCGGTCATAATAAGCCCGCTTTTGGGGATCGGACAACACTTCATAGGCCTCGTTTATTTCCTTGAAATGATCATGAGCACCCGGGTCGCCGTTGCGGTCGGGGTGATATTCCATGGCAAGCTTGCGGAAAGCCTTTTTGACCTGCTCATCGGTCGCATTTCTCGGTACGCCGAGCACGCTGTAATAGTCATTCGTCGTGGGCATAAACAAAAATCCTCAATTAATCAGTATATACGAATAAAATGCATACAATCAAATATTGAAACTGACCCTGCTGGCGAACCATATCAAGCCCGCCTGACTCAAGCCCGGGAAGATTTGGCAGGGATTTTTTATAAGATGTATGATAATGAAGTTATGTTAGATGCCCTTAAAAAAGCGCTGGCGGAACGCAAGAAACTCACCATCAAGGACACTAAGTTGAAGGCGTCGGCCGTGCTTTTGCCGATTTTCCAGAAGGAAGGCAAATGTCATATCGTTTTCACAAAGAGGACCGATCATCTGTCGCATCACAAGGGACAGATCTCCTTCCCCGGGGGTGGACGTCACAATGAAGATCAATGCCTGATGCAGACAGCTTTGAGAGAGAGCTATGAGGAAATCGGACTGAGGGAAGAGGATGTAGAAATAATCGGAGAGCTGGATGATACTGCTACCATTACCTCCCTTTTTTGCATAACCCCATTCGTAGGGGTTATACCGTATCCGTATGAATTTAAGAAAGATGCATATGAGGTTGAAGAGATCTTCGATGTATCCCTGGAGATGCTCCTGAAAGCTGAAAAGCAGGAAGAGATGGTTGAGTATGGAGGGATGCAGATAAAAGCATTGAGCTATAAGGTGGGGGAGAGGATCATCTGGGGGGCCACAGCCGGCATACTCACCGACTTTCTTGGTATACTGCGCAATGTAATTGGAGCCCGCTGCAATCGTTAATTTTTGGCCTCTTTCGCCTCAGCCGTTCCGAGCTTTTTCTGCTCGGCCTTAGCCTTGATTTTGACTGACCTGGGTTTGACTTCCTCGGCTTTGGGGATCTCAAGGGTGAGGACGCCGTTTTCCATGTTTGCCTCCGCCTTGTCTATCTTAAGCCCGGAAGGCAGCCCGATGGTACGTTCAAATGTGCCGTAATGGCACTCCTTCCGCACGAAAGTTGCTTCCCTGGTCTCGGTCTCAGATTTGACCTCGCCCTTGATGACAACCCCCTCAGCAGTGATGTTGATGTTTACATCATCCGGTTTAACGCCTGGCAGGGTGGCCTTGATGCCAACCTTGTCCTCTGTTTCAAAGACGTCTATGGCCGGCACAGCCGCTTCCCCGTTACCCGTTGAGCGGGGTGCTTTTACGAAGCTGTCCTCGAAAAGCCTGTCCATAGCCTGCCTCAACGTGACCAGTTCCTGTAAAGGTTCCCATCTGACAATGTTCATATTATTTCCTCCTTTATCTTTCAGCGGGCTCCATTGCATTGCTTACAATATAATATATAATATCTAATAAATAATGTCAAGTAACATAATAAATAAAATTATAAAACATTATGTTAATATTGACATGTCCTCTTATATAATTTATAATCCCGGTAGGGTGAGAAATGGCTGGAAAAGATTACTACAATATATTGGGCATACCCCGTAATGCGGCCGACAAGGATATCAAGGCTGCCTACCGCAGGCTGGCGCGCAAATATCATCCGGATGTTAATCCGGGCGATAAGGCGGCTGAAGCGCGGTTCAAGGAGATTAACGAGGCATTCGAGATATTATCCGACACAGGCAAACGGAAGAAGTACGATCAGTACGGTTCCGATTTTGAAAATGCTGAGGCATTTGCCCGTGCCCAGCAGCAGGCCCGCCAGCAACAGCAGTCCCGTACATATAGCCGGAGTGGTGGGAATCCGTTTACCACGTACGAAACGTCCGACATGGGTGACCTCAACGAGGTTTTCGAGAGCCTGTTTAAGGGTTTTGGTGGTACGGGGACACGGACCGGGGCCAGGAGGGCGCCGCGGCGCGGGCAGGACCTGGAACATGGAATTGAGATGACATTGGAGGAAGCATTTAACGGCACGCGGCGTGTGCTGGAGCTGCAGTCCGAGCAGGTTTGTTCTACCTGCCAGGGCGTGGGCAGGATAAAAAACGGTACATGTTCTCAGTGCGGTGGCGCCGGGCGGATAATCAGGCCCAGGAGACTGGAGGTTAAGATCCCTGCCGGTGTGAAAGACGGTTCCAGGGTAAGAGTTGCTGGCGAGGGAAATCCGGGGGCAGGGGGACCCAATGGAGACCTGTATTTGGTAGTAAAGGTCGCATCGCATCCCATATTTAAACGTGAGGGGGACGATCTGCAGGTTGAAGTGCCGGTATCGATGGTGACAGCCGTGCTTGGAGGGGAGGTACAGGTCCCGACCTTAAAAGGGAGTAAACTTGCTTTGAGGATTCCGGCGGAGACCCAGAACGGCAAAATTTTCAAGCTTGGCGGTCAGGGCATGCCGCGGCTGAATGCAACCATCCGCGGCGACATGATGGCTAAAATAACGGTGGTGCTGCCGACCCATTTAACGGAAAAAGAACGTAATTTATTCGAGCAGTTCAGGA
>JAFGLP010000103.1 GCA_016927965.1 Dehalococcoidia bacterium
AAAACAGTCGATGCAGTAATGGGGCCCTACGATATCATAGCTGTCGTAGAGGGAGAGTCGGTAGATATAGTAGGCAAACTCATCACTGAACAATTCCATAAGATCGGCGGTATAGAACGTACTACAACCTGCCAGACTATAAGGATCGCCTGATACCAGGAATATGGATTGCATTTTCTGTAAGATTGCCTCCGGGGCTATTCCTGCAGATATTGTTTATAGTGATGATGATTTTGTGGCATTTCGGGATATAAGTCCGCAGGCCCCCGTACACGATGTCATTATACCGCGCAGGCATATTCCCTCAGTTAACAACTTTAATGAGACTGAGCAAGCCTTGGCCGGGAAAATGCTGCTGGTGGCGAAAAAAGTAGCTGAAAAAGAAGGTATCGCCGTCAGTGGTTATCGATTGTCAATTAACTGCGGACCGAATGGCACGCAGATTGTGCCTCATATTCACCTGCATGTGCTGGGAGGAAGATTACTAACCAACGAACTTGGCTGACTGACTTTCATGCCCCTGATGGAACATTCCCTGTGAAAAGAACGGGGAATTCTCAGGTTATTTTTGGCTTATCTGCATCAGCCGTTACCATTGTAATAACATGACGGAGCTTAAGCCTCCGCAACCTATAAGCTATCAATTAATCTCAACCCTATGATTGATAGATCTCTTCAATACGCTGTATTACCTGCTCGATAGCTTCATCAGGCGTAGATGCACCTGCTGTAATACCGATCTTATCCTTTCCCTGTATCCATTTCTCATCGACTTCACCGGCATTTTCAATGTGGTGCGTCTCAATAATGGGAGCGCACACCTCAGCCAGACGACGAGTATTGGCGCTATTGTGACCGCCTATGACGATCATCAGCCCGCTGGTTGCAGCCAGTTCCTCGGCCGCAGACTGCCTTTTCTGGGTTTCCTGGCACAACGTATTTATTACCCGTACTTCCCGTGCCTGCTGCAGCAGTCTTTCTGTTAACCTGTTAACAAAGTCGGCAAACTCCGCCCTGCTCTGCGTGGTTTGGGCCAGTATGCCGATACGCCTGGGCATCTCCCGAATCGATATGGCATCCACATTCATAGAAGCGATCGCTTTCTCGCCGGCCCACCCCAGCAAACCCCTGACTTCAGGATGACTGGCCTCCCCGAAAATAATTACTCCAAAGCCCGCCCTGGCAAGACGCTGCGCTGTTTTTTGCGCACTGCGCACAATAGGACAGGTTGTATCTATCACCTTAAAGCCTTTAGACTGCATTTCCCCATAAGCATCGGGAGAAACGCCGTGAGAGGAGATTGCAATAACTCCCCCGGAGATGTCATTAAGACTATCCGCCACATACACCCCTTTCGATTTGAGCCGGGCGACAACCGTCTTATTATGTACAATCGGACCAAGCGTGATTATCCCGGTACCGCCTTCAGCAGCGTTCTCTATTATTCTGAGGGCACGCCGTACACCAAAACAAAATCCCAGCTCCCGGGCCTTCTCAATTTTCATATTCACTAAATTATATTCCCCAAACCCCATGCCGTCATGCTGTACGTTATCGGATTGCAGCCTGTATCAATACATCAAAGGGATTAATAAAATCAATATCAACTGCCGATTATTACAGCCAGCTATTTGGACTTACAGCAAGCAGCCATTTTGGGTTCTCATTAATAGCAAAGCTTCACTGTTGCTGAATAGTATAAAAAGAGGAAATTTGAATTAACCGGCGTCTGACGACTGACCAGCATACTGCTATTCTTCTTTCAGATGCCGCGATTTGGCTGTCATATCCGATAGATGTTTTACCACTTTATCGGCATTCTTGGGATCCAATCCCAGCATAGACAGGTCCCTGTCCCTTATACGCCTCATAATTTTTTCCAAAGCAACAAGCTGCGTTTTGGATAATGCTCCTGTTGCATTCATTGTAAAATCATGCGTATAAGGAACAATTTTTTTCAATAATTTGTAACCGGCTTCGGTTAGATAAATATTGACCACGCGACGGTCGCTCTTTGACCGTATTCTCTTTATCAGACCGCTTGATTCTAGCTTCTCAACCAGAGCGCTGACGGAATGGATCTCGATCGGCAGGAACTTGGAAATCTCAGTGAGGGACATCGACCCGGGCGAAGACAACAGCAGGGATAAGGTCATCCACTGCATGACCGTGATGCGGGCGCCCGAATTTGCCAGAGCTTTAGCAAAAGCCTTGGTATGAATGTTTGTCGTCTGTGACATCATCCAGTTGGCTATTGAAACCTGGTCCGGGAGATAATACGAATTACGCCCGTCATTCAATACGTCATCCGGATTATATTTCTTGCGTCTGCCCATCTTAACTACGGAATGTTACTATTATTATCACATAATGTCAATATAATTATTGACATATGATACTTTTTTTACCTTCAAAGATGCTCCCTTTTGGTACAATTTCAGAGTCTTAAATCGCTCAGCACCTGTTGAAATGCAGAGGGCGATATATACAGGTCTCCACTGAAAGGAAAATCCATAATTACTATGGTAAACAAAATCAGAGCTATCAGTATTGCCAGCATGGTTGTCATAATAAGCTGCGCACCAAGATTTTCCGAACCGAAGAAAAAGGTAAACGCAACGGTAATAAAACCACCGAAAAGCAGGACAAACCACAAGACCGGATGAATGCCGCTGGAAGCATCGGCAATCCTCTGGCCTCTCAACTCACCTGCGTTATTGACCTTATTTATAATTTCCGCAAGAAAAAGTTTTTCATTCTCAGTTTGAGGGTCAAAATTGCTAAACAGCCTCCAGAGATTATCTGACTTCTCCTGGACCAGCAGGCTGCGCTTACCCGACCCCATCAATTTCCACTCGTCATCGATTATTGCCTCCATATAATCATCAAGCGCTGCAGTTAACTGCGTCCGCATCGGCTCGGGTAGCCCCTCCACGTCACGATAGATATCGCCGTAGTAATTTGCCTCGCGTATGACATCACTTTGCGCTCTGTCGTAATTTTGCCAGACAATCATAATAACAAAAGCCAGCAAGACGGCATACACGACACCAAGGGTACAGTAAATCGGTCCCGCAATATCGTGATGGTGCTTAAGCTTTCCTACATCTACAAAACGCCGAACCAGCAGTACTCCACCCACTGCCACCACAATTGCCACAATAATCATGACGGCTACAATCAACCATGCCGGCATATTTATAAGGATCCATTGATGAAACGCCATAATCACCTCAACTCTAATTTACGGGCATTTATCCAAATTTTACCATGCCGGATAAAATCATATCTGTAACCTTATAGTGCAGCCCAATGCCTTCACCGGCTGCAATATCATCGCATTGACACGCAGTCTTAGGCATGATCAAATATAAGTACATATACTAATGAACTTTTAACAGGAAATACAGTATTCTTATACAAACATTGGTTTTGTTGTCAGTGCCGGGCTTGATAAGGAGGATCCGTCACAATGAAAATACTGCTAATAAATCCCGAATACCCTGATACTTTCTGGAGCTTCAAACACGCACTCAAATTCATTTCCAAGAAAGCCGCCTTCCCCCCCCTAGCCCTGCTGACCGTAGCCGCTATGCTGCCCTCGCATTTTCAGCTCAAGCTGATCGATATGAACGCAACAAAACTGAAAGATAAAGACATCAAATGGGCCGACCTGGTATTCATTAGCGCTATGGTGGTCCAGTCGGCGTCTGCCAGGAATGTACTTAAATTATGTAAAAAGCTGGGCGCACGGACAGTAGCGGGAGGACCGCTTTTTACGACCCAGTATGAGGACTTCCCCTGCATTGATCACCTTGTGCTAAATGAGGCGGAAATAACACTGCCACAATTTTTATCCGATCTGGAAAACGGCGAACCACGCCATATTTATAAGACCAGCCAGTTGGCAGATATAAACACCACGCCATTACCCAGATGGGACCTGATAAACATGAAAAAATACTCTTCTATGTCCATCCAGTACTCCCGCGGCTGCCCCTTTGACTGCGAGTTCTGCGATATAGTCGTACTCAATGGGCATATACCCAGGACGAAAAGCAGGGGACAGGTGATAAAAGAGCTTGACGCCCTGCATTCCGCCGGCTGGAGAGGAAGCGTGTTTATTGTCGATGACAATTTCATCGGCAATAAGAGAAAGCTGAAATCTGAAATTCTCCCCGCCGTCACAGAATGGTCGCAAACAAAGAAATTCCCCTTCTCTTTTTATACACAGGTATCTTTAAACCTTGCAGATGACGATGAACTGATAAATCTCATGGTAAAAGCCAATTTCAATATGGCCTTCATCGGTATTGAGTCACCCAGCGAAGACAGTCTCGCCGAATGCGGGAAAAGCCAGAACCGCAGCCGCGACATGGTTGCCGCAGTAAAAAAACTGCAGCACATGGGTATTGAGGTACAGGCCGGGTTCATCGTCGGATTCGATAGCGATTCACAGTCCATCTTCCAGGAAATGATTAATTTCATTCAAAAAAGCGGCATTGTAACTGCCATGGTCGGTATGCTGCATGCGCCAGCAGGCACCAGGCTCTACAAGCGTTTAATAAAGGAGAACCGCATCACTGGCAATTTTACGGGCAACAATACGGACTACTCCATAAACTTTATCCCCAAAATGAATAGCCGTATTCTTGCCGACGGTTATAAAAAAATCGTGAACACCATTTACTCCCCCAAACAATACTACGATCGCGTCAGGACATTTCTGAATGAATACCGGCCGCGGGTGAAAAGCCCCAGGAGATTTCGCATCGAGCATCTTGCCGCATTATTGAAGTCGATATGGATGCTCGGTATCAAGGAGAAAGGCAGACAATATTTCTGGAAATTGGTGACCTGGACAGTATTTAAAAAGCCCACTTTGTTCCCTCTTTCAATATCAATGGCCATATACGGCTTCCACTTCCGCACAATTGCCGGCATTGAGCCAACTGCCAATCAGCCGGTTATTTAATTTGCACACAAATTAATAATTGACACTGCATGCTATAATTTTACAGGAAGATTTTTGGGTCCCGTGACAAAGTAATCCGATATCCGTGCAGGTAAAGGGCATTTTAATCCTCAATTCAGTCATTGTTCAGGCGAAGGTGAGGCATGGGAAAACAATCACTATACAAAAGCAGCAGCAGCCGGGTTAATCAGGATAATCTCACATATCTATCTCAGGCGATTTTCAGAAGCAGCGGCGCAGGCATATATATTGTACAGGAAGGCAAATTCGTTTATGTGAGTCCGCTGATTGAGCAACTCTCCGGGTACAATAAAAAAGATATTTTGGGTATGAACTGTCTTGATCTGGTTTATTCCGCAGACCGGGAGATTGTACTGACTAAGGCTGTTAATAACTTAAAAAAACCGTCGGCTAGTATCCCGTATGAATACCGCTTCATAAGAAAAAATGGCCAGCCATGCTGGGTCATGGAAAGGGTCATGTCAATTAAATACTACAGAAAACGGGCTGTCATGGGCAGCATCCTGGATATAACAGAAAAAAAACGCATTGAAATGGAGCTTGCACGCTCGGAGGAAAAATTCAGAACCATACTTGAGCACATGCAGGATGGGTATTATGAGTTAGACCTGGCCGTAAATTTTTCTTATGCAAACTATGCAGCCAGCGATACACTTGGTTATACAAGGGAAGAGATGATAGGTAAGAATTACCGTATTATAACTCCCGCGGATGAACAGAAGAATATCTTCGCCGCTTTCAATCAGGTATACCGGACTGGTATACCTGATAAGGCTTTTTCACACGGGTTCTTGCGAAAGGATGGGAGTATTGCATCAACCGAGAGCTCGATTGACCTCTGCAGGAGAGAGGACGGGGAAATAAACGGTTTCAGGTGCATCAGCAGGGATGTCACCGAACGCAAGCAGATAGAAAAAGAGCTATTACGCTCGGAAGATAGATTCAGGACTATCATTGAACGCATGCAGGACATCTATCTGGAAATTGATTTGCAGGGCAATTATACATTCGCAAACTATGCTGTGATTGACACACTTGGTTATTCCAGGGCGGAGGTGATAGGCCTTAATTACCGTCAATTGGTCCCCGCCGACGATGTGCAGGACTTATTCCACGCCTATAATGATGTCTTTAGAACAGGCATCCCCAACAAGGGTTTTACTCATAAATTCATCTGCAAAGATGGTAAAACCATATTCATGGAGAGCACCATTGATCTCCAGACCAGTGAAGTAGGCGATATCATCGGCTTCAGTACAGTCAGCCGTGACATAACGGTACGCAAGGCACTGGAAGAAGATCTCCGCCAGTCCGAAAAACGGTACAGGACTATCCTGGAGGAAATAGAGGATGCCTATTGTGAGGTGGATCGTGCCGGCAATTTTACCTTTGTCAACGACTCCACCTGTCGCGATACCGGCTATAGCATTGATGAACTAATCGGGGTAAACTACCGTAAAGTTACCTTCAGTGATGACATCAATGCTGTATACGAGGTTTTTAACCGTGTATACAGGACAGCAATACCCAATAAAGCCTTCTCCCACAGGATCATTAGAAAAGACGGTGTTATACGTTTCGTTGAGAATGCTATTTCACAGCTAAAGAATAAACACGGAGAAATAGTAGGTTTCAGGTGCGTCAGCAGGGATGTCACCGAACGCAAGCAACTGGAAGAAGCGCTGGCCAGGTCTGAGGAAATATACAGGACAATACTGGAACAGATGCAAGATGCCTACTATGAAATTGATCTTGCCGGCAATTTCCTTTTTGCCAACGAGGCAACATGTTCCATTCTGGGAATAACCTTAAACGATCTTATCGGCATGAACTATCATGGCCTTATTCCCGAAGATGACCGTCCTGCTGTGCTGAATGCCTTTAATTACGTCTTAAGTACGGGAGTCCCCAACCGCGGTTTTGCCCACCGGGTCGTTTTATCCAATGGCAATATCGCCTTTGCTGAGATTTCCATCTCCCTCCTTAAAGATAAACAGGATAAACTCATAGGTTTCCGTTGTGTCGGCAGGGATGTCACCGAGCGCAAGCAAATAGAGCAGATGCTGGCAGATATGGCAACGCATGACTTTTTAACCGGATTGCCGAACCGGGTCCTTTTAATCGACCGCTTCGAGATAGCGCTGTCACAAGCACAACGCAACCAGAATAAGCTGGCCATCATGTCCTTGGACCTGGACAGGTTCAAGGAAGTCAATGATACCATGGGACACAGTACGGGAGATGAAGTACTGAAACAGGTAGCAAATAGATTGACTGCGACCGTACGTTCAAGCGATACCGTGGCCAGGCTGGGAGGAGATGAGTTCCTGCTGCTTTTACAGGATATACATGATATAAATGATGCGACCACCATAGCCGACAAAATATTGAGCTCTTTAAAAGAACCACTATCTGTCGAAGGCCACAGTTTTCTTCTTTCGGCAAGCATAGGGATAGCAGTATATCCTGATGTGGGCAGTACACTCGAGAAATTGATGAAACAGTCCGATGCGTCCATGTACTATTCCAAGCACCGCGGCGGCGGCCAGTATAAAGTCTATGGCAACGACCGCAGCTAGCATATTTACCGGCCAGGGTCAGCAGTCAAACGGCAGTTTCTGATAATTTGTAATCTATTCAATTGGCTTTATTTATCGGGTATACTGATCCAACAGCAACTGCTTTCAGGAGCAATATTGGATGAAAATAACAAACTGCACCAAGCAGGATTTCGACCGTATACTGGCTGAATTCAACGAGTTCTGGGGCCACGACCGCACGCTGGCTCTGCACCACCCGACCCTGATAAATGAGTTCGGTAACTCTGCTTTTATTCTGAAAGACAGCCAGAAGATAATCGCCTACCTGTTTGGCTTTATCTCACAAACGTCGCCGGTCGGCTATATACAGCTACTGGCTGTCCGGCAGGGGCACCGGCATGAAGGACACGCCCGGCGCCTTTATGAACATTTCACCAGCTTTGCCCTGGCACATGGCTGCAAGCAACTCAAAGCCATTACCAGCCCGGTCAACAAGCTTTCAATTGCCTTCCACCAGAGCATCGGGATGATGCCCGTCGGCGAAGACATTATCGCCGGGGTGGCTGTGATCAGAGACTACGCAGGTCACGGAAAGGACCGTGTCGTTTTCATGAAGGACATCGAGCAGAACGAAAAATGAGCGGCCGGGGCAATTTATCATACGGGTGGATTGTTGTAATTGCCGCTTTCCTTATCACATTTATTACATGCGGCGTCAATTACAGCTATGGTGTCTTTTTCCTGCCCCTCGTCAGCGAGTTCGGCTGGTCCAGGGGTCTGGCCTCGGCGGTCGTCCTTATAGCAGGCGCTACATATGCTGTCACCATGCCTCTGACCGGGATACTGGCAGACCGTTACGGCTACAAATGGGTGCTTACAGTCTCTACGGCATTCCTCAGTGCGGGGCTGGTTTTAACGTCTCAAATCCATGAGTTGTGGCAGCTTTATCTGTTCGACGAACTATTCATCTGACTAAGTATAAGCGCTTCTTTTGCCATACCCGTGTCACTGGTAGCGCTGTGGTTTACCAGGCAACAGGGGCTTGCGCTGGGAGCTGCCACGCTGGGCATCAGCATGGGAACTGCATCAATTCCGCTGATCATAACCTGTATGATCTCATCGCTGGGTTGGCGCGTCTCCATGCTTCTCGCCGGAATAGCAATTGCCATGATATGCATTCCTTCAGCACTGCTTATGCGAAGGCCTGACCAGCAAGAAATGCAATACATCGCTTTAAATGCCCGTCCCGACATCTACCCGGGACCACAGACTACACTAAAAGATGAGACCACTACAGGCCTTTCGTTGCCTGAAGCATTAAGTACCTCTCAATTCTGGATGCTTTTCACCGTTTTCCTGTTTTTTCTGCTAAGCCTGGGACTTGTTATGCTACATGTTGTACCTTACGCCATCGATTCCGGGATGACTCCGGTACAGGCAGCTACCCTGCTTACCCTGATCGGGATATCCGGCATTAGCGGGCGGCTGATATCAGGACTTGTTTCAGACAGGATCGGCATCAAACCGATCATACTATTCTGCCTGCTGGTGCTGGCAGCAATCACGCTATGGATAGCCTTTTATAAGGACACGTGGACCTTTTACATCTTCGCAACACTATACGGGATAGTATATAGCGGCTTTGTTCCCATGATGGTAAGGATAACCAGCCAGGTATTCGGGATGAAAGCGCTTGGCTCCATTTTCGGCGCACTCATGGTCTCCGACGGCATCGGCTTCGGAGTCGGCCCATGGCTGGCCGGTTATGTCTTCGACGTTACAGGCGCCTATCAGGCATCATTCGTCGCCGTCACGGCCGGCCTGATAGCGGCCGTCGGCCTTATACTAGCAATTAAACCAGCTTGCAATTGAGCTATCGCAGTTATAATCGGTCTTATTTTAAAAGCCCTTGCCTGATATATCACGTATGACCTTATACAGCGGCTTGAGTTTTTCATACATTTGCAGGTAAACCTCATTATAAATCCGGTCATAGATTTCGTGAGTTTCAGGATCAGGGTCAAAGCACCTGCCCAGATGCGTCATCTCTTTAACAGCAGCCTTGAAATCAGGATGCAGTTTCACACCTACTGCGGCATCGATGGCAGCGCCCAGACCGGATGCCTCATATATATGCGGCCTGGCAGCAGGCAAACCGAAAACATCAGCCGTCAACTGCATGGCGGCATCGCTCTGGCTTCCCCCGCCCGCAACGCGTAGATCGGTAATCTTCACACCGCTGCGCTTCTCAGTCCTCTCCTTACCTTCCAGCAAAGAGTATGCCAGGCCTTCCAGGATGGCCCGGTAGATATGCGATCTGGTATGGACGTCACCGAAGCCTATAATAGCCCCGCGCGCCTCGGGTCCAGGAAAACGCAGGCCCGGCGACCAGTACGGCTGCAAAACCAGCCCCTGGGAGCCGGCAGGCACGGCATTTACCAGGTCATCAAAGAGCTCTTCAGGCTGCACGCCCATCTCCGCTGATATACCTTCTTCGCGCTGCCCAAACTCCTGTTTGAACCAGCTTACCATCCAGAAGCCGCGGTATATTTGTATCTCAAAGTTGTACAGCATGGGAACGGCTGACGGATAAGGAGGCAGCAACGGAATTACTTCGATGTATTTTGCATGAGTGGTGTTTATGGTTGCAGTTGTACCATAGCTCAAGCATGCAACATGAGAGTCGAGCGCTCCTGCCCCCGTTACCTCGCATGCTTTATCAGCAGCAGCGGCAATCAAGGTCAACCCTTCCGGTATCCCCGTAGCCTCCGCCGCTTTTGCAGTTATTTTCCCCAGCGGCTCCGCCTGTCTGATAAGCTCAGGCAATTTCTCAGGTTCCACCGGTACCGCCTGCCATTTCCAGCCCCATTTGGCCTCCCAGGTCTGTTTTTTGTAATCAAATGGCATGTAACCTACCTGGCAGCCAACCGAGTCGACGAACCGTCCGGTCATCATGTAGGTTAAATAACCCGATAACAGCAAGTACTTATGCGTCTTCTGCCATATCTCCGGCTGGTATTTGCGCAGCCAGTTGGCTTCCGCCTCTGCCCGCAAGTAGGCCACAGTTTCGCTGGCGCCTATCACGGCAAAGGCCGCACCCCACCATCCACCCATCGGCGGCAGACCCTCGGTACGCCTCTGGTCCAGCCAGATTATCGCCGGCCGCAGCGGCTCGCCATTTTCATCGACATTTACCACAGTCCCGCGCTGCGTTGTCAGCGCCACGGCGGCGATACTGTCCTTTTTCACCTCAGGATTCTGCCACAGGCCGTTGCAAGCCCGGCATATGACATCCCAGAATACCTGCGGTTTCTGCTCCGCCATCCCCGGCTCATCTGAATAATACGGCTCATAAGCTATTTGCTGCTTGGCGATCAGCGTTCCACGCGGGTCGAATATCAGCGCACGCACACTCTGTGTTCCCACGTCAATAGAAAGCAAGTTCTCAGCCATCTTTTATCTCCCAGTATCTAA
Source organism: Dehalococcoidia bacterium (assembly GCA_016927965.1). The sequence goes on from JAFGLP010000103.1 coordinate 11,011, forward strand.
TTTATAAATCCCCAGCGTTTTTTCATTTGTTCTTCCGACATGTCCAGTCCCAGGGTGCCACCCGGATTCATTATATGTTCCGGATCGAAGTGGTTACGTAATACACGTATAACATCCATAGCCGGTTTCCCAATCTGCTCTTCCAGCCAGGGCGCTGTTTGCTTCCCTATGCCATGGTGATGGCTCATGGCAGCCCCCGCCTTAAAAATAGCCTCTAGAATGCTGTATTGCAGTGCCAGGTATTCATTTATGCCGCTCATCCTGGCTACGAAAATAAAATACAGGTTGCCGCCCTGTGGGTAAGCATGGGAAAGGTGCGTCATGCAGATCGTACCTGGCCGGGACTTAATTATAGCCCTGACTTTCTCATGCACTTCGGGGAGATTGTCCCAGGTAACTGCACATTCCAGTGTATCGATAAGGATACCATAGTCCATCAAATCCTCACGCATAAAGGGATCGCTAAATCGGCTCTTCTCCCAGGACTGTGTAACCTTTGCTATGGTCAGGTCAAAGGCCCCCTTGCGCCTGCATATATCCCGTACCTTGCCGGCCACCAGCCTGGCAAACCCCCTGTCGCCGTCTGCCGTCCCTAGCAGTATGCACCTTTTCATGGGATGATATCCCAGCCTGCGCAACAGGCTGTCTATTGGGGTACCATGCACATGATACATGCGCATGGCCACGTCCGTCTCTTCAGGGTCGGAGATGCGGAAGACGGAGGGCAGGCCAGACTCCGCCTGCATTACTTCACGGCAGGCTGCTAAAGCGCTTTCCCATGATTTAAACAGGAAAGCATATCTGCGGCGGTTCTCCGGCATATAGCGGCTTAATCTAAGCGTAACACTGGTGAGTACGCCGAAAGTCCCCTCGCTCCCGATCATTATCTGGTCGAAATCCGGCCCCGTCGCGCTGCGTGGAAACGGCAGCGTTTTAAATATGCCCACTGGCGTCACATATTCCTGGTCGATTACAATATCTTCGATCTTTCCGTAATAAGTTGAATTCTGCCCCGCCCCCCTCGTTACCACCCAACCTCCTACCGATGAATGTTCAAATGACTGCGGGAAATGCCCGGCAGTATAACTATGTCTGGTCTTCATTATCTGCGGCGCATTATTCAGTATCCTCTCAAGCTCCGGCCCCATAATACCGGGCTGCACCGTTACAGTCTGGTTTATCTCGTTAATTGAGAGTACTCTGTTCATGTGGGCACACATATCCAGGCATATTCCTCCTTTGACCGCCTCCTTACCCCTTGTCACGCTGGAGTTGCCGCCGGCCACATATAACGGAATACGCTTTTCCCTGCAATACTTTACAATGCTTTCTACATCCGCCCGGTCACGCGGCCCGGCAACAATATCAGGCAGGTTTTCCACGATCCCGTTGCGCAGCCTCAGAGCATCTATCATCCCTCCCCCATAAGAAGCCCTGACCCTGCTGTACGTGTCAATACTAACATTATCCTCACCGGCGATAGCACTAATTGCTTTTACATACTCAGCGGGCAGAGCCGTTGGAATTTGGATGTCAAAATCCTCCATGCAAAGCACAGGCTTTTTAAAATCCGCGTCGGTCATGCCGAAAACTTCCTTGAGCAGCCTGAACATGCCCTGATTGGGATGCTTGAAGCCCCTGGGGTCACCATATTTAAACAGACTGCGGAACGAGTGATCTGGAGCTTCCTGTTCACACCAATCCGGGATAAATTCATCTCTGACAGACATCTTCACCTCCTTTCCCTCACCGGGAAAACCACAAATAATCAGACGGTACAGCCATTAACCCGGAGCAGGACTGTAATATGTTTTCCAAACATTCAGATAGGCCTTTGCTTCCTGCTCCCAGTGATCGTCACTCCAACCGAGCTCACCCTGTGTAACCGTCCGTATTCTTCCCATCTGGTCTGCCGCTCCTCCGGGAAGAAGCAATCCTATCCTTACACGCCTGAGCATGAGGTCTTCCAGGTGGACAACACCCTCATCCCTGGCAGCCCACCGCAATTCGGCCCACACATTGGGAAGATTGCCTATGCGTTCCATCTCCCCCGCCCCAGCCGCTGCAATCAAATCACTGGCATCCCTGCCATGACGTCCCGCCAGGTAATCAAGCGTGGCCTGATCTATATTCGTTGCTGTCAGCTTATGCGGCAGCCCGATAACCCTTTTCAAATTTATTAATGACGCTGGCTTCCCCAGATACCTGAGCACTTCCTCTACTGTCTGGCGAGCCATTATACGGAAAGTAGTATATTTACCGCCCGTAATGGTTATTAACCCATCTTCATTCCACAGCGCGTGCGCCCTCGATTCCTGCGAAGGCGAATCCGCACCACCTCTGACTATGGGACGCAGCCCGGCAAAGGAAGATATCGTATCATTTACCGTCAGGTTCAGGCCGGGGAAAAGCACGGCAGCGGCATCCAGCAGATACTCAATTTCGTCCTTCCCGGCGAAGGGCTCAGTATACTTCTGGTCCAGTTCAGGATCGTGGTCTATATCGGTCGTTCCTATCATGGTAATCCCCTCCCAGGGGATGGCAAACATGGCACGTTTATCTCCGGGATGCAGCAATGTAAGGGCCACCGATAAAGGCAATCTCTCACGTGCAAAAATCAGGTGGCTGCCGCGCAGCCTGCGCAGGCGCGGGGCCTTCCCGATCTGCCGGCGCACCATATCAGTCGACGGCCCTGAGGCGTTGACGACGCACTTCGCCTGTATTTCAACAGTTTTGCCGCCGGGTACTGATGTATCTTTCAGTACCACTCCGCAGGCCAGCCCTTTGTCATTGCGCAATATGCTTTCCACACTGGCATAATTGAGAGCAGATCCCCCGGCTGCCACCGCTTCCCTGATGACACGTAGCACGATGCGGCAATCATCCATCGCTGCATCGTAATACAGGTACCCCTTCATCAATCCATCGGTGCTCAGTGAAGGGCATTCCCTTAAGATCATCTCCTTGCTGTAAGTATGATGATCCCACTTGGGCGCCATTAAATCGTACAATGAAATAACCGTATTGATCTGGCTGTTTTTAATGTAATAGCGTTCGAAATTGGGGAAGATAAAACCGAGTTTGGTCACCAGGTGGGGAGCTTCTTTCAGCAGCCGCTCACGCTCACGCACCGATTCCTGGGTGACTCTGTACTGCTTGTTGAGTATATAACGGAGCCCGCCGTGTATAAGCTTGGAAGATCGGCTGGATGTACCCGAGGAGAAATCATTACCCTCGACCAGCAACGCTTTCAGTCCCGCTGCCACAGCATGTCTCAACACACCCGCCCCAGTTATTCCTCCCCCGACAACGATTAAATCCCATGGCTGGTCCAACTCAGACCATACCTGTTCCCGCCAATTTTTATGCCACATGCTATCTCCAGGCGCCAGTTTTCATATCCAGCATTACGCTGTTATCCGGCGGCGGCAGGTCTTCCCATAAGCCGTAGACCAGGTCCTTACGCATCTGTATGACCACCCACCCCAACGGGCTGAGCCCCTGCTCGCTTAATATCTCCTGCCCTGCCGGAAGGTTTTCGTCGCCCGAATAGTGGGCTACGAAGGCACTGGCGATCGGTGAAGACACTTGCTCCGCCTCGTCCTGGCTAATTCCGTAGCCCATCAGCGTTTTGACCGCTATGCCAGCTATGCCTTCCTCCAGGTAATCCCTGCCGTATTCAGGAAAACCCGAAGGATGGGACTTGATCGAGGTTACGTATCTGGTACTGATATCAACCTGCTGATTTGCTCCTATCTTTACTATCCGCCACGGACAGGGATGAGTCACCAGCGAGCCCGTTTCTATGTCAAAAAGAAACTTGGAACCACCGTTCGTCCATGTTTCCAACGTCACATCCTGGGCATGATAATGGCCGGTGAATACCATCCTGGCATTATAGGCAGCAAAAAGCCGTGATACATCCTCATAATCGTCAACAATATACTCACCGTAGTTTTTCTGCTGCCCTTTATAATGCTCAACGACGCCGTGATGCATTATGATAAGCACCGCCTTATTCGCTTTGGCTGCTTCGGCGAGACTGGCTTCAATCCATGCCAGCGTCTGCTGACTGAATTTGCCGTCAACAATAGGCTCTTCATCTTCTATGTTTTCCTTGTGGCGCGTCGAGTCCAGCGCCAGCAGCCATAACCCGTTGACAGGTTCAGCAACATAACTTAGGGAGTTGCTGTCCCTCTGCAGAGCATCTTGATATCCATACTCATTGTAGATCTCGACAAATTCTTCGGGGCTGACATTAGGCACCCTCTCTTTCCCATCATCAACATACCTGTAGGAATGCCCGTTTCGCACATCGTGGTTTCCCGGTACCACGTACACCTTTTTACCGCTGGCCTTCAGCTTTGCCAGAGATTGTGCCATCAACAGGTGAGAGGCACGTTCCCCATCCTTGGTCAGATCGCCAGGGCACAGCACGAAGGGGACTCCCATAGAAATCATCTCCGCGACGGCCGCGTCGACTATCTCAGGGCTTTCCTTCACCAGTTTACGGTCATTGCTTAAATATTCTTCGAATTCCTTACCTGACGTTCCCAGGTCTGGATCAAATATGTGAGTATCGCTGACTACTATAAAAGATGTTTCGGGGTAATCAACGGCTTTTTGCAGCGATACCCGCAATGCGGTATCCGAATCTATTTTAAAGGCCGTCTTCTGGGCACAGGCTGCCATGCTAAGAACCAGCATTAAGCAAAATACGATTTGTACTGTCTTCTGTATTGCCTGACCTAATATCTTCACCATATATCCCCCCTACTTATCAGAATAATGAGCATTGAATGAGTGTACTATACTACAGATAATTCGCAAGGGCAATATCGCATCCACATCAACCCTGCCAGTCTTGCATAACCAAATTGTGTAAGCACAAATCGTACTTGTGTTAATCTCTGCTATGGATCTTCACAGGTCTTTTCGTTCAATGCCTAAGACATGGAGACTGCATTGGCAGAGATAACCGACAGCGAAGGTATCTTTACGATTCTGCCAATCCGGATGCCTGCCTCATTTTATCGGCGCAAAAGGGCTTTAAGCTGCGATAGCAGGCTAAAGTTCGTCGATCATCACCGGACAATCACGCCTGGGGATTCATCATCCTGCCAATAAAAAGAACCGTTCCGGTCTCGATATCCCTGATCAGGAAAATAAACGGACGGTCGATTTTCATTTCCAGCGGCGCACCGGGCATGGCCGTTGCTTCCATAACAACTGCCGTAGCCGCAGCGGCCTCGGTGCCGGACTCATCGGTGGATATAAAAGCTTTATGGATAACATCCGATATGCGCAGGTCCTTGCTACCGATCATCCCCGAAAAGTCGGCATTAGTACTGAAAGCTATGGGCATCCCCATCTCGGAGAGCGTCTTGTTCAGCCCGAATGAAGACTCGAATTCAAAAGAGGGCATACTGAGGCCAACCTGCTCGGCATCAAGACTCTTTATAATTCCATTCACCTGTTCCGCATGCAGTGAATTCTCAATTTCGTTAAATTTTCCGCTATCCGGCAGGATGATCAGCATGGATAGCTCACGCCCATCGTAGGGCAGTTCGACAGCCTGGAAATTGTCTCCATCCAGGTAATCAAGAAGTTCAACCTGGTGCATCATGGGGACTTTCACTTCAGTCCCATCGACCAGATAAAAGATATCAGGCTTTGTGAGCATTTCCTCAAAAGGATTTGCCCAGGCCGCATTGAAATAAATTGCGTTCGTCAGCACCAGCCTGGTAAGACTGTTAATGGCGTCAGCCGGGATGAGGTCTTTGATGCGGTCTTCGGTCTGGTCGCTTACCCACTGGTTTATTACCTGACGGCAGTTCTCCGGGGCATTGATGAAATCCATCAGCCGCAAGCCTGCGCCGTAGTTTTCAGCCAGCAAGTCCAGGTAACCGGACAGGAATTTATAACCTTTCTGCCCCCAGATGGCATTCACTATATTTAACCTGAATCCCTCTCCATCTTTCCCCTTGGCGCCCTCACCGCGTGAGGCCAGTATAGCATCGAGATTATTAAACGCCGGGTGCAGATTCTCCTGCGGCAGGGTGTAATGCAGCGTGTCAGCCATCTGCTGCTGTGTGAGGCCTCTTGCGCCCGCATATGTCATGGCCAGCGCCACTGAAATGCTGTACGGGGAGAAAAACATATTGCCTCCGGCCCCCTTGAGCGACCGGTATAAATTGAAAGCAAAAACATTGTCACCTTCAACCAGGGCAGCCATGTCTGATTGACTCACTGCCGGCGACATTACCCGCGCCTTTCCAGACCGTATAACATCGGCGGACGCCGGCTGCCCGCAGGCCGGCAACGCAGCCGTCAGCATAATAACCAATCCCAACATCGCTGCAATTTTCGTTTTCATCATTTCCCCCCTGCATTATTTACACAATTGATATAACGTACCTGACATATAATAAGTTTAGCAGGTCAGCGGCAGACAAGACCATCAGGGCATTTGTCTGTATCATGCTCATTGACAAGTCACCGAACGGCTGATAGAATCCCGCAGCAGAGAATACCCATGAATGTCGATCAAATACTGGATAAGCTGAGAGCACTGGGCAGCCTTGATCCGGTTAACTTAAAGGGGATGCAGCGCTACGGCATCAATACCAGCCATACGCTGGGAGTTATCTCCACACCTGCCATGACCGCGTTTGCACGGCAGCTTGGCAAAGACCATAAGCTGGCACAGCAGCTATGGGCAACTGGCTACCGTGAGGCCCGTATACTTGCATTCATGATCGATGACCCGGCGCAGGTAACACCGGGGCAAATGGATGAATGGGCCGGGGACTTCGATTCGTGGGACATCTGTGACAGTACCTGCCTTCACCTTTTCAGCAGAACAGCACCGGCTGTCGATAAAGCATTTGAATGGGCTTCAAACAATGAGGAGTTTATTAAACGCGCTGGATTTGTAATGATGGCCTGCCTGTCCGTTGGCAAAAGGAAGGTCAGCGAAGAGCAGCTGGCCTCTTTTCTCCCCGTTATTGAGAGGGAATCAATAGATGAGCGCAACTATGTGAAAAAAGCGGTCAACTGGGCTTTGCGCCAGATAGGAAAGCGCAGCACCCGCCTAAACAGACTGTCCGTACAGGCAGGACATCGGATTAAAGCACTGGATTCTAAAACCGCACGCTGGACCGCCTCAGATGCCCTGCGCGAACTCACCGGTGAAAAAGTCCAGTCCCGTCTCAGCAGAAAGCCCGCTTAACAGGGTTTCTCACCGCCGCAGCATGAACCGCCGCCGCAATCAGACTCATCATGCAAATCATGCTCTCCGCCACAGCAGCATCCACCACCGCAGCCTGTCTGCGTGAGCATCAGAGATGGCCCTTCAGGTGTGTTCTCCACTTCTAGGGAGATGCCCTCCAGATGCACAGCAAGCTGATCTTCAATCACCATCAGCTTGGTCCCTTCGTATTCTAAAACGCTGTCCCCTTCCATTTGCTTATCCATCACCAGTCCAAGCTGGCCCTGTTCATTCGCCGCCAACCTGAGCAAAACACTGGGGTCAGGAGCGTTCTCGCTCAACATCTTCTTCAGTTCTTTCTTGGCATCATCGGTAATATTGATCATCCAATAATCCTCCGGTGGTTGGAAAAGCCACAACGGAACCTGTCTGAACCTGTTGGAAAACAACCCCAGATTCGCCGGGGACCTTCCTCGATATATTATTAGTCAGAGTACGGTCACCCAACGCTTTAGCGGAGCGGGAAGCAGCGGAAAGCTAACCCTACGTAAAACTAATTAAGTTATTATAAACGAAAAATATGCAATGCATAAAATTTTAACCGTTCCTCATGTCTGCTGGTAAGTTTCTTTGATCCAGAGCGAAACGAGGAAGGAACCGAAGAGCAGCGCCACCAGCAAGGTAAGGGAGCCAGAGAAATTGCCCGTTGCCGATTGCAGCGCTTCCATGGAAGGCACCAGTATTACAGCCGCCAAATTCCCCAGCAGCTGCAGGTAGCCGACCGATACGCCGGCATATTTAGGACCGGTTATCTCCGCTGACATGGTGAGCATTATGGGCAAAGCAGATATCAGGAAAAAGCCAAGCAGTATGCCGTTGATCATGTTTATCGTATAACCACGTATGAATATGAGAGCGGTTATACAGATTGCCCCGACCAATGAAGCCAGGATCAGGAACGGCTTCCGTCTCTTTACCTTATCTGAAACCAGCGGTATTACAAAACAGCCGATCATGCCTGCCAGAATAAGCAATGTTGATATGGTGCTGCCGTCAACCATGGGGATATTGTGAAGCTCAAATAGTATTTTTTGCAGCCATGTTGCCAGGCCATTGAAAGCGCCTATGCCCACCAGTGCTATAACACCCAGCATCAGGAAGTTCCTGTTCTTAAGTATGACACTCAGCCCTCCCCAGCTCGCCACTGTTAGATCAGTTTCAGGCGCCCTTGAGGGAGTAGTGGGTTTAGATTTAACGATAAAGATGAACGCCAGCATGCCCAGTATGCCCGCAATTCCGTATATCCACAGCATTGTCTCGTAGCCGAGGCTCTCGACCATAACCGGTGTAGCACCCAGCGCCACCATCATCCCGACAAAAAGGGCAAACGAGCCCAAGCCGACTGCAGTAGCTTCGTCCTTGGGAGAGAACCATACCGTTGCCAGCTTGGTTATACCATTTAAAACAAATGGTTGCCCCAGTGAAATCCCGATCTGCGATATCAACAGGTTAGTGAAAGAACCAGGAGCCACCAATCTCACCAGTGAGAAAACTCCGGTTAAAATGGCGCCGATACCCACACCCCATTTAAAGCCGATTTTATCGATGATAATGCCAGCCGGTATTGTAAGTATAACCTGTATCAGGGGAAAGACCAGGGTAAGCCACTGCAGGTCGCTGGCAGGGATTTGCAGCATTTTTTCCAGGTAGGTATCAATAGCAGCAAAATTAAGCCAGAAAAGCTGTGTCAGTGCCGACGTGTACATGTAGATAGCCAGTACAACCCACCTGAACCCATACTGCTTGTATTGCTGTTCCATTACATACCCCCCTTTCTCAGTTATTGATGTCGCAGCATTAAATGTGACCACTGCCACCCGGCCGGGGCCGTAATTCTTAAAAACGATTTATTATAATCCTTTTTGCCGCTTATTTCCTTTCCCTGCGTATAAGATTGGACTCTGTGCTAAAATTTTTTAAATAGTTATTATTTGATTGACGGGTGTGCAGTCTCTTTTTACGTTCCCCCAAAAATATTCCGCCAAAAAATATATAATTAATATCTGGATAGACCATTCTTTGATAGTTTTATGCTAGATATACACCTGGTATTCATAATATTCATCATTGCAGTAGCGCTTATATTCGACTTCACGAACGGCATGCATGATGCAGCCAACTCCATAGCAACTATCGTCTCCACCAGGGTATTGCCTCCGCGGTTAGCCGTCATCTGGGCGGCCTTTTTTAACTTCCTGGCCTTTTTCCTTTTCGGCACAGCTGTTGCCACAACCATCGGCAAAGGTATGATCGATGTCACAACCGTCAATGAAACGGTTATCCTGGCAGGATTGACAGGCGCAATTTGCTGGAACCTGATCACCTGGTATCTGGGGCTGCCCAGCAGCTCTTCACATGCTTTGATCGGAGGATATGCGGGAGCGGCCGTAGCAAAGGGGGGCTTCGGCGTCATCATCCCGGGCGGCTGGTACCTGACCATCATATTTATAATGCTGGCGCCTGCCATGGGGCTGGCCCTGGGCTTCTTACTAAAAGTGCTTACTTCCTGGCTGCTGTATAAACAGAGGCCGGGCACGGTCAATAAATGGTCGCGTATATTCCAGCTTTTTTCGGCAGCTTTTTACAGCCTGGCGCATGGCGGAAATGACGCTCAAAAAACCATGGGCATTATCGCCAGCCTGCTCCTGACCGGCGGTCTGATCAATGAGTTTGAAATTCCGCTGTGGGTTGTATTTCTTGCATATACAGCGATTGCCGCCGGCACGCTCACCGGCGGCTGGCGCATCGTCAAGACAATGGGCCAGAAAATAACCAAGCTGAGACCGATAGACGGCTTCTGCGCAGAAACAGGCGGCGCTTTATCTATTTTCCTGGCCACCCACATGGGCATCCCGGTGAGCACCACGCACGTCATCACCGGGGCTGTATCCGGTGTCGGTTCCGCCAACCGGTGGACGGCTGTTAACTGGGGAGTGACTTTGCGTATCGTCTGGGCCTGGATCCTCACCATACCGGGAGCAGCCATCATTGCCGCTATCGCGTATTTCCTGCTCAATCTGCTCAGCCCGCTTTTTGCATGATCAAAATATCTCCCGGCAACAATACATGCATTGGTATGAAAATAACCAGGTGATATAATGACCCCCTGGAGCTTTGATTGGCATAGCTCCTCAAAAGGATACTGTTTGACATGAAAGATATCTTCGAAAACCCGTGGCATAGCCTGGGATTGCCCGAAACATACAGTACGCTGGAATCAAACATTGAAGGCTTGGCATCCTCAGAAGCACAGTCCCGCCTGGAAAAATACGGCTATAACGAGCTGGAGGGAGAGGACAGCATATCGCCCTGGAGACTTCTGCTAGAGCAGTTTAAAAATGTGCTGATAATCGTATTACTTATTGCGGTAGCGATATCAATTTCGGTAGAAATATTAAATCGTACATATGAGTTTCTGGATGCTATCGTAATTTTTATCATCGTCCTTTTCGCGGCTGGGCTTGGTTTCATACAGGAGTACCGCGCCAGCAAGGCCATACAGGCGCTGAAAAGGATGGCCGCCCCGCTGGCATCGGTATTGAGGGACGGGGCAGAAGCCGAAGTACCTTCCCGTGAAGTGGTCCCCGGCGATGTAGTCATTATCAGGACAGGCGACAAGATACCGGCGGACGCCCGCATTATCGAGAGCTTCAACTTGAGGACTGATGAAGCTGCCCTGACCGGCGAATCCATGCCTGTTGAGAAGATCAGCGATTCGGTAAATGCCGATTCAGGACTTGGCGACCGGCTGAACATGCTTTTTTCCGGCACGGCAGCTGTCTATGGCCGCTGCAAGGCCGTAGTGGTTGGGACCGGGCAGCATACTGAATTCGGCAAAATAGCAGCCATGCTTAAAGAGGTTAAGCAGGATAAAACACCCCTGCAGATTAACCTGGACCGTATCGGCAAATGGATAGCCATTGCCGCACTTATCCTGTGTTTTATCCTAGCCCTGATGGGGGTATTCCGCGGGCATGAGCCGCTGGAGATGCTCATCTGGGGTATAAGCCTGGCAGTAGCGGCAGTTCCCGAAGCCCTGCCTGCAGTAGTTACTATCTCGCTGGCCCTTGGCGTTAACCGTATGGTGAAAATGCACGCGCTCATACGCAAGCTGCCTGCAGTAGAGACGCTGGGCTGCACCACAATCATCTGCTCAGACAAGACCGGCACCATGACACAGGACCAGATGACTTTGAAAAAAATCTATACCGGCGGAAAACTGATCGACATTACTGGCGTGGGTTATGAGCCCGCAGGGGATTTTCTTCTTGATGGTAACATTATCGACCATGACAGCAATGCCGATCTGCAGAAATTGCTTATATCAGCCAACATGTGTTCAGATACTGCCTTGGTCAACATCGACGGGCAGTGGAAAATTCAGGGCGATCCCACAGAAGGAGCGTTCGTCGTAGCCGCCGTCAAGGCCGGCATAAACATCGAGCAGTCCTGCGGTATCCACCCCAGAGTTGGGGAGATACCCTTCTCATCCGAGAGTAAGAGGATGACCACCATTTATAGAGAACCTGACGGGGTCATAGCCTATTCCAACGGAGCCGCCGAAGTAATACTTAGTACCTGTGAATATGTATACATGTCCGGCAGTGAGGAAAAACTGGACGAAAGCGGACGTGAAAAAATACAGAAGATCATCCGGGACATGGCCAACGATGCGCTGCGTGTACTGGCCACATCTTATAAACGCCTGCCCGACAATTTCACGGTCGACGAATCTGTCAATTCAGAAATGGTGCTGATGGGACTGGGCGGCATGATCGACCCGCCCAGGCCGGAGGTCAAGAGCTCCATACAGACCTGTGTCGATGCAGGAATCAAGACTGTCATGATCACCGGTGACCATAAAATCACGGCCGTTGCCATAGCCCGTGAGCTCGGCATACTCAAGAAGGGCCTGGCCGTTACCGGCAGCGAATTGAACGCCATGACCCCGAATGATTTTCACAGCAAGGTCGAAGACATTGAGGTCTATGCACGCGTATCCCCTGAACACAAGCTGAGAGTAGTTGACGCTCTGACCCGCAAAAATCACGTGGTTGCCATGACAGGAGACGGGATCAACGATGCTCCAGCCCTGAAAAAAGCCGATATCGGTGTGGCCATGGGTATCAAGGGTACCGATGTCACCAAAGAATCGGCGGATATGATCCTGACGGATGATAACTTCGCCTCGCTGGTGACAGCGGTGGCTGAAGGCAGGAATATATTTGAAAATATAAAGAAGTTCCTGATGTATCTGCTTTCATCAAATATAGGGGAAATTTTACTCATGGCAGGCGCCGTGCTTTTCGGACCGCTTATCGGCCTGCCTTACGGCGCCATACCCTTGATCGCCATTCAAATCCTCTACGTCAACCTGGCTACCGACGGCTTGCCGGCCATCGCCCTCAGCGTTGACCCGCCTGATCCTGATATTATGACCCGCAGGCCGCGCCCCAAGAACCAGAACATATTCACTTTGCCTGTGGCCTTGCTGATGGCAGTCGGCGGCATCTGGTCATGCCTGGTTAATATTTTTATCTTCAAATCGTCCCTTGACGCCGGGCGCACCATGCTGGAGGCGCAAGCGTTATGTTTCATGACGCTGATATTGATCCAGTTCTTCAAAGCGTATAATTTCCGCTCGGACAGGAAATCCATCTTTAAGATCGGCATTTTCACCAACAAATGGCTGAATCTGGCAATATTATGGGAAACGGCGCTGCTGGTCATCATCTTTTGTGTACCCGTCCTGCAGGATGCTTTCCACACCTTTACGCTTTCAATAAAAGATTGGGTAGAGGTCATATTGCTGTCGTTATCCATCTTCCCCGTACTTGAGATCACCAAGTGGATTATCAGAAGCCAGAAAAAATGGAAAAGCATGTAAAGACTGCCCGCACCAGCATGTTATCATGCAATGGCAGAGGCAAGCGGCGCTTCCCATTCAACCTCTGACTAAGGATACAGTTGATTATCGTAGCTGTTAAGGGGAAAATAAGCCATGCAGGCAACCGGCAAAGATTTGCAGCGCACTGTCGACGCTTTTTACCTGAAATATAAAGACATTGACGATAAAACAGCTTCTTTAAAGCCAGCACCGAATGAATGGTCCTTAAAGGAGATCATCGGCCACCTGATAAATTCCGCCTCCAACAACCAGCAGAGGTTCCTGGGCCTGCAGTTCGTAAAGGAGATGCAATTCCCCCCTTATCAGAAATACCACCTGCAATGGCTGGAAAGGGAAAAGTTCAACGAGCTTAAGTTCGAAGACCTGTTTTCACTCTGGCGGCAATATAACGTTCTGAACGCCCACATCATAGGCAACATCGATGCCGTGGCTCTGGATAACATTGTAGAGATGGAAGACGGCAGGAAAATACCATTAGAAGCCGTAGCCGCTGACTATGTTAAGCATTTAAAAATTCATCTTACCCAATTCGGGGAGACGCTGAGTAAGATCAGCCAATAGCTTAAGATTATCA
>JAFGLP010000104.1 GCA_016927965.1 Dehalococcoidia bacterium
AATCGATTTTACAGTGTCACCTAGACTTTGTCAATAGCCAGCAGGTTACATTTTCTTGAAAATAGTGAACATAAAATATAAAATTACGCTCTGTTGCGGATTATTATTTTATCCTCATTTAACATTGCTAATTATAATTTAACATCGATATATGACAATACTTTGAGGAGGGAAACTAATTGGCCTTGGGCAAACATTTATTATTGGAACTGATGGATTGCAGCCATGAGCTGCTTAATGATATCGATTTTCTGCGGAAGACGCTTTCGGATGTAGCGACACAGATCGGCGCAACCATTATAAAAGACTCTTTTTATCAGTTTACGCCTCAGGGCGTAAGCGGCGTTGTCATTATCGCTGAATCCCATATTTCAATTCATACCTGGCCTGAGTACAACTTTGCCGCAGTGGACGTATTCACCTGCGGCGATGTAATTGAACCCAGGGATGCCGTCAAACCGCTGGCAGAAAAACTCAGGGCCAAATCTACAACCTATATAGAATTAAACCGGGGAGTATTATCCGGTAACAAGGTGGGAGTAAACTCAAAATGACACAGATGGATTTCCATAATAAAAATAAGTGGCTCATCGATGAACTATCACCCGACCTGGTGCAGATCCACGGCATTAAACGTGTGCTGCACGAAGCCAAAACCAAGTTTCAGCATGCCCAGATTGCCGAGACATCTACGTTCGGTATCTGTCTGGTGCTGGATGGCAAAATACAATCCGGGCAAAAAGACGAATATATCTATCATGAGTCGCTGGTGCATCCTGCGCTGATCGCCCACCCCTGTCCCGAGAGTGTTTTCATAGCAGGAGGCGGCGAGGGTGCTACCCTGCGCGATGTGTTGTTGCATAAGACCGTAAAAAAAGCTGTCATGGTCGATATAGATGAAGAGGTCGTCGATCTCTGCCGTAAATATCTTCCCACATTTCACAGCGGCGCATTCGATGATAAAAGGGCCGAAATTAGATATGAAGATGCACGAAAATACATTGCAGAAACCCGAGACCGCTTTGATGTGGCGGTAATTGACCTGGCTGACCCTGTTGAAGCCGGTCCGGCACAGCTACTGTACACGCGTGAGTTCTATCAACTGGTCAAAGACAAGCTCAAGCCGGGCGGAATAATGGTAGTCCAGTCGGGGCAATCGGGTTGGATTAACCTGAATAACTTTTTTGCCATAAACGGAACGCTTAAGAGTATTTATAAGCATGTGTGCCCTTACCAGGTTTATGTGCCGTCATTTGTTGATCTGTGGGGATACCACACTGCATCTGACCAGGTTGATGCCGGTCGTCTCAGCCCCCGCGAGATTAATGCGAGGATAGCTGCCCGGATTGAGGGTAAATTGCGTACCTATGACGGTATTGCACACAAAGGGATGTTTTCCCTGCCGAAAAGGCTGCGCCGCAAGCTCGGACGGTCACACAGGGTAGTAACCGACCAGTCTCCGCTGATTGTTTATTGAGCGTTGTCAGGTTTCAAAGGGCGGTGTCTTTCCATGATACGGAAACTGTAGTCGCCTTTGATAAGAGTACCGTGAGATACGAACCCGCACTTTTCAAAGCAATTCTGCGCACGCATATTCCAGTCCAGGGTCCTCAGGAATATCTTTTCTATATCCGATGAATCGAAGATATGCTGTATAAAAGTAGCGACCGCGTCCGATCCGTAGCCCTGGTTCCAGTAAGACTTTTCTCCGATAAGTATGCCTATCTCCGTGCTGCCGTCCACGAAGTCGACGTTGAACAGGCTGCAGTTTCCGATATGCATTCCCTCCAGGGAGTCTACTGCCAGTGTATATGTCAGACCCGGATATGACAGTGCTACAGAGTAGCGGTCCAGAAATTCTGCATAGGAAAATGTGACGGGGACAGAGGTATCGAGCCTGCATAATTCATCATCCGTCCTCCATCTGAACTCATTGGCGCAGTCCTCGATTTTACGGGACCGCAGCCTGACCTTTTTCCCCGGAAGTATAGTGGGAGGGCGGTTTAAAAATTCAAAGATAGTGGATCTTCGCAAGCTGAAAGCTCTATTAGAGCGGCTTTTGCCGCGTCTTTAATCCGTATATCGGCAGACTTGCTGAGCTTTTGAAGGGTGCTTTTTGCCAGAGGTCCGCCTATTTTACCTAATGACATGGTGGCAGCTTCCTGCACTTCGGGGTCTTTATCGTCCAGCAGCCTGATCAGGTGAGGGACAGCTTCTTCATCAGCGATCTCCCCGATGGCGCGGGCGGCTTCAAACCTGAACTCCGCATGTTCGCTCTGCATTTCATCGAACAGTAGCTGCAGCCAGCGCGGATTGCAGGTGGCTCCCATGGCAAAAATGGCGCTGGCTTTGATATCCGGATCTTCGTTGTAATAGTAGTCTTCGATATAATGGCCAACAGGTTCCTGCTGGATGCACGCGACTGCTTCCAGCGCACGCCGCTGGACCGTCCTGTCCTCTTTGGGCAGTTCAAGGACCCCTATCAGGGCGTTGAATATTTCCTGGCCGATGCTTTCGGGGATGTCTCCGCATTCTGTCATCAGCGCCAATTTACGCAGGGCGCGTGCTGCTGCTGCCCTGACCGTCGCCGATTCATCGGATTTTAATACTTTTATAATAGGCCTGGCATAATTATATTTATCTTCCATTTCCAGGCCTTCCAGGGCTTTTATCCGGATGTCCTCCTGCGGATCGTTAAGCCCGATATTAAATACTCCGGTAAAATCCAGGACAAAGTCTTCCTCACTCAGGCTGACCATCTTTGTAATCAGCTGTAACCGCTCTTTGAAATTAGCCTTTGACCAGGATTCCTTGAATTTAGCCAGTCCCTCCCGGTTCAAATTAGAGAGGACGGATACATCAGCATTCAGCAGTCCGGCTGCGGGTTTAAGGACCTTTTCTATAACTTCCGCCACGGCACGATCTTTAGCATCCACTTAATCTTCTTCGTCCTCCTCGTCTTCTTCGTCTTCGAATTCTTCTTCTTCGGGCGGCGGCCATATCGGCCTTGTGTAACGGTCTATATATTCCCCCATAGCCTGTGCGGCCAGTCTTTTCATCTGCTGGTCTGACTCTTCAGCTATCTTGGACAAGTCGCTCAAGTCAATCTTTAAATCAAGTACTTTAAGCAGTATTTTCATGACGGCCAGGGCGGCTTTAGGATTAGGTATTCTGGTAGTATAGGCAGGCACTTCTCCCAGCAGACATATGCCCTCCATTTTTCTTTCCCTGGCAACACCGAGCAGGAGACCGTTAAGGCCTGCTATCTGTAATTTGCCTCGCAGGATGACATCGAAACCCTTGAGGAAGTTGATCAGGCTGGGATTGGTTGCCACCCCCCATACTTTAGGCATTTCGGTATGATGGATTTTAGCTATGGCAGCAGCAAAAGTATATATTCTCTGCACCTTGAACTTTTTGGCTATATCCAGGATGAAATTGGCCAGATCATAGCCCTTGAATGTCGGCTGTTCGTCGCTTATAAAAAAGAGGATGTCCTTTTTACCGGTAATATTGTGCCAGTAGTAGAATTTTCCCTCGGGGAACTGCGGTTCTTCCACGATATTGTCTTTGACCATCACCCCAATGGGGTCGAAAAATGTAAACGGTTCGATCTCCCCAATCTCCTCAGCCTCCAGCTTCTCCCTAAGATAACGTGTGACTATCAAAGACAGGTTGCCGATGCCCGGCCAGGCCGCCACCAGGTCACATGGCTTTGGCCGTGGTTTTTGGCGAAAATTGACTATTTTTTTCATCATCTTATTTTGAGGAGACCGAGATGGCCAGGCAGCATATGCTCGGTGTGCAGACATAGCCTCCGATCCATCTTGAATCATTACCCAGTGCAGTAATTTCCTTGAGCAGTTGATAAACGTTGCCGAAGACCATGGTGTTCTTTACGCGGCCTGTTATCTGTCCGTTTTCTATTTTATAACCCAACAGCACGTTGCCGCTGAAATCACCGTTGAGGATATTGCCCTGCTCGGCGCCCATCAACTGCTCTATTATCAAGCCTTCTTTTACACCTGTTATCATGTCCTGCAGGGAGGTTGCGCCGCCGTCGATGACAAGCGCATGAGGCGCCGGAGCCGGCATACCCCCGCTGCGGTTACCGTTTCCCGTACTGACAGTTCCTGCCAGCGCTGCCGTATGCAGATCATAATAGAATTGGCTTACAGCGCCATGGTCGATGAGGGTGTTTTTACGTGTAGCGATACCCTCATCATCAAAGGGTGTGCTGCCGGGCTGGAAGGGCAGAGTGGGATCGTCACTGAGTGTAAATTGGCTATCCAGGACTATCATCCCCTGCTTGTCCTTGAGCGGAGATGCCCCGTCCAGCACCATCTTGCCATTTAACGCAGAGATCAGGGGTGCAATTAATGCTCCGCTGACTCCATAAGGGGTAAAAATTACGGGGAACGTGCCCGATTTGATGGTTGCGCTGTTGCGAGCCAGGTCGAGCTGCTTGATTATCTCACGTATCAGCGGATCCTCGTCCGTGACCGGGTGGCAGGAGCTCTGGATGTCTCCAACATAGAGAATGTCCCCGTTTCTGACCAGCATCCCGTCGATGCTGATGCTGGAGTTAGTGCGTTCATAGCGGGCCAAGGCGCCGCTGGTATTGGCGATAGAGAAAGTTGCCGTCCCGCGTGAGACGCTGCCCTCGCAAATCACGCCGGGCGTGTTATCACAGACAGCTTTAATTACAGTTTCACCCAGGGCAACCATGCTGTCGATGCTGATTTTCGTCACAGCTGGGTCGTATAATTCTACTTTGCTGTAGTCTTGCCTGCAGGGGAAGGTGAAATTCACCTCATAGCCGAACTGGCTGGTATCCATTGCCATTTTGACCAGGTCCTCCGGCTCTATATTACCGCTGGCCTGGGCAAAGCCCACCCGGCCGTTCTTTACCAGGCGGAGCGCTGTTACTATGGACTCCTTGGTTTGTATCTGTTTGAGGCGGTTGCCCTCAAATTGTACGGGGGTCCGGCTGGAACTTACCTGGAACACCTCGGCGGAATCGGCCAGTTTACCTGCAATTGACAGTATTTTCTCCACTCACTTCCCTCCAACCAGGCAGTTCCTGATGCGAATGTGAGGGCTGCCGTTGGAAACCGGCAAGGGCGACTGACTGGCTTTGCCGCAGCCTCCCCCCTCGTTCATATCCAGGTCATTCCCGATGGCATCGATATTGTCCAGCGTTGTAAAAACATTGCCGGTAAGTACGACGGGTTTGATCATCTCGGCAATTTTCCCTTCTCTGATCACATAAGCTTCACCGGCAGAAAAGGTAAACATCTCCAGGCTGGTAGTGCCGCCATACCAGTCCTTGGCATATACGCCTTCCTTTATATCGCTAATCATATCCTGGAAATTGGTAGCGCCCGGTTCAATATATGTGTTGGTCATACGGACAATCGGTGGGAAGGTGTAGTTGATAGCTCTTGCATTACCCGTCGGTTGTTCTCCCATCATGGCGGCGGTTTCCCTGGAATGCAGCCGGCTGTTCAGGACTCCTTCTTGAATAAGGTACGTTTTGGCTGCCGGTGTCCCTTCGTCATCGTATTTGAAGCTGCCCCGGTAGCCGGGCACTGCCGCCCCGTCAACAATATTCAAGTGTTTTCCCCCGAACCTGCGTCCCAGCACCATGGCCTCTTTTAATTGAGGATTTTCATAAATGTGATCGGCCTCCGAGAGGTGGCCGAACGCCTCGTGGACAAATACACCTGCCAGTATCGGGTCCAGCACAACCGTGTATGTGCCTCCTGTAACGCGTGGCGCTGACAGCAGGGCAGCAGCGCGCCTGGCTATGTCACGGACCTCGTCCTGTAAGTTTTCCACCATAGAGAAATCACCCTTGCTGCCAATGCTCAGGCCTACCTGCTGGACATCACCGTCACGGCTGGCGATAGCGGATAACCTCAGGTTCAAATCGATGCGGCTTTGCTCTATGTAGGTCCCCTCTGAAGTTGCCAGCGTCACTTTTTTCTTGCTGTCGGCATAGCCGATGCTGGTGGTCTGGATTTCGGGCATACTCAGCATCAGGCGGTTATATTCATCCAGCAATTTCTTTTTTTCAGACAGCTTTATTTCCAGCGGGTTTTTCTTAAATTCGGCTTCGACGTAGTCCACATAAGTTGCGGCCGGGCTGAATTTGCTTTCTTCTTTTCCCACATGCCGGGCTTGTTCAACTGCCAGCGAGACATGTTCGTCCAGATTTTCGAGATTGTTAAAGCTGACAAAGCCCCATCCGCCGCGCAACAGCGCCCTTACGTTGCCGCCTCTGCTTGAGTTTCTTCCGGCTTCTTCCAGGCGTTCTCCCCGGAATACCAGCCGGCTTGAGACGCTTTCGTCAAGTCGTATTTCAATATAGTCCGCTTTTTGCCTTTTTAAGGCGGAAAATAGTTTTTCCTGCATATCACCTGCCCGAATATCAATTTTAGCAGATAAATTCACTATGTGTTAAAGAAACCTGAAAATCTGCGGGTGAATGTGGTTAGACTTTTAGGGGTGGCCGGTATATACTTTTTCTGTTGGAGGAGACGTATGCAGTCCAGCCTCATCGGCAAAATCGAAAAAGCCAAGCGCTATGCAGAGGAACCAGAACGTGTCAGCATCTCCAATTTTACCGCAGTTTTTCGCGGGGAAAATGACAGCCATACAATCGGCCTTTCAGACGGTAAATGGCATTGCAACTGTCATTTCTTTGCACAGTGGGGAGAATGCGTTCATATTATGACCCTGCAGCGGTTGCTCGGCAAAATGGTGCCTGCCCACATTAATATCTCACAGCAGGATTAGATCCAACCTTATTATCCGTGTGTCTCAATAGCACGGCATAGTTAAACTTATATAATTTTCCTACGTTTGGTTAATGCCTCCCCGATTGCCGCAGCCAGGAATAATGATCCTGTAGCAAGTATCAGATCGTCCTGCCCGGACCTTTCCAGAGCAAATGAAAGCGCGGCCTGCGCATTCCGCGCAACGCTCACATGCAGTCCGGATTTCTGCAAAACGGAGGATATTTGCCCGGCCGTTGCTGCCCTTGGATGATTGGAGCTTGTGATAATAAAGTGATCTGATAACTTGGAAATCTCTTTTATCATTCCTTTGATGTCTTTATCCTGGGAGGAACCGAAAATCACCAGCACATTCTTATAATTGAAGTGTCTCTTCAAAGACTCTGTTAATTTCTTAATCGAATACGGATTGTGTGCGCCGTCAATAATTACTAAAGGATGTCGACTGATGACCTGCATCCGGGCGGGCCATTTAACCTTGCGCAGGCCTCGCACTATATGTGTTCTATCTATAGTAATATACTTGCTCAGGGCTTCTACGGCAGCTACTGTCAGTGCGGCATTTTCCATCTGAAAATCACCCATCAAAGGCAGGCTAACCCGATAGGTATCAAGCTTGCTTTGTATTGAGAATCTCTGGCAGCCCAGGCTACTTGCTTCATGTGCCCAGCTAATATCACGGCCGGCAACCAGCAGGGCGGCATTCACATCAGCACACTTTTTTTCGATTATTTTCATAGCAGGCGGTGGTTGCAGTGCGCTGATGACTGCGCATTCCGGCTTGATTATGCCCGCCTTTTCGCCGGCAATCTCTGCCACTGTGCCGCCCAGTATCTGCATATGGTCGAGGCTTAGTGAGGTGATTATGCAGATGTCCGGCCTTTCCACCACGTTGGTCGCATCCAGCCGCCCTCCCATTCCGGCTTCCAGCACCTGTAAGGTAGCCCTTTTTTTACGGAAGTAAAGGAATGCCATCGCTGTCAATACTTCGAATGTCGTGAGCCTGCCGAATCGTGATTGAACATTTATCATGTTCGCCCGGGGTGCTATTGAGGTAACCATACTGGCGAACTCTTTCCTGGTAATGGGGCGGTTGTTGAAGGCCAGCCTTTCCTGCCAGGAGAAGAGGTGAGGTGAGGTAAACCTGCCCGTGCCGTACCCGGCACTGACCAGCACGCTGGATATCATGGCGGCTGTGCTGCCCTTTCCCTTGGTGCCGGCGATGTGGATGGTCCTTCTTCCCCGGTGGGGGTTTCCCAGCGCTTTTAGGAGCAGTTCCATCCTCCGCAGATCGTAATTGGCTGCGCTGTATAATACGCCCGGAGATTTCTCATAATCAGTGAGGCTCTGGAGGTATTTTTCGGCTTCAGAATAATCCATATGCCAGTGCATTATAGCATTGTCGCAAGAGTCTGGAGGAAGGAAGCGTCATCATCACCTTTTCAGGGTTTGACGGTCTTGGGCATGGCACGGCCTTTCCACAGCGCTTTACCCTGCAGGGTCAGCACCATGGAAGCTATAGCAATTACCGTCATGAAAATGGCGCTCACCGGGTAAATCAAGATCAGGTAAAGCGGGAAGCGGAAGTGATGGTTACTGATTGCCCATAGAAAGACTGTCAGGAGGATTGTCAGGGTGGCCATCCCTGCGATACCCCAGGGTATTTCGGGCTGGGCCAGAGCAATGCCTAACATAATAAACGGGCTGACGAAAACCAGCAGTATTGCAATATACATGAACACCAAGAAAAAGGGCTCGAAATTGAAGGTGGCGAACGTGCTTTTGGTCAGACCTTTCCATACCTGGTTGAAGTTACGGTACATGCGGCAGGAGACCTGCCCGTTCCCGTCCAAAAGCCTGTAGCGCAAGCCCATGGCATGTATACGCCTGCCTATAGCAATATCATCTACAATGTTTTGTCTGACAGCCGCGTATCCGCCGGATGCCAGATAGGCTGCTTTGCGGAACACGATAAATTGTCCCAGGCAGGCAAATAACAGCGGGTTACGCTGAAGCCGTGTAATACCAATGGGGACGCCGCATAACATGCCCAGGTAAAATGCCGGTATGCTTAACAGCTCAGCCCATGAATTGATCTCCTGATGCGGCAGGGCTGAGATCAGGGCGGCGTCTTCGTCGGCCACTGCAGCGGCGGTGCAGCGCAGCATGTCCGGTGCGTGAATTGTATCGGCATCCACGAAAAGCAGCAGTTCGCCGTCTGCATGTTCGGCTAGCTGGTGGCAGGCCCAGTGTTTGCCCAGCCAGTCATCAGGCAGTGGTGCCCCCTTCATTATCTTTAGCCTGCTGTCTTTTGCTGCGAACTCCTCCAGTATCTCCCAGGTCCCGTCGGTGGAGTTGTCATCCAGGACTATCATCTGAAAGTTGGGATAGTCCTGTGCCAGCAATCCTTTTACGCAGGTCCCGATATTTGCTTCTTCGTTTCGCGCCGGGACCAGCACAGAAAAGCGCGGCCAATCCCGGGGAATAGTGTAACTATTGAGCCTTCGCAGATACCTCAGATTAGTAAGTGTTACCAGCAGTAGCACTACAATGCTGAGCACTATGACGGTTTGAAAATAAAATAATATTTGAAATAGTAAATCAGGCTGCAACAAAGCAATATAATATAACAATCAGCAAAAATTTTCCTGTCTGGCCGTGCAGCCCTGATATTATTGGCAGTGGGTATATTCGATTGCGGAGCACTTATTTTACAGTCAGTAGATTCTGCGTGTCGGCATTTTACGACCTTTCCAAATGGCTTTTCCTGATAGGGTCAGTACCATGGAGGAAGCGGATATCATAGCCATCACGATGGCGCTCAACGGATACAGCACTATCATGTAAACTGGGAATTTGAACCTTTGATAGTAGATGGCCCATAACAATAACGATGCTATGACACAAATGACAGCCAGTCCCAGCGATAATGGCGGAGGATAGGCTGTTGTTCTCAGGGCAACCAGTTCTATTACAGGTTCTAGGAACACAAACAGTATCCAGAGCCAGGTGGCGATAAACAGCGGTACGTTGTAATCATAAGAGGCAAACATGTTTTTAGTCAGGCCTTCGCAAACTTCCTTATAGCTATGATACATACGAGTCGAGACGTTATTGGTCCCGTCAAAGACGCGGTAGCGCAGCCCGCAACCCACTATCCTTTGCGGCAGTTCCAGATCGTCCAGAACGTTCATGCGTATCTCTTCAAATCCCCCGCATTTTTCATAGGCCTGACGTTTGAATGCCATGAGTTTGCCGCTGGAGGATAAGTATGATTTTTGGGGGCGCAGCAGTTTCGGCAGTGGTACTACTGCAAATATCCCCAGCGCAAAATACGGCATGACCAGTTTTTCTGCCAAGGTGCCCAGTATATGACGCGGCACGATTGAGAGCATGTCTGCCTGCTCTTCCTCTAAAGCTGCTGCGGTGCAGTGTAGTGTATCGGCGGTATGTATGGTATCTGCGTCCGTGAAAATCAACAGATCGCCGGTTGCTTCCAGGTAAAGCTGGTGGCAGGCCCAGTGCTTACCCAGCCAGTCCGGCGGTAAATATTTCCCCTGTATGACTTTCAGCCTGCTGTCATTGCGGATAAGCTCCTGCAGTATCTCCTCCGTCCGGTCGGTGGAGTTATCATTCAACACGATTATTTCAAAATCAGGATAGTCCTGGGCCATTAGCGATCTCACGCAGGGGCCGATTTTGCCCTCTTCATTTCTGGCCGGAATAAGGACCGATATGCGCGGGAAACGGCTGATTTTTTTACTATCACTTAAGTTTCGTGTTTTACTCATGTTGATAATAGCTATTAAAAGCATGGCGATCAGAAAAATTATGATGAGGACCTCTGGTAGCAGGAGAGAGTCTCTGATTAGCATTTTGCTTTTCCTTGCCCGCTCAGCCACGGTTGAAGTTCCGGCCAGCACTTAAAATAGCTAAACCTCTTGGCTACAAATATAACGGAATGCGCCAGGCAGGCAGCCGCGAGATACAGCGGGTATTGTAATACCAGAAGTAAAATCAGCAAGCCGGTTATTCCTCCCAGAGAAGCCCATACCCAGTTCTTTTGTATGATGAACATAATTCCCACAAATACTCCCATGATTACCGGACCCAGCCAGCCGAGCAGCCCCAGCCATACGCCGAATGTAGTGGCAACGGCCATCCCCCCTTTGAATTTCAGGAAAGGGGAATACGCATGGGCCAATACGGGGGCAACTGCTACTGCCGCCAATTCCCAGCCGTTAACTCCGGATATCAGCTGTGCCAGCCAGACCGGGACAGCCCCTTTGAACGCATCCAGCAACACAGCGACGATGTAAAGAGCTTTGCTCCCCGCCCTGGCTACGTTGGTAGCGCCGGGGGCACCATCGCCGAATTCCCGAATGTCCTTATGCAGGAAGAGCTTCCCGATCCAATAGGGAAAAGGCAGCGACCCGAGTACGAGACCTGCGAGTATCCAGGCTAAACTAAGCATCGGCCAATTATTAT
>JAFGLP010000105.1 GCA_016927965.1 Dehalococcoidia bacterium
AAAATTGGACAGGGCGTTTGAACCGGCCTCCGTAGGCCAGCCCTCCGCCGAGATATTCGGCTGGATGGTGATTTTCAACCCCTGCAAATGGCTGTCCTTCGATGCGGCGGCTGTGGTGTCGCGGTAGATAAAAATTGAGTCCATCGGTATGTCTCCCTCTATTCCAGTATGCTGGCGACCTTAAAATAATCGCCCTTTACCGAGGGCGCGCTCTTGAGCAGCCGGCCTGATTGGGCCAGCTCCGAGCGTTTTTCTTCAACTCCCGGGCGCGTGCGGTTGGCGACCGGGGCGACGGAGTACAACGGTTCCTCCTTGCCGGCTTTCTGCGCAGCCAGCGCAGCCAGCTCCTTGGACTGCTTGAGAATATCTTCCATCAGCGGGCGCTCTTCGGGTGCAATGCCAATGCGCGATACCCATGACAGGCGGTCGATGGGGTCTTCCTTTTCGGCTGTCCCGGGCAAAACCTCCTGGCCGCCTAGGTCCAGCAGTCCCAGTTCGGCCAGTTGTTCCCGTTTCACCGTGGAGGGCGCGCCGGTCAGGGGACAGGCGGCGCTGCGGTTCTTGGGGAAGGCAATCACCTCGCGGATGGACGGGGTCTGCAGTATCATTGAAACGGTGCGGTCCATGCCCAGCGCCAGGCCGCCGTGCGGCGGCGCGCCGAAATCGAAAGCCCGCAGGAAGAAGCCGAATTTTTCCCTGGTTTCATCTTCGGTCAACCCCAGCGCGGTAAATATTCTGCGCTGCACGCTGCGGTCGTTGATGCGGATGCTGCCGCCGCCCAGTTCCTCGCCGTTCATGACCAGGTCGTAGGCCCGTGAGCGCAGCGCCAGCAGCTCTTCGATATTCTTCGGATCGAAATCGGTGCGGTCGGGGGCGGTAAAGGGGTGGTGGCTGGAGGTGATGCCTCCTTCCTCGGTAGCCTCAAACAGCGGAAACTCCGTGACCCAGACCGGGTAAAAGCTGCCGGCGGGAATAAGATCGAGGCGGTCCGCCAGATGCAGGCGCAGCTGGCCGAGCGCCGATGTAACTACGGCATAGGAGGAGTCGGCGATCATGATGAGGACGTCGCCGTCGGCGACATCGAACCTTTTACGCAGCTCCGCCAGTTCACTTTCGCTGAAAAACTGGACGATATTGGATTCGAGCTTGCCGCCTTCGGCGCGCATCCAGGTCATGCCCTTGGCGCCGAATGACGGAACGATCTCTTTGGCGTATTCATTTTGCAGAACGTTCTTGCTGAGTTTGGCGGACTGGCCTTTGACGTTGATGCCCTTGATGCAGCCGCCGCGCTGGAGGATCTGGCGGAAGATCGAGTAGCTGGTCTGGGAGAACACCTCCGTCACATTGATAAAGCGCAGGCCGAAGCGCAGGTCGGGCCGGTCGGAGCCGGTCGTGTCCATGGCCTCGGTATAGGCCATGCGGGGAAAGGGCCGGGAAAGCGTGACGCCGCCGGCGGCGAACATCCTGACGGTAAGCTCTTCGACCAGTTCGTAGAGGAACTCTTCATCGATAAAAGATGCTTCGATGTCGAGCTGGGTAAATTCCGGCTGCCGGTTAGGCCGCAGGTCTTCATCACGGAAGCAGCGCGCCAGCTGGAAGTAGCGTTCAATGCCGCCTATCATGAGAAGCTGCTTGAAAAGCTGCGGCGACTGAGGCAGGGCGTAGAAATTCTGGGGGTGCAGGCGGCTGGGTACCAGGTAATCACGTGCACCTTCAGGGGTGCTCATCGTCAGCACCGGCGTTTCGATCTCCACGAAGCCGCGGGAGTCGAGAAACTCGCGCACACATTGAAATATGCGGTGCCGTGCAACCAGGTTGTCCCTCATGGAAGTACGTCGGAGGTCCAGGTAGCGGTACTCGAGACGCAGGTCCTCAGCCACGTTATCTGATCCTGCGGATGCCGCGCCCGCCACCATGACCTTGTCGGAGATGGCGAAAGGCAGAGCGTCCGACTCGGAAAGTACGGTCAGTTCAGTGACCATGACCTCGATGGCGCCGGTTTCGATGCCCGGGTTTTCCGTGCCTGCCAGACGCTTTTTAACCTCGCCGGTGACTGCGATGCAGTATTCTGAGCGCAGGGAGGACGCCTGCTGGCAGACATCGCCGGCAGCGATATCCGGGCTGAAAACAATCTGTATAATGCCGCTGTGGTCACGCAGATGAATAAAAAGCAGGCTGCCGTGGTCGCGGTAAGCATCCACCCATCCGGCCAGGAGCACCTTATGGTTGGTATCCTTCGGAGTTAATTGCCCGCAAAAAACACGCTGGGAAAAAAGCATAATGATACTCCTTCCTGTCAGGACTGTAAAAGAATAACTTTATATATATATCAACAGATCTGTGTCGTGCATTGTAATATATCAGGGCTTTTTCGATGTTTGGGAACGGCAACCCATACAGTTTATCATCTTTCAAGCTGGAGTTGAAGCGGGAACAGCTTCTATTGCATCCGCATGTCCGCTGGCAAACGCCTTGTCAAACGTGCAGCCTTTCAGCGACGGGTTGCTATCAATGCGGCTGGATATGTCCGGCATCCCCGTGCCCAGCTCATGACATCACGTTTATGATTACGCTGCCCCATATGGTGAGCAGTACATTGCTGAAGGCGAAAGGAACGGCATAGCCCAGCATGGGAGTACTGCTTTCGGCGTCCTCCTGTAAAGTAATCAGCGCAGCGGTTATCACCCTGGCACCGCAGAGCGCTCCCAGCAGCAGGACGATATTCATTTTCAGCAGGTAGCGGCCGACCAGCAGTCCGATAATGATGGGCAGCAGCGATAAAATGGCTCCCATCAGGAAAACGCTCATACCCGTGGTTTCAAAGGCTTTTACCGCCTGTACAGCGGCAGACACACCGGCGCAGGCTATGAAGAGGTTGAGTCCCAGGTCGGAAAGCAGCCATTGTGCCCCTCCCTGTATCTGGCCGAAGGTGGGGTGCACCGAACGCAGCCAGCCGAAGACCAGTCCCGATACCAGCACGCCGCCGCCTACCCCCAGGGTAACCGGCAGCTTTCCCACGTGAATTACTATCAGCCCCAGCAGCGTGCCGAGCACTATGCCGGCGCCCAGCATTACCAGGTCGGTTATGTTGGTTGGCCGCTCAGCGTAGCCGAGGTAACTGACGACCCTCTCCACATCCTCCCGTACACCGATGATATGGAACACGTCGCACTTATGCACTTCCGTAGAGCGCGTTATTGGAATCTCATGGCCCTGGCGTGTGACCCTTCTTAAAAATATGCCGTGTGCCAGCTTGTTCTGGCTCAATTCCCCCAGCGTTTTGCCGACGACCTCTTTGCTCAGGACGCAGACTTCCAGCACCTCTCCCACAACTTCAGTTATATTTGCTATATCTATCTCCGGGCCTATCATACCCGGTGCAGTAAGCAGTGATTTGGCACTGCCTGATATGGCGATCAGGTCATTGGCCCGGACGGGTGCAGCGGGCTCGACCGTGACCGTATCGGCGCCGCGCCTGATTTTGGTTATATACACGCTTTCGGGAAAAAGCGCTTCGATCTGGCTGACCGTTTTACCAGCCGCCCCGTTTGCGTGAATACGGTAGGCGCGCAGCTCAAGCTGCTTGGTCCAGGAGAACATCTCGGGTTTCTCTGCTTCAGTATCGCTCCCGCTCATCTGTTCTTCCAGCTTCCTGGCCTCCTGCTTTAAATTGAAGCGCAGCATATGCGGTATCATTTTCATGAAGACGATGGTCCCGGCTGTCCCGAAGATATAAGTAATGGCGTAGGCCACGGCCACATTCGATTCAAGCAGGGATTTTTGTGCATCCGTGAGAGGCAGGTAGGTGATGGCGCCCTCGGCCGTGCCGATCGTGGCTGACTGTGTCATGGCGCCAGCCAGCATGCCGGCCGTGGTCCCCTGGTCGAAATTCATCAGCTTACCGAGGAGAATCGCGATCGCCAGCCCGGAAAAGCATACGATGAGTGATAGCCAGATGTAATTGAGGCCGCCCTTTTTAAGCGCATTGAAGAACTGCGGCCCTACCCTGTAGCCGATGGCGAACATAAAGAGCGCAAAGCATACTGTTTTTAACAGTGGAGGCACATCTACGTTCATCTGTCCCAGCACCAGCGAAGCCAGCAGGGTGCATGTGGTGGCGCCCAGGCTTATGCCGAAGAGCTTGATCTTGGCCAGAGCGTAGCCCAGGGCCAGGGCCAGGAACAGCACAATCTGGGGGTTGCTGCGGCAGATATCTACTATAAATTCCATGTGAAACAGCTCATATTTTTACTGGCGCAAGGCCGCCGTCATTTCTTTTTCTTCGACTCCTTCCATTCAGAGGCGTATTCATCCAGAAGCTCGCTTATCCCTTTTCCAATATCCGGGTAGGTGTTATTGGGCAGGTTGGCCAGCGATACCCTGATCGACATATCGGGCGCATCGAAACCGCCGCCGTCCATTAATACGATCGATTTATCCTCAGCCAGCCTGACAACGAAGTCTATGGGTTCATGTTTTTTTAGCAGATAGCGTGTGAATTCCTCGCCGTAGCGTTGCCTGGCGAGTGAGGGCACGTCTATGGTGGTGTAGTAGTGCGTATCGTATTTGTTCTCAGGGGCAGGCATTCCCAGGGCGTCATAGAGTGAAGAGAACCTGTGCGCAACAATATATTGGGCTACTTTCTTGTAGATATTTTCTTTATCCAGGAGGCAGTAAAGAGAGAACAGCGTCATCATCACCTGCTGTGGAGTTGACAGCCCGGCGGTGTGGTGCAGGGCTACCGACCTGCTGTCCGCCACCATGCGGTCGATCAGCTTCATCTTGTCGGGTTCCAGCACTACAGTGCTGTAGCGCTGGCGCAGCTCGGCCCGTGTTTCCCGGGGGAGCGCCGCTATCATTTTATCGAAGGCGTTGTCCTGGCTGATCCCTATAACGCCGAGCCTCCAGCCTGTGGCGCCGAAATACTTGGAGAATGAGTAGACCAGTATCGTGTTGCGTGGGGCGGCTGCTGCGATAGAGCGGAAATCGTTAACAAATGTGCCGTAGACGTCATCGGTGATAATGATGAGGTCCCTGCGCTTGGTATGCACCAGGTCTGCAATCCTGGCGAGCGTGTCCTGATTCATGGCTACCGCTGTGGGATTGGATGGGTGTACCAGGAAAAAGGCCTTTACCGCCGGATCGGCCAGTTTCTCAATTTCAGTCTGCGGATACTGCCAGTAGTTGTCCTCGTCCTGTTTGATCTCAAGCTCAATAAGTTTGAAGTCATTCAACAGGGGTATCTCGATATACGGCGTAAAGATGGGCGTTCCGATAGCAATCGTATCGCCTTTATGCAGCAGGCGGTTTTCCATAAGGCTGGTGAAGATGTAATGCATGGCTGCTGTGCCGCCCTCGGTGGCGAACAGGTCGAATTTTACGGCAGGGGGACTGCCTGCAAACATTTCCTGGTCGAGGTATTTTTGTACTATAGTCTCACATATCGACAGCATCCTGTCAGGCTCGGGATAGTGGTCGCCTGAAATGCCGTCCACCATTTCATAGATGAAGTCATCCTCGTCTATCTTGAGCTCATCCCTGATGTAATTCAGCGACTGAAGCAGTAATTTTGTGCCGGGGGAGGATTGATGCTGGTCCGCGTAATGCCTTAGCCTGCCTGCGGAGTCGGGCTTGAGGGGAGACAAGCCCACGGAAGGCAAATCCACATTGCGTAGTGCTTCTTCGTTAGCAAAAAGCCCCAGTTCATAGAAGGCCGAGCGCGGGGTAACGGCTATCCAGTTTGGATTGCCACGCCCGGCATTCAGCATCATGCGTTCATGGTTCGTACCTGCAATATTAATGAGCTTATTTTTTAGCTCAAACGGACTGAGTTTCTCATAGCGCTTCTCCTCAGACGGCTTCATGCGACCTCCTGTATAAATATTCCGTTATTATAAGGTACGCTTTATAAGGCTGTTTTCAGGGATTTACCTTATTAACTTGAAGCAATGCAGGATGATCCTGCTTTACTTATGATAGTTAGGATATGCCCGTTTGATTTGATTGTCAATTGCAGTTGATGCTAGTGAATGATAAATTGAAAAACGGATGTCCCTGTCTGAGGGGCTGCAGGCTTAAGTATCCTGTTAACTGTCGAGGTGAGTGGAGGGATTCGACCTCGCTCCCCTCGTTCAGAAATTGAAGCTGGTATATTGCCAAAATGAAGTAGCAGTCAAGATAAGACTCTTTGCCAAATATAAAACTCCTGGATACTTCATCATGGTTGGACGCCTGCGAAAAACATTCCTTTGTAGCTCATGGTTTTTTGTCGGGAAGTTCACAGTTTCCTCAGTGGCCGCACGGCGGAACAAATCTGTCTATTGATCGTAGTAGCAGTCTTAGAGACCAAGGACAGGATTTATTTCAATAGACGCAGATGTAAAATTGCCCCGACCAGTATAATCAGCGAATATTTTCCTCAGGAGATTTAAATCCGAGCTTTCAATTCCTCATAAAAAGCATCACATAATTTGAGCATTTGTGGATTGTCGTCTTCAATTCTGCGTTCCGTGATATTTCTCAGCCCAACACCATTACTAATATACATAAATATATCGGCGAGCTGCTCGTCATCCATGTTCGATTTAATTTCCCCTTTGTTTCTGGCAGTTTGAATGATTCCTTTCCACGCTCTTAGATCGGCCATGTGCAGTTCAGTAATTGTTTTATGAAAATCAGGAATAATCTTTAGAGCATCAAAAATAAGCAAATAAAAATTAACACTATCAGAGTAGTCCACCTGGTTTTGACGGAACGATTCAGGTGCCTGATATATATAGTTCACATAATCATGGTAAAACTGGTATAAGGAATCTTGAGAAAAGGCAGTATAGTCTATTTTCATCTTTGGTAATAAAAAACGATCTACAATTTCTTTAAAGAGTTGCTCCTTACTTTTATAAAAATAGTAAAACGCCCCTTTTGTCATGCCTACACTATCAACAATATCCTGAATCGTTACTTCTTTATAGTTTTCTCGCAGAAATAATTTAAAGGCTTTATTTAGTATTTCTTCTTTCGAATCGCTCATATGTGACGTCGGATGGCAATGGTGGACACCAAACCTTTCATGCTGCCAGTAATCCAGCGTAATATCTTTGCTCATACACCACC
>JAFGLP010000106.1 GCA_016927965.1 Dehalococcoidia bacterium
CGGTTTGGCAGGCAAGAATTCAGCAGTCATATATGTGACGGACGTGGTTTTAATGGTCACAGATCACCTGGACATAGACATGGAAGCTCTGGATTTGGAGGGCACAGGTTTTACGGACCGCTAATGATGCCTATGAAATAAACTCAGGATTGTATATTTTGATCGGTATAAAAAGGGAGGGCGCAAGCCCTCCCTTTTTGCAGGCTGCTATTGCCGCATAGTAGCTACATCGAACTCAACTTCTCCACTCATATCGTGCCCGGATTTATCAGTTATGGTTACGCTGACAGTGTATTTGCCGGGGACTCCCGGAGCTATCCACCCTACACGGCTGGCTTTTCCCTCGGCTATGCCGTCGCCTGCCAGCTTTCCAACCGGTGACGACCATTTAAAGGTTAGTGTATTTATATCCTGGTTTGGCACCTCACACTGGATCTCTGAAAACTCCATGATAACTGCTGGCGCTGTTACCTTGACAAGTGTGCTGGGTGACGTATCGAATTTTAAATAGACGGTATTATCCACAGGCTTATTACCAAAAGGATAGGTTACAATTTTGAAGGATTTAGTGAAACTGGTCTCTCCTCCTTTGCTGCTTGTTGCATTAACCGTTACATCGTATGACCCTGTCGTATCAGGAGTGATCCAAATGACCCTGTCGCCGGTCGCTTCATCTCCATCCTTGATCGTGCCCTGATCGATCGACCATGCATATGTAAGCGTGCCGCCGTTATAATCCTTGGCCATACACATAAGCTGCATTTCAGTAGAGGGGGCAGACTCACGGGAGCCAACTATATCGGTGATAACTGGTGGTCTGAATGTGGGTTTTGCAACAGTCTGATTGTCTGTGGGAGTGCTGATTTGGGTCGGCGGTGCAGCTGCGCAGGCGGCGGTCAGTACCAGAACTGCCGTTATTATCGTAATTAGACAAATATGTATCTTCATCAGGTTATCCTCCGCTAGAACAGGAAAAAACTCTTTGCAAAGCAAGGCAAAGGCCCGCTGTATCCGTTCCTGAAATATATAACCCATATATTACCTTTTTTGTTGCGATAATACACCATTTATTATGATAGCGCCGAGACTACACGGACTGCCGATTTACGGTGCTGAGCTATCTCATGACCGGGATACTGTCTATGGTGTCCATTCGTTTGATAGAGCTCAGCTTCAAGGATGTTAGATATTCCAGGCTTAGCGGCCTGTAGCTGATCAGTTCGGGGCTGACATTGATGGTCTTGCGTTCACCGTTGATGAAGGGATAGTTCTTAATATCGTTATTGTGCTTATGCCCGTGGATCACCCAGTGGCCCCAGTTGATGGGCAGCCTGTCAGGATCGTGTATCAGCAGGAATGAATACCTACCCAGTTTGATTGTATCGTATTCTCTGGTATTTGCTATGTCATTATCATATTCGCCCCGGATGAAATGCACATTGCCGTGGAGCTTTTCCAGCCAGTTAGCGGCGTTCTTTTCACCATTTTCCACGGCTAGGTTTCCCAGGAAATAGATTTCGTTGTTGTCTACAGTATAATTCCAGTTATCAATTAAAATTGTGTTCATTTCACCTACATTGGCGGAATTGAACGGCCTGGCGCAATGATGGATTATACTGGTATGGTCCAGGTGCAGGTCACCGATGATATATGGTGGGGTGTGTTTATCTACGTTCGAGTTGCCTTCTATGCCACGGGCTATCCTGAACAGCTTGAGTGTCCTCCCCCATTCGCTGGCGTCCTGTGATTCTCCCCTGGTCAGCAGCCTTTGCTGCGTAAAATCGTATTCGCAGATTACTCTGGACTGGTCATTCAGCAATGTAACCCGGAGGGCATCCAGTGGCAGGTAGAAATATCGCATGTGGTAGTCTTCGCCTGTGGGGGAATATGTGGAGAATTTCTGCGCCAGCGCTTTATCGCTGGAGACATAGCTCCAAATGCTTTCAAATTCACGGCTGTCCAGTTTATAAGCCAGCGTGGAATGAAATAGAAAGTCCTCGTGTTTATCAAACGGCCTTGTCCGTGGGACAACTTTCAATAATCTCTGGGCCAGCTCGTGCCTGAACCTCTGGAACTCCTCCGAGGCAACTATATTGAAGTAGATGACCCTGCCCTGTCTGCCGTGGATCCATCTGAAGCCGTCGATAAGGTAAGGAAGGAAGGAATATCTTTTACCGATGCTAGTCATAATCTCCTTAACTCTCTCCACCTGCTGGTAGTCGGCGGCAAAACTGCCGTATAACGAGATATGGGGGACCCTGTGTATTTTGGATACTGGAGTACCGCAGAGATGGCTGATCCTGGAAATCGACTCGGTCAACTTCCTTTTACCGGGGCCGATGCGTACTTCAATCAGCATGTCCTTTTTAGTATAGCATCTCACACATAACTGCTCTGCGTGGGTGTTGGTCAGAGTAAAAAAATGACAGGGCCTCTGTTCCCTGGCGGCCCTGTCGAAGCACAGTAATAAATTTTCTTAAAAGACGCTTATTTCTTTCCGTCTTTTTGCATACTTTGCATGAACGGCAATACTTTGAAGAAAGCTTTAAATTTTTGGGAGGGGCTTTGAGCGTACATCAACTTTAATGCATCAGCCATTCCTTGCAGGCTGCCTTCCAGCACCGGGTAATGGTAGAATTCTTTCCTGGAATTGCTTTTGCTCTCAGTAATGGATTTTATATCGGTGAAAGCCCTTAAGCCTATGTCGCTGTGATAACAGCCGACACCTGATTCCTTAACGCCGCCGAAAGGCAATGCTGGTACTGCGAAAGTTACAAGCGCATCGTTGATATTGACTGAGCCGGTCTTGATCCTGGCGGCGATTTTGCGACCTTCCTCCAGATCATTGGTGAAGACTGCCCCCGAGAGACCGAAAGTAGTGCTGTTGGTGATTTTGATAGCTTCATCAATATTGTCATAGGGTATTACAGGCAGCAAGGGCCCGAAAGTCTCTTCCTTCATGAGCTTCATATCTAGTGTAATATCCGTGAGCACGATGGGAGGGAAGCACATACCGTCCAGTTTGCAGTTTAAAACGTCATCAGGCAGCAGCTTTGCACCTTTGGCCCTGGCGTCAGCAACCTGACTTTCCACGATTTTATATTGCGATGCCATTGTCATGCTGCCTACACATCCTGTAGCCGTCCCGGATTTCAGGTTCTTGACTATAGCTAGCAGCTTTTCGAGGAACTGGTTGTAGACCGGCCGTTCCACCAGGCGTATCTCCATGCCTATACAGGTTTGTCCACAATTGCTGAATGCTCCCCAGGCAATTGTATGTGCCGCCCTGTCGAGATCGGCGTTTTTAGTAACGATGGCAGTGTCTTTGCCGCCCAATTCCATGATGGTTGGTACCAGCCTTTCCGCTGCCTTTATATTTACCTTTTTACCGATTTCCGTGGAACCGGTGAAGAAGAACATGTCAATTTTGGGGTTCTCTATCAGGGCCTGTCCCGTCACCGATCCGTTTCCGGTAGCTATATTGACAACTCCCTCAGGTAAGCCGGCTTTTTCCAGAAATTCCCTCACTATAATGCCGCAATCGGTGGTCTGACTGGAAGGCTTTAATACTACCGTGTTACCGGCGGCGATGGCTGAGACGACGGGTCCTACAGACAGGCAAAAGGGATAGTTCCAGGGTGAGATTACAGCGACTACTCCTTTTGGCTCAAAGACGTAATACAGTTTACGTCCCGGCATCATGGGATTTCCTTTTACCTTAACGGGAGCCAGCATCTTTTCTGCGTTCTGGGAGTAATAATGTGTGACGTCGCAGGCGGAATATACATCGGCTAACAGGGCCTCAAATTGTGTTTTGCCGTTTTCAGCGGATATCCGTGCTGCGTAATCCAGTGCATTTTCTGCCAGTACCTCGGCTGCCCGCGCCAGTATCTTCGCCCTCTCCTTTGCAGGTGTAGTCGACCATGTCTCAAATTTGTTACGCGCTTTATCAATCAGTGCGTCGACCTCATTGGTGTCCATCTGGGGGAACGAACTTACTTTTTGTCCGGTCATAGGGCTGATCACATCGAATGTCTTCATTGTGTTTCGCAAACCTCCTTTATTTCATCAAATTCACAATGTATACCAGGCTTTATTAGGTATGGAGAGGAGATCGTACTACGCACGTACGTACAGAAGGGCGTGAAGACCCCGGAATTGGAAGTAACGCCAAGCGCTGGTATTTATTCCAGCTAACTGTAATCTGGAACAGGTACTCTCTCCTTTCCAAACTTGGGAGGCGCCGCCGTTTCCAGCGGTACCCTCGGGCTTTCGCCACCGGCCGTGTAAGCATGCTGTTACAGTGTAGCTATCCGGCTCGAAGAGTTCGTATTAGATTAATGTCGTAATGCTATCACGGCAGGAATGTCGTGTCAATACTGATGCGCTTATCGGTGTGACCTACCGGTTCAAAAGGGATTTTACGTAAGCGGACAGACCTTCCAAAGGATGGGTCTGTGCCTGCGTTTCTTTACGCCATTTTAATTCCACGCTGTTGGTCTTGAGTGTACGTGTGCTGACAACAATGCGCAGGGGTATGCCGATCAGGTCGGCATCGTTGAATTTAACACCCGGCGACTCCTCTCGGTCATCGAAGAGTACCTCGGTACCTGCTGCTGTAAGCTCGTCATACAACTTTTCTGCTGCCTGCATGACGCTGGCGTCCTCTACTTTAAGTGCGCAGAGGTATACGTGGTAGGGGGCGATGGGAACCGGCCAGAGAATGCCCTTATCGTCGTGATTCTGTTCAACAGCCGCTGCCAGCAGCCTGCCGACGCCGATGCCGTAGCAGCCCATTATGCAGGGTTTGGTCGAGCCGTCTTTATCAAGATAGTAGGCGCCCAGTCGCTCGCTGAGAAAGGTCCCCAGCTTGAAGACGTGGCCCACTTCGATGCCGCGCTGTGCCGACAGTTCCTTCCCGCATCTGCTGCAGCTATCTCCGGCACGTGCCCTGGCGATGTCCGCCATAACGTCCACCTTGAAATCCCTGGGGTAGTTCACATTCTTAAGGTGTGCGTCATTTTTGTTGGCGCCTGCCACAAAGTTCGATCCAAGCTTGATCGAGTCGTCGGCCACGATTTTGATTCCTTTCAGGTTGATTGCGGAGGCGTAGCCTGCCACGATGCCGGCTGCCTGCGTCTCCGCCTCGGTGGCAATATGCAGGTCGTTACACTTGAGGAGGTTCTTCAGCTTGATCTCCATCACTTCCAGGTCGCCCCTGATAGCGACGAATACCATCTCTCCGTCAGCCGTGTAAAAGATGGACTTTAACGTCTCGTTGGCTTTAACGCCCATGAATCCGGCCACCTCTTCAATAGTTTTTAGACCGGGTGTGGCGACTTCTTCCACCGGAAGCTCGGGTTCCTGCTTGCCGGGTTGTTTAACACTGGTGGCTTTCTCTGCGTTGGCGGCGTACTCGCAGTTGGGGCAATATACTATCTCATCCTCCCCGCTCTCAGTTATCAGCATGAACTCGTGCGAGGCCTTGCCGCCGATGGCTCCGCTGTCGGCCTCTACCATCACGGCCGGCAGTCCGCACCTGGCGAAGATATTCTTGTAAGCCTGCACCATCTTTTTATAGCTTTCATCCAGCCCGGCTTCATCTATATCGAAGCTGTAGAGGTCTTTCATGATGAATTCCCTCACACGCAGCAGTCCACCCCTGGGCCTGGGCTCGTCTCTGAACTTGTTCTGTATCTGGTAGGGCAACTGGGGCAGGTCGCGATAGCTCTGCACGGCTCGTCTGACCAGGTCGGTGATCACCTCTTCATGCGTGGGGCCGATGGCCAGCGTATGCTCTTTGCGGTCTTTGACCGTGAAAAGTGTTTTATCGAAGGATGGCAGCCTGCCCGATTTCTCCCAGAGTTCAATAGGTTGGAGCGAGGGCATATTGAGCTCCTGCCCGCCGGCTTTGTCCATCTCGTCACGGATGATGTTTTCTATTTTCTTGAGGGCTTTCCAGCCCATCGGCATGTATGAGTATACGCCCGCTGCCACCTGCTGGATCATGCCGGCCCGTACCAGGTACCTGTGGCTGGCGGTGTCCGCATCGGAGGGGGCCTCTTTTAATGTCTTGCCTAATAGTCTGGAAAAACGCATGTCTAAATCCTCTTCTTTTTTATGTAATAGGGTATTTTAGAATATTTCCCGTTGAATATAAAAGCTCCGGACTGAATGCCTGGCATCCGGATAGTGATAAGCGAATTACATAATCTGGTAACTTTGAATTTGAATGCATAGAAAAACTGAGAGATTTCTTCACTTAACAGGCGAAAATTTTACAAAATCATCGGTATCGTGACTGCACAGCACAACAATATTTCCCCTGTTTTGTAATACGGTCTTTCTAAGTTTTTCTTTAGTTTGCATGGCTTGCCGGTGATTGATATGGGCGAAC
>JAFGLP010000107.1 GCA_016927965.1 Dehalococcoidia bacterium
CATGGATTTGATACGTGCAATGCTGCTTGCAATTGAGGCAGATGACCACGGTTTTGCTCCTAAGATTGAGATAGAAGGGTATACCCAAGAAGAAATCGGATATCATGCCGTTTTATTAGGAGAGGCAGGGTTAGTTGAGGTGCATGATATAACACATATGGGTAGTCATAGTCCCGAAGCATTAATCTCCCGCTTAACTTGGGAAGGGCATGAATTTTTAGATGCCGCACGTGAGAACAATCGGTGAAATAAGGCAAAGGATACTATAGAGAAAATAGGAGGGGCTTCTCTCCCTGTATGGATGGATATACTCGTAGAATTGGCGAAAAAGGCAGTCGGTCTTTAGCCTATCAGCTTCACGATCTCTTCAAAACTCCAAATATGATCCGAAAATGTGTAAGCTTGACAACAGCCGGTGGCGTGATTAAAATTTGCTTCAATTTCCTTAAATACACTTAAAGTGAAGAATTACTTCGTATGAAGCCGGGCGATAAGTTCGCTCATCCTAAGAGACAACAAAGCAGGCCTCTGCGCCGCGTATTGCGGACGCCTCACCTATTCAGCATAGCCTATGGCAATGTTGGTTCTTCTATTTATTATGCTCTGGGACTGGTCGCTCTGGCAGCCTCGGGCGCTACCCCCATCGCACTCGGACTAGCGGGTATTCTATTTGTCTTTACCGCCCTCTCTTACGCAGAGGGTACCGCCATGTACCCTGAATCGGGGGGCTCTGCCAGTTTTGCCCGGCATGGCTTTAATGATTTTGTGGGTTTTACTGCAGGCTGGGCACTAATGTTCGGGTACATCGTCACTATCTCAATTTCTGCTTTCGCCATCCCTTCCTATCTGGGTTTTTTCTGGGCGCCCCTTAAGGCATCGCCGGTAATGATGACCGCTTTTGCCATGGGATTAGTCGCTTTCCTGATGATAGTGAATGTAATCGGCGTAAAGGAATCGTCCATCCTGAATATAACCCTGGCCATTCTTGATATTGCCACACAGATATTGCTTATACTCCTTGCGCTGTTCTTCTTTTTTAATCCGCAAATTATATGGGAAAGGATCACCAACTACTGGCCCAGCGCCAACGATTTACTTTTCAGTATAGCGATAGCAGCCATTGCATTTACAGGCCTTGAAACTATTTCGCAGATGGCCGAGGAAACAAAGAGACCGACTATCCGTGCGCCTAAAGCATTCCTATTAATGGTTGTTGTCGTCCTGGTTATATTTTCCGGCATATCTTTGTCGGCATTCTCAACGATGACACCTGTGGAACTGGCAACACAATGGTCAACCGACCCTATTGCAGGCATCGCACAAAAAATATCCTCCTCTTTTTCAGCCAGCGAGTTTGCCGCCGTACATTTTGCCGAAGAGACACAAAGGATAGTATTTACCTGGTTTGTCGAAGCCATACAGTCTTTTCTGCCACTCCTGATAGCCATACTGGCTGCCACCATTCTGCTTATCGCCACGAATGCCGGCCTGCTTGGTATCTCCAGGCTGGCCTTCTCGCTCAGCCGCGTTAAACTGCTCCCCGAAATCATGGGGAAAGTACATCCCAAGTCAAAAACCCCTTTTATTTCCATATTATTATTTGCAGGAATTGCGATCATTCTGCAGTCGCCCGGTTTCTTCGTCCCTGACATGTACGCCAACCTGGGCGGCCTGTACGCCTTCGGTTCCATGCTGTCTTTTGCCCTGGCACACGCATCCATACTGGCCCTGCGTATTAAGGTCCCTGAAAAAGAGCGGCCCTTTAGACTGTCATGGAATATCAGGATCAAAGGAAAAGACCTGCCTGTCACAGCTATACTCGGATTACTTGGGACATTCGCTATCTGGCTGGTTGTGGTTATAATGCAGCCTTACAGCAGGTGGGTGGGCTTTGCTTGGCTGGCTGCCGGCATTGTTATTTACTGGTATACTAAAAAACGCGCCAAAGCTATGGCAACGTCTGAGTATGATCCAGGGGAAACGATCAGCCCTTGAATACCATTGTACAAAAATGCCAGTTGGTATTATTGTGTATTTAGTATGATTTTACGGAGTTAATCAGAACCATGGAATTCAATAAAATACTGGTAGCAGCCCGGGGTAATGGGGTTGACCAGGTTGCAGTGGAAATGGCCTGCAAGATAGGCAGGAATAACAAGACTAAAATACATATCGTATTTGTTATGGAGATGAATCGCTCACTGCCAATCGATGCTATAATAAAAAATGACGTTGAAAAGGCCGAACAGGTCCTTATGCAGGCTGAGGAATACGCAACCGAAAACGATTTTGAGGTTGAAACGGAAATTATACAGGCCAGGGATGTTGGACCTGCAATAATCGAGGTTGCACGCCAGCAAAACATGGACTTAATTATAATGAGCACCAGTTACAAGAAGAGATTTGGCTCATTCACACTGGGTTCAGCCATACCGCATGTTTTAGAAGAAGCGCCGTGCAGGGTAATGATATGCCGGGAACCGAAGCATTAAAACAGAAAAGGAAAATCATAGTTATTATGGGTTGCGGACGCGTGGGCGGCAAACTGGCGGCCATGTTCGATGCGGCCGGGCATAAAGTCACCGTATTGGACCTGGATGCCTATAGTTTCAGAAGGCTGCCAACAACTTTTAGTGGGACAGCCCTCATAGGCAACGGTACCGATGAAGAGATGTTGCGTAAAGCAGGCATTGAGGAAGCCGATGCTTTCATTGCACTCACGCAGGGAGATAACCGTAATGTCATGGCAGCCCAAATAGCCAAACATATTTTTAAGGTTAGCAGGGTCATTTGCCGTATCTACGATCCCCTGAGAAAAGATATCTACGAACATCTTGGATTGGAATCGATAAGCCCCACCGAAGTTTTCGCTGATCTGCTGTTTAACAGGCTGGAGAAAGTCTGA
Organism: Dehalococcoidia bacterium; assembly: GCA_016927965.1. The sequence goes on from JAFGLP010000107.1 coordinate 2,906, forward strand.
CCATGTCGAAATCTTTATACATAGTAATCGTTGGGGGAGGCAATATCGGTTTTTATCTCAGTAAGGCATTGCTCAACCAGGGCCACGAAGTATTGATAATCGAAAGGGAAGTCAGAAAATGCGAGCGGCTTGAGGATGAGCTGGGCAGCTGCTGCATGAGGGGCGATGGTTGCGAAACTGCCGTACTCACAGAGGCAGGGCTTAACCGGGCAGATGTACTGATAGCGACAACCAGCCAGGATGAGGACAACCTAGTTTCCTGCCAGGTAGCAAAACACCGTTTCAAAGTACCCCGCACGATTGCGCTCGTAAATAATCCGGTAAATGAAAATATTTTTAAAAAACTGGGCATTGACGGAACGATATCTGTTACCAAAACAATTCTTGAACATGTTGAACAGGAAATACCAGCCCATCCTCTGATACACCTGCTGACAATGAGCGGACAGATGGAAGAGGTAGTTGAACTACTTGTGACCAAAGAATCACCGGCAGTCGGCAAATCCATCGGCCACCTGCGGTTGCCAGCCGATACGACAATCGCACTTTTAATGCGGGAAGGCGAGCGGCCGAGAATTCCCAATACTGATACCGTCTTTAAAGAAAATGACCGGATTATTGCACTGACTACTATTGACAGCGAAAAAATCCTCGACAGACTGATTATCGGCTGAAATAGCGGGATCGTGTATTAAACGGCCTATTTTATGTAATGGAATCCAGGCCCGTCTTCAACTTATTGTAAGTAGCCTGCAGCCCTTCAGATAAGACCCTTGTATCAGCAACAACCGCCATAAAGTTGTTATCTCCATTCCAGCGAGGAACAATATGAGTGTGTATATGCCCTTCTACGCCTGCGCCGGCCACCCTGCCTATATTCATACCGATATTAAAACTGGCGGCATTGACCTCTTTGGCAAGTAACGAGACACAAAGCTGTATCAGCTCTACATGCTCCTTGGCTTCCCTAGCATTGGCATCAGTCACATTACCGATATGCCTGTAGGGAGCAATCATCAGGTGTCCGGGAGCATAAGGATATGCATTTAACATGATAAAATTGGCCTTCCCCCTGTAAAGGATGTAATTCCCCCGGTCTTTTTTTTCGGCTGGTTTGTCGCACAAAAGACAGCCTTTACCCTTATCGGACTGCAGTATATATTGCATGCGCCAGGGGGCCCACATTCTTTTCATTTTTCAAATACCCTGCAAATTAATTTTTAATTGTACCACGATTATTGACTTTGCTGCGTAAGATTGATATCTTTGTCCTAATCAGATATGTCAGCAGCAGATCTAAGCTATTTTACACGGGGGAATATCCCGAGTAATTTCAAAAAGGAAATCTCCGATGTCCTGAACGATTGCTATAAGCGTTTCGGACATCGGGCTCCGTACAAGATAGAGATATTCATTTTCGATACACAGGAAAACCTCAACAGTTTCCTGCGTGAAGAAAAATTCAAGCTTGGTCTTTCTTTCAATGCGATAGACGAAGTGTCAGCATGTACTTATGAAGTGTTGCGCGGTTACCCGCGCCTATTGATTTGCCAGGAGAGACTGGCGCCTTACAGCAAGGCAGGCCGGGCCGGCGCCATCAGGCATGAGGCAGCACATACCGTCCTGCATGGTTCACTCGAATACAGTATCTTTCAGATACCCGAGGACTGCCGTCATATTGCGATGGTTAAGGGTATTGAACCAGCAAAGCTGGAGGAGCTTTTCTTTCAGCTTTCCATGGGGGTCAAAGACTTTGAGACAACGAGATTCCTGGTCGAACATGATTATATCGCTTGCCAGTTTTCATATGCGCTCGAGTGGATCAAGCCAGCCGATGATGATAGGACAGCCTGGAATATCTCGCGTACTAACAGGCAAACGAGGTTTGTCTATGAAAGCGCCTTAATGCGGCCGATACTTTTCTGCGACCCGCTGCTATCACTACCCAAATCCAGAAAAACACCCGAAGAAGACCGGCTGCAACTGGATGCCAGGATCGAGCAAATGATCTCTTTCCTGGGTGAAACCGAGGAAAATAAGGTACTTAAGGTCGCAGGCTCAATTATAGAAGTGCTGGGCAATGATACTCACGAAAATATCGATGCAGCTTTCCACCAGCTAATTAACCTCATATAGATCTTCTCATCAGTAATTTAAAGCAGGTGTCCAATGAAATACCATAGATCAGTAAACTTACTCGGCAATTTATTCTGCTACATATGGCAGGGCATGGGCAATAATTGCAATACCAGCGTGTTAACAGGCGTGCTGAAAGGAGATAAACCTCACGTAATCATTGATCCCGGCCACCATGTAAACGAGACCCGCGAGAAATGCTTCGACAGCCTGGAAGAAGCAATGAGTGGGGACAATATCAAGATAGAAGACATAGGACTGATCATTAATACTCATAGTCATCCCGACCACTGCGAGGCAGACGATCTGATTGTCGCCAGGAGCGGCGCCCCCGTCACGATGTCTAAGGAAGAAGATGAGTTCAGGACCACTATAGGTGTACGTTTATACACAATGTTCGGACTGAAGCCACCTCTTTTTACCCCCCAGTTTTACCTACAGCAAGGTGAAATGGACCTGGGTAATAACGGATATAGAATTCAGGTCATACTTACTCCCGGTCATTCTCCCGGGTCAGTCTGCCTCTATCTGCCGGACACCAAAGTTTTAATAGCAGGTGATGTAGTATTCTTTATGAGTGTAGGAAGGACGGACTTTCCGGGAGGCAACACACAACAACTGAAAAGAAGTATCGATAAATTATCTCTACTGGACACGGAGTACCTTGTTCCCGGGCACAATACAGAGCCCAATGGTATTATTGAGGGGAAAGAGCGGATACAGCGGAATTTTCAGATAGTGCAGGAATATTTTTAGCCGGTGAATTGTATGGAATCTGATGAAAAAATACGGCTCGCCATAGAAAATACGCTGGTTTTGCGGCCTCCCAAACAGCGTCTTTCAACCTTCGGCAGCACCAACGTTTACTATTACCTGATTACTGCCCTGATGGACGAAGTAAATGTGGTACGGGAGGGGAGGGTAATTGCCTCCAGACCCAAAATCGTCACTCCAGCATATCTTATTAATGTAGAAGGATTCAGCGGCGCCGCCAAAAGGTACCTTCAGATGATAGCCCATCAAAATCCCAGCGAGCCGGGTATCTTATACTCCTATAAAAATGAAACAGGTCAGATGAACATCGTTTCGCAGCCTGAGGCTGCCGTGCTGGAAAAAATAAACCGGATAATAGACGATCGCAGCGATCCTCTCAGCGCAATTATTAAGGGCGTCGAGGAAATGTGGGACGTGTCTTTATTAAAATTTACTTTTGAGCTGACCAGCGGCTCCGTCTATCATAATTATTCCGAGTTTTACAGCCAGGGCCGGTTTGCCATTGATGAACGCGGTGTTCCCAGTGATGCCTTATCCAATATTGAGGAGCTCTTTGATCTTAGCCGTCAGGACCCATCCCATGCCCCTGAACTGGTGAACGAATTACACAGATGGAACCTCTGGGGACAATACCAGGACCGTTTTCTACAGCTCTTCAAAAAGTATTAGCCGCAGCGGGTTTCTGCACATATACGATGTAACATAGTATCATTGACAATATCCTTAAACCGTTATATATTACTCGAGAGTGAATAAACTTGAATTTAAATGTGTAACTGGTTCCGTTAAATGAATCAGCGGCGGTCTAATATTGAAATAATCAGTGAGATGCTGAGAATTGGCGCTAATGGGGCGGGAAAAACCGAGATCATGTATAGCGCTAATATGAGCTATCGCCA
>JAFGLP010000002.1 GCA_016927965.1 Dehalococcoidia bacterium
CGTAACTATCATTACAACTGTTAAAAATAACCCTAGACTTAAACTAACCTTTTTCATCCTGCCTCCTTTTTATTCTGACCTGCCTCCAGTTTATAGGTACGTGAATTTTTCCGGTTTCACCTCCTTTGAATATTAATTGATAAAATCATGTAATTTTTCATGAGCCGTAGACAGTTTAGGGAATTTTTATAGCAAGCGCGTAAATAACAGCATCCAATTTTACATATTCTTCAGCCACGATTATACCGCCAACAACACAACTGGTAAATAGCTGATCCAGATATTCGAGCAAGTTTATTGCAGCACGATGCAATTGTCAATATTTCACATACTTTTATACAGCTTGCTGCATCTGATAGCTAATATACCCGCTACAGATTGAAAATACGGTAATATCATGGATAGTTAGGTGAATTAACCAAATAAATAAAACAGGGGGACGTCAACGTCCCCCTGTTTTATTTATTTGGTTATTATATTATTTGCAGCCGGCCGGTATGTCTTTGCCGCCGGGCAGCAAGCTGGGTATCTTGGTGTCAGGGAATCGAACATAGTTTTTGTATGAATCCTTAGCTTCAGTGGTCTTAGGATCATATCCCTGTATGATGCGGATCTCTACCGAGTCGCCACCGTCCATTTTAACCAGCGATGAGTTATTGGCCCATGTAATGGTATTTGCTGAAATCATCGGCTTGTACTTGGTGATGCCGCCGGCGCACAGCATATCCTGGACCGCCTGTCCGTTTATCTTATCATAGCCGACCTTTTCTCCCGTCTGCCTTATTATTTCCTTGTACAGGTCGCCATCGTACCAGCCTACAGCGTAAGCGCCGAACTCAACAGGATACTTGGTCTTGAGCTGAGCATCCTGCACAATCTTAGGATATTCATCAAACATGGCCGCAAAGATAGAGCAGGCTCCATTATTGTTTGCCAGGTCAGGAGTGAACTGGGCTATCTCGGGCGGAGAGAAATAGGAAGGACCAACATCAATGAACTGGTCGCGCATGCCCAGCTCGGCAGCTTTCTTGAGCACGGCCTGCCAGGCTGAACCGAACATGCCTACATATATGAAATCAACCTTGTCCTTAAACCTGGTAAGCTGAGGAGTACAGTCGCCCACCGTCAGAGGCACATACTCCGCTCCAACCCATTCCACACCCTTGGCCTCGGCATAGCATTTGGCCTCAGCAGACTCGTTGGCGCGGCCCAAGGAGATGTCCCATGACATCAGCCCGAGCCTGGGCTTCCTGTTCTCATAGTGCTTCCTGATCCATTCGATCTTGCTGTCCGCTTTCCAGTTGTCGACAATCCAGTTAACATAGGCGCCGACCTGTCCTTCGTATGAAGGCTGGAAACCCCAGAACCAACCCGGGGGAACGACAGCTTCTCTCAAAGAAGTTGCATCAACGATGGGAATTTTGCTTTGCTTGGCCAGTCCGTGCAGCGTGGGAGCCACCGTGCTCCACAGGCCTCCATTGGTAAAAGCTGGGGTGGGGGTCGATGTCACTGCCTCTTTATACAGGGCAACAGCAGACTCCATCTTCAAACCATGATCATAAGCCCTGATATCAAATGTTACTCCCGGCAGTACATTGGTCTCATTGGCCCATTTGGCCCAATCAGTGCAGCCATCAAGCTGGGGCCCCGTAGTTACTCCGTACGGACCGGTCAGATCGGCCAGCATAACGACACGTACAGTGACGTTTTGTTTTTCTTGCGCAGGCGCTTCGGCTTGCTTGGGAGCGGCTGCGCAGCCGGCGAAAATTGTTGCCATCAGTACAACTGCTAAAAATAATCCTAGACCTCGATTAATACTTTGCATCATACCTCCGTTTTATTTTTGTAAGGTGCCCAAATGACTGGCAGGTTCAAGTTTTCCTGGTATCACCTCCTTTGAATATTAATTGATAAAATCATGTAATTTTTTATCAGCCGTGGACAGTTTGTGGGATTTTTATAGCAAGCGCGTAAATAACAACATCCAATTCTACAGATTCTTCAGACATGATCATACCCTCAACAATACAACTGGTAAATAGCTTATCCAGATATTTGAATTAGTGTATTGCAGCATGATGCAATTGTCAATATTTTCACATACTTTTATACAGCTTGCCGCATCTTAGAGCTAATATACCTGCTCCAGATTGAAAATACGGTAATATAATGGATAGTTAGTTAGGTGAATTAACCAATTATTTAAATAAAACAGGGGGACGTTGTCGTCCCCCTGTTGTTATTTATTTGATTATTAAATTATTTGCAGCCAGCCGGCACATCTTTGCCGCCGGGCAGCAGCAGCGGGATCGGCACATCGGGCGTGCTGATATAGCTGTTCTCTGCCGGTCCCTTATCAGGGTTCCAGTCCTGGATGATGTTGATGGTAACGGAGTCGCCGCCGTCCATCTTTACCAGCGATGCGTTATTGGACAGGGTAATGGTGTTGCAGGCGACCATGGGCTTGAACTTGTTAATCGCACCGGCGCACAGCACATCGTAGATAACCTGGCCGGTGACTTTATCTGCGCCCACTTTATTGACTGCCTGCCGTAAAGCCTCGGCCATCACATCTGCTCCTTCCCAACCTGCTGCATAGGTTATGAAATCACGCGCATACCCGTGAGAGTCATGTCCTTCCTGTATATATTTGGGTAACTCATCATAACCCCTCACAAAGATGCCGCAGGCGCCGTTATTGTTGGCTAGTGCGGGCACGAATTTAGCAGTCTCCTGAGGCACGAAATAGGAAGGCCCCACATCTATGAACTGGTCCCGCATACCCATCTCGGCCGCCTTTTTCAGCACAGCCTGCCAGGCTGACGGGAACATGCCGATGTAGATGAAATCAACCTTGTCCTGCAACCTGGTAAGCTGGGGGGTTACATCGCCCACTGTCAGGGGAACATATTCAGCACCGACCCACTCAACACCCTTGGCCTCAGCATAACACTTCACTTCTTCTGACTCGTTGGCACGACCCAGTGTGATATCCCAGGCAAACAGGGCCAGCCTGGGCTTCCTGTTCTCATAGTGTTTCTTGATCCAGGGTATGTCGCTGTCGGCCTTCCAGTTATCGACAATCCAGTTTATGTAAGCGCCGACCTGTCCCTCATATGACGGCTGTAGGCCAAAGAACCATCCGGGAGGTACGATGACTTCCCTTAACGCGGTAGCGTCGATGATGGGGATCTTGTTCTGCTTGGCAAACCCGGCCAGCGTGGGCGCTACTGTGCTCCATAAACCGCCGTTGGTCAGGACCGGAGTGGGGGTGCTGGTGACGGCTTCCTTGTACAGTGCCACGGCGGATTCCATCTTTAAACCGTGGTCATAAACCTTGGCATCCAGGGTAACGCCGGGAATATAGCCCGTTTTATTAGCCCAGATAGCGAAATCCTTAACGCCATCAAGCTGAGGTCCGACTGTAACCGCGTATGGCCCCGAACAGTCAGCAAACGTGCAGACGCGGAGAGTGACATTCTCCTGCTTGGGTGCCTCAGCCGCGGGAGCTGTTGCGCAGCCCGCGAAGATAGTCACCACAAGTACGGCAGTTAATAATAAGCCAAGACCCAGATTGATTTTCTTCATAGTACCTCCTCTCTTTGATTAATATCCCCATATCTGGAATGGGATAGTATTCTCAATATTATTTCTGCGGATTTAACTGTTAAATATATCGCTTAGAGCGAGCGCTCTTTCTATTGAACGAAATTATATCACAGTTGCTTAATTTGTCAATCGATGGAATCAGTTGACCGTTCAGGGATAATGATCGTCTTTCAAATAAACATATAGGGGGCTAACCGCCCCCTATATGTTTATTTATTCGTTTTTCTGCTTATTTGCAGCCAGCCGGGATATCTTTGCCGCCGGGCAAAAGTCCCGGGACAGGTACGTCCTTTGTGGTTATATACGTCTTATAGGTATCCTCAGGTAAGATATCCTTGGTATAGCCGTTAACCAGCTGGACAGTTACAGAGTCTCCGCCGTCCATTTTCACGAGGTTAGCATTGTTAGCCCACGTGATGGTGTTTTCAGATATCATGGGCTTGAATTTGTTGACGCCTCCCTCACACAGCACATCCTGGATAGCCTGCCCGGTCACGTTTTCTATGCCGACCTTCTCGATGGTCTTCCTGAGGGCCTGGGTAGCAAGGTCGCCCCAGTACCAGCCAACTGCGTACGACCCAAACTCCTTGGGGTACTTGGTCTTGGCCTGTGCATCCTGGATCTGCTTGGGATATGTATTCCAATTGACGTCAAAAATAGTCAGAGCAGTCGTATTATTTACAAGGTCAGGGGTGAACTTGGCGATCTCTGGCGGTGAGAAATAGGAGGTGCCACAGTCTATGAACTGGTCGCGCATATCCAACTCAGCAGCTTTCTTTAAAACTGCCTGCCAGGCCGATCCGAACATGCCTATATAGATGAAATCAACCTTGTCTTTCAAGCGGCTGAGCTGCGGGGTTACATCGCCCACCGTCAGGGGAACATATTCAGCGCCGACCCATTCCACGCCCTTGGATTCAGCATAACACCTGGCTTCCACCGATTCGTTGGCGCGGCCCAGTGCAATGTCCCAGGATACCAGGGCCAGCCTCGGCTTCCTGTTCTCATAATGCTTCTGGATCCAGGGGATCTTGCTGTCGGCTTTCCAGTTGTCGATTATCCAGTTGACATAGGCGCCGACCTGGCCTTCGTAGCTCGGCTGATATCCCCAGAACCAGCCGGGGGGTATTACGACTTCTCTCAGTGAAGTAGCATCGATGATGGGGATCTTGTTCTGCTTGGCGAAACCCGCCAGGGTTGGAGCAACCGTGCTCCACAGTCCGCCATTGGTAATTACGGGTATCGGGGTTGAAGTGACCGCCTCCTTGTAGAGCGCCACGGCCGATTCTACCTTCAAGCCATGGTCATAAGGCCTGATATCGAGTATGGCTCCCGGCAAATAATCGTTCTCATTGGCCCACTGGGCATAATCCTTACAACCGTCAAGCTGCGGGCCGATGGTAACCGCATAAGCGCCGCTGGCGTCGCCCAGATTGATCATCCTGAACGTGACCTTCTCCTTCTCCATTGCTTCCGGCGCAGCTGCCTTTTGCGGCGCAGCTGTGCATCCGGCGAAAATCGTAACTATCATTACAACTGTTAAAAATAACCCTAGACTTAAACTAACCTTTTTCATGACTCCTCCTTTTTATTGCGGTTTGTGCTGTTTTACTGGTATGCAAGAATTTTTCCGGTTTCACCTCCCTGTATTAATATTGATATGTACTTGAATAGTGCCCCCTCAATATATTTGTTTGAAGAGAGCGTTATGAAAAATATAAGAAGTTGTAACTGGAGAACGTAGATTTTCGCAATTCCCGATAAATAACCACCCGATTTTCCTATTTCAACCGTTGCCTCAACATCGTAACGATTATCAGTATATAGCGACTTTTATAATTAGTCGAATCACTTGTTGATTTCAGTTTTGCCCTTACTATTGATTTTTGTTATATCACTAAATACCTGTAAAACCAACTTTTACCTATACAAACGGCAGAATACAGAAACATAGTGGGCAGTAAAGTGAGCGCGGCAGTTTCTAGATATTAAAAAGAAAAGTGGGGGCTTTTCAGCCCCCACTTAAGTTACATAATTAACCCGTTTACCAGCTTATTTGCAGCCAGCCGGGACATCCTTGCCGCCGGGCAGCAAAGCCGGTACATCCAGCTCCTGGCTGATGTAGCTATTCTCAGCCGGGCCCTTGCTGGCATCCCAGTTCTGGATAACGCTTACAATAACCTTATCTGCGCCGTCCATTTTGACCAGCTTCTCATTATTGGAAAAGGTCACAGGGACCCTGAAGGACAGGGGGGTAAAATTGGTAATAGCGCCTCCACACAGGGCCTCATATATGGCTGGCCCGGTCACCTTGTCAGCACCGACCTTATCCACCGTATGCCGTATGGATTCAGCCATCAGGTCACCCATGGTGTAGCCGGCGGCGTACGACATGAAATCACGCGGGTAGCCCTGCGCATCATGCCCTTTCTGTATAAATTCCGGCAGATCATCATAGCCTGCTACGAAGATCTGCACAGCGCCGTTGTTATTGGCAAGCTCAGGAGTGAACTTGGCGATCTCAATGGGAGAGAAATAAGAAGGGCCTACATCCATGAACTGGTCACGCATGCCCATCTCGTCGGCCTTCTTGAGCACTGCCTGCCAGGCAGACCCGAACATGCCGATGTACATAAAATCGACCTTGTCCTTCAACCTGGTGAGCTGCGGCGTTACATCGCCCACTGTCATGGGAACATATTCCGTGCCTACATACTCTACACCTCTGTCAGCAGCATAGCACTTGACCTCATTGCTCTCGTTTGCCCGCCCAAGTGTGATATCCCATGACATCAGCGCAAGGCGGGGTTTCCTGTTCTCATAATTTGCTTTGATCCAGGGTATCTTGCTGTCAGCCTTCCAGTTATCGACAATCCAGTCAATATAGGCGCCGACCTGTCCCTCATACGCCGGCTGGTAACCGAAGAACCACCCGGGAGGAATGATAACTTCTTTCAAAGGGGTGGTATCCATGATGGGGATCTTATTCTGCTTGGCAAACCCTGCCAGCGTGGCAGCAGCCGAGCTCCACAACCCACCATTGGTCATAACAGGTGCAGGGGTGGATGTTACCGCTTCCTTATAAAGGGCTACGCATTGTTCCATTTTCAACCCGTGGTCATAAGCCTTCACATCCAGTTTAACACCGGGAATATAGTTTGTTTCATTTGCCCATTTGCCAAAATCCTTCATGGCATTGAGCTGCGGTCCTACCGTCACCGCATAAGGGCCGGTTGCATCGGCGAGCACCGCCACCCTGAGTGTAACGTCCACTGCCTTCTCGGGCGTTTCCGCTGCCTTGGGCACCTCTGTGCAGCCCGCGAAGATGGTTACTATCAGTACAACTGATAAAAGTAAACCCAGACTGAAACTAACCTTTTTCATGACTCCTCCTTTTTTTAATTGCATATACCGCTTTATGAAAATCCCGTATGAGCTTGAGCAACACCTCCCTCGTCTTTCATATTAGAGGCCCAGTCCTGTATCAAATCGCCCCCTGGCAAGCCAATGCTGTAGACTTTGTATTTATCGGTTATTCAACATACAAAAATCTCTCAACAGCCGGAAATCCAGTTAATAAAAACCCAGGTAAATTAGCGGGTACTGTAACTTCATATTGAAATGTGACCTTGGTATGTATTCCCCCTGGGGAATTGCTATATTCTATATTCCCTGGATGGCTTTGTCAATATGCTTATACGCAGTTCTTTAGAAATAACCGGCAGGAATTTGTTGGGAGTAGTTAATCAAGCCGCGCATATAAATCGGTACAAGCCGGGAAAACTGTTTTAGATTAAGCCCCGAATAGCAGCAGTTAAATCATCGAGACTCCGCCGTCCACCGGCATAGAGTGTCCCGTTATATAGTTAGCTTCATCCGACGCTAAAAAGAGGGCAGCGTAAGCTATATCTTCAGGCTTTCCAACCCTTTTCATCGGAGTCCTTTTCGCCATCGTCTCCAGCAAGCCGGGTACATTGTGCAGCAACTGTGTATCGATAGTGCCGGGACATATCGAGTTAACGTTGATGTTATAGCGGGATACGTCCCTGGCCAGCGCCTTGGCGAAGACGTCCACACCAGCCTTGCAGGCGGAATAGACCAGCCCGTAACCTCCCTGCCCCATCTTTCCCGCCAGCGAAGATATATTTATAATCTTGCCGTACCGCTGTGCGATCATTGTAGGGAGAACGGCATGCGTGGACAACAGGGTGCCCTTAAGATTAAGCGCTATACATTTATTCCACTGGCTCTCGTCGGTTTCCAGGAACAATTTTTCGGTACCGCCACCCGCATTATTTACCAGGATATCGACTTTTTTCCATGTATTTAATATATCCTCTACAACAGACTTTACATCATCCCCTTTGGTGACATCCAGCTCGTAGGCCCTGGCCATGCCGCCATTGCTGTTTATATCCTGTGCTACCTTATCAGCGGTTCCCCTGTTGATATCGGTTACTGCCACCCAAGCCCCTTCCCCTGCAAATATCCTACAGATCGATTCTCCTATGCCAGTACCGCCACCGGTCACCAGCGCAATTTTATCTGCTAATTTCTTTGGCACTTGTAATCCTCCTGAATAAATGCTTGCAATAACAAATGATTCACCATAACCGGCAGTTATTAAATGCCATGTACACTGTGGACCTTAATATTTTATTGACATTCCATCATGCATCCCACAGAGTTACCAATCAAATCTATGGTATAACAGCATATGCTGGATTCAGAAACAGCAAAATGGTAATGCTGTGAGACCATTCGTCAATGACTGAGGTGATATAATCTCTCAAAGATGAACCCTCTTCTTCTATCTACCTGGGCGGAGCGAGGAAGACCGCTCAGGAAGATAGGTTAAAAACGTCATTTAAATAGAATGCTACTTAACCGGCCTGAAGTACTCAATATCCAGCATGCTGCCGACTCTTTTATCTTTGAATACCGGCTCGAGCTTCATCCCTTTCTTAAGCTTGTTATAATCCACTTCTCCGATCAGGTGGGTTATACCTTTATCTGCGCCTTCCATCTTGATAACACCGACCGCATACGGCGGTTTAACAGCCTGCACGGACGAAGAGTAATGCACGACGGTATATGTCACCAGCGTCCCCTTGCCGCTCAACTCGACCAGGTCGGTAATCTTGGAGAAGCACTCGGGACAGGTCGAGCGGGGAGGCACGGTAATGCTACCGCAGCCCGGGCATTTGGCCGCGCAGATCTTCCTGGAGTCACGCAGCTTGACGAAGAACTGGCTGGCCAGCGCACCCATGGAATATTTGTAGGGCGCCTTGATATAGCCGTTGGTGATGACGGATCTCATTGATTTTTCTTCTGACATTTTACTATTACCTCTTGATTTCTTTACGAGATAGTCTTGAAATGGACTATATCGAATATATCAGCCTTGCGCTCTTCCTTGGGTTTGAAGACAGCCTCCACCCTCATGCCCGGTTTCAGCTTGTCCGGGTCGGTCTCGGCCAGCCTGTGCTGCAGTGTAACCGAGGCCCCGTCCAGCAGAATTATCCCTATGCTGTAAGGCACTTCCAGCATCTCGCCCGTATTGGGGACCATGAAGGACTGCTCGGTCACGCAGAAACCCAACAGGGTGCCCTGCGGGCCAATGGCCTTCCATTTCTCACGCGGCTCCGTTTTGGTATGGCATACGCCGCAGACAGGCCGCGGCGGGCAGCTGTAGCGCCCGCAGTTGGGACACCGGTTGGAATATATCTTGCCCGACTCCTTGAGCTGCGTCAGGAACTCGCCCATGTACTCACCGGCCGCCCATTTATAGGGTATCGCCAGCATTACGTCACGAATTATAAATTCAGGTGCTTTACTGCTTTTCATTTCTTCCCTCCGATCAGTCAAGGTCCCGTTTCAGGATCATTAAATCAGTCCAGAATGCGCCGCCGAACCCGCTGGCCAGCGCCGTTTTAACGTCGCGCGTCACCTGGTGCTCACCGGCATCGCCCCTTATCTGCAGGGCTGCCTCAGCTATGCGCATAATGCCGGAGTCCCCAATGGCATTGGTGCACAGCACACCCCCAGAGGGATTGACCGGAAAGGCCCCTTCCAGGGCCGTCTGGCCCTTTTCCATCATCTTCCAGCCTTCAGCATGCCCGCAGATGCCAAAATCTTCCAGCCACGACATCTGCACGAAAGCACAGGGGTCATACATCTCAAAGACCTGGAATTCCTTCAGCGGCTGCGTGATATGATTGCGCTTGAAAAGCGTGCTGCCAGCCACCATCATCGAAGTATGCCGGTCGTATCCGGGCAGGTCAAACTGCCCCTGGTAATGGTTGCCGGTGTATTCGGGATGTACCGTGATATGGTCTTTGATCCAGACCGGCTTTTTGCTTATCTTTTTGGCTTTCTTCTCTCCCGCCAGCACAGTGGCACACGCCCCCACGCTGGTCGGACAGACCATCAGCAGGTTGAGCGGATACTGCACCATACGGGCGCTCATCACCTCCTCAGGCGTATATTTATCACGCAGGTGAGCGTTGGGGTTGCGGGCGGCATTGAGCGATGACTGGGCACGCGCCATGGCGGCGTGTTCCAGCGTACACCCGGTCCTGTGCATGTACTCTATCCCCTCGATAGCCAGCCCGGTCAATGCGCCCACCACGAAGGGACGGTCCATCGAAGAATCGCCCATGGTCGAGATGCAGGGCGTCACCGCCGTCTCATCGTGTTTCTCCCACCCGATCACCAGGCAGGTATCGCATATACCTGAGGCAACGTTGTAAAATCCGGTGACGACTTCCATACTGCCCACCGTACCGCCGGTATTCATCTTCTGCCCCTTTTTCAGGCGCGCCCCGGTGTAGTCCAGAAGCATGGCATCGGCAAGGTACTGGCCTTCAAAGAAATCCATGTTACCGATCACCACACTGTCGATATCTTTTAATGAAAGCTGCGCATTGGCCAGTGCAGCCATTACCGCTTCATTGATTAATTCACCGTCGTTTACATCGGGTCTTCGCGAGGTATGCCTGGTCATCCCGACGCCGACTATCGCTACCCGTTGTGACATCTTACTTTCCTCCTTTTTCTAGTACGAGCACGCAGTGCATCTGTCCGCACAGACCACCGCATCCATGGGCTACTGCTCTCTTCACATCCGCCACCTGGTTCTTCCCGGCCTTATCCTGCATCTGCCATACCACCTCTGCCACCCTCGATATGCCTGCTACCGTTACTGGGACCCCCGAAAGCAGACCGCCGGATGCATTGACAGGGAGATCGCCCTTGATGCCAGTGACCCCACTTTCTATCAATTTACCGCCCTCTCCACGGCCACACAGCCCCAGTCCTTCCGTCCACATAAGCTCCTGATACGAAAAGTATTCCGACAGCTCTACTAGGTCAATCTCTTTGCGCGGATCGCTTATCCCGGCCATCTTATAGGCCTCTTTGGCCGCCTTTACCAGCGAGTCACAATCGGACAGGTCCCTGTCCCCGGGATAGTGAGAGTCATAGCAGTTGCTCATGCCCATTATCCATACCGGGTTCTTCGTCAATTTCTTAGCCACATCCTCGCTGGCCAGCAGCACGGCACAGGCCCCATCCGAGCCAGGCTTCTTATCCAGTTCACTCAGCGGCTCCGCCAGCATTTTGGACTTCAGCACTTCCTCTACCGTCAGCCTGGCACCCGACTGCGCCCAGGGATTGTTGAGCGCATTTCCTTTGTTCTTCACCACCACCCTGGCCAGCTGCTCACGGCTGATTTTATACTTGTCCATGTACTGCCTGGCCTGCATGGCCGCACACATAGTATAGTCCAGCCCGATCTCACGGTGGAAAATATGATCGACCGAAAGGTTCTCGATCATGGCCTCGTCCGTCATCGATTCACAGCAATGGCTTACCACCAGCACCAGCTTGTGATGTCCAGACATTATCTTCATCGCCCCGTACATAACAGCATATGCGCCGTCATCCGCCACCTTTGACTCATCCTTCAGGTGGGCACCGGTCACCTCGGGTATCGGGCAGGATGAAATGGTCCTGCCGTCCCAGTGGTCCTGAGAATTGCTCACCACTGCATCGACGTCTTTAACCAGCGAGACACCCGCTTCCTCGGCTACTGTGTCGGAAACCTCCAGCACCAGCTGGCTGAGGTGCTTGTTCAATTTCGTAGCTTCATATTTGGTCTGCGCCGCAGCTACTATGGCAACACGGTCAAGCATATAAGGCCTCCTTATTTAGTTCGTTATTATCACTAAAACATAGTCCGATTAATTATTTATCGAAAAAATACGTTAATATCTATCTCAAAATATTGACTGCTGGCAAACTCTCATCAGTGTTTAAAACAGTCTTCCCGCTCATTTTTCCGGGTCTTTATGGAAACCTTCGATTAATTTAATAGCTTGTTCCTTCCACTCCAGGAAAGATTCAAGCCTCCAGACAGCATAATCGTTAGCAAGGTTCCAGTATAGCCTGTCCATCGGGCTGGCAAACTCCTGCAGCCCCTTTTTTATGGCCGACCGTGCAGTTGTCTTTCTAAACTTTAGTTCCTCTTTCACACCCACCGCGTATGAATCCAAACTCGATATAAGGTCATCTTTGCTAACACGGCTACCAAACCATAATTTTAATATAATCGGCTCGCGTTCGCCATTATGCACTGGGGGATCTTTTACCCACCTGTAAAATTGTCTGCGCCCCTCCTCTGTTATCTCAAACTTATTACGTGACGGCAGCTTCTCCTGTTCTATCCTCTCGGATATAACATAACCTTCCTCAGCCAAGGTATTAAGATTACGGTATATCTGACTCATGGCCGGACGGACGAACCTGAAAAACTTTTTAGAGATCTCATATCCAGTCATCGGAGCATAGCTCAGAAAACCCAGCAGCGTATATTTTAAATTTGCCATCTACTATTCACCTACAATAGCAATTATTCCCCACAGGGAATATACCTGTAAATAATTACCCATAGCCCCATAATTTGTCAATAGCAGAAGCCGGGCTGTCTTTCAATAAGTTCTGCCTTCAATTCCGGCGATCTTCTTTACCATAGCTTTACGTGCTTCTATATCATACTGGGATGTAATAGCTATGCTCTCCATGATAGGGGAACCACCGCCGTGGTAGTTGGCCATCATGGTAATGCCGCCGGTAGCTGAACACAGCACATCTCCGATATGCATCCAGAGCTTGATAGCATCGTCTATATTGATATTGGGATTGCGCATGGTATACTTCTTGAGCAAATCCGCCGTATCCGGATTCAGTAAATCAGCTTCATGTGGGAAAGTGGCGGGGATTCCTCCGGATATATCGCAGAGTATCTCGTACTCGTGATATACCGCTTCACCGGTCAGGCACCTGCCGGCATTACAATAGATAGAATTGGGAATATAGCTGCCTGGCCCATAGGGAACAAAGCCCTTACCTGGCATGTAGACTTCTGGTTTTCCCAGGGAAGACCCGGTAAAACCGGCGGCATATCCCAGCTCAGCAGTACGGATAATCTCAGCCAGCCGGTCACGCACATGCGGCGCCTTGGCAATACCGTTGTATTCAGCCGCCAGAGCCACCGTACCCAACAATAGTTCACCCAGGGCAGGTTTGCAGCCGGCATAGCTGTGCCGGTGGAAAAGCGCAAACAGCAGAGCCGCCACTCCACCATGTGAAGTTTCCCCACAGAGGAATACCCTCTCCCAGGGGATGAAGCAATTATCGAATATGGTATAGGAATCCGAGTTACCCTGCGCAAAGCCTTTCTTATACACCTTCCGCTCACGCAGATTGTGTGCGGTCACCACCTGTTTGACGCCGTCGTAGTCGGCCGGCACGGCGAAGCCCACCGCCCAGTCCTTTTCCTCAGGCAGCAGCGACCTGGTGGGTACCACCAGTATCTCATCGGATATGGCTGCCAGCGAGTTATGCACCTTGCAGCCCTTTACAACGATGCCGTCGCTCTTGCGCTCGACCACGCGCACATAAAGGTCCGGGTCAAGCTGCTGGCTGGGACGCTTCATCCTGTCGCCCTTGACATCGGTCTGTGCGCAGCACCCCACCAGGTCCTCCATCTGATAGCGCTCGAGCCATTTCTTGAAATTTTTATGATATTCCGTCGTGCCGTTGTTCTGCTTGTCAGCCTCAAAAGAGACGTTGTAAATAGCATTCGAAGCGTCGACTCCCATGCAACGCATGATACATCCCCAGACAAGCTGGCAAAGGGCCCTGATCATATCCTGCTTCTTGTGCAGGTCTTCGGTGCTGTGACAGATATGATTAAAGCGGTTGATCGTCTCGCCCGTCAGGTGGCTCTTTGCGGTAAGCAGGTCTTTGTATTTGGGATCGTTGACAAGGTCAAAGGTAATTCCCATAACGTCGATGCTGGGCATCAATGCTTCATCATCCCTGTCAATAAGGTTACCGTTAAAATAGATATTGCGCTTCTTTTTCCTCAGGCCCTCGATATACTGTTTCTTGGTTCTCATTTTTAACCTCTGTTAGTTAATATTTTGATTTATACTCTTATTATCAAGACAACGTAAATAACCAACTGTACCGGGCAGGCTATCTTCTCGGCAAGCCTAACCCGCGCTGGGCGATGATATTGCGCTGGATTTCCGAGGTGCCTGCTCCGACCACAGCCGAGATCGAATCCAGGTAGCCGATGCCAACCCTGCCGCCCATTTGCGCATGTTTCGATCCTCGCCACAACTGACCGTACTGCCCCATTATCTCCATTCCTATACCAGCTATCTTGCGGCTCAATGTGGTAGATACCAGCTTAAGCACCGAGGCCTCGACGTTGGGAAACAGCCCGTTATCAATCATCCAGGCTGTTTTAAAGAAAAACATGTAAGCCAGCTCAACCTCGATAGCAAGCTCAGCCAACTTCTGTTTCACGATCGGTTCCTCGCCGACAGGCCTGCCATTGCGTTTATTTTCCTTTGCATACTTTAACAGGTCTTCAAGCTGCCTGCGGAAGCCGCCCATTGAAATGGCCAGCCTCTCAAAATCCAGGGCAGCCATCAGGTAATAAAACCCCATGTTCATCTGCCCGACAATGTTTTTCTTGGGGACACGGACATTATCGAGAAATACTTCATTAAAAGAGTGATAACCTACGATATTAATCAGGGGGCGGATGGTGATGCCGGGGGAGCGGTTGTCCATGATAAAAAGCGTGGTACCCTTATGAGCGGGAACGCTCATATCTGTGCGAGCAACCATCCAGCCATAGTCCGCTACATGTGCGCCGCTGCTCCATATCTTCTGTCCATTTACGATAAGATCATCACCATCATCCACCGCCCGGCTCTGCATCGAGGCTAAATCCGAACCCGAGTTAGGTTCACTGTAACCCAGCCAGAAAATAAGGCCTTCATTCATAATGCGGGGAATCCACTCTCTCTTCAACTCCTCGCTGCCGAATTTAAGAATAGTGGGAGCGGAGATTACATTGGCCGTTCCCCCGGTTGGCGCCCTGTAATAGCTGAGCCGTTCATACATGATGGCCTGCATCATGGCACTGGTGCCGATGCCGCCGTACTCCGTAGGCGCTGACAACAGCCCCTTTCTATACATTTTTTTTGTGAATTCAAGGCGGAATGAATCTTTCTCCTCAAATTCCACAATGGCGCCGTATCCGCCGGGCCACTGAATTTGTTCGTCTACCCATCCTTCAGGCAGCTCTTTCTGCAAATAACCGTCAACCCAATCCCATAACTCCTGCTCTTCTTTGTTAAATTTGAAATCCATCTCTAGTAAACTCCTTTTTTAACAGGCAACGATCACCTACGCCAGCCCGCTTTCATACTGACCGGACATAAGATGTTTTTATATGTGTATACCGGATTTAACGGTCTATAATCCCAGATATACTTTACGCAGGAACTCGTCAGCCATCAGCTTTTCTCCGGTGCCTTCACCGACGATATGCCCTTTGGACAACACGTAGTTCCTGCTGGCAATCTCAAACGCATAGCTGACATCCTGCTCTACCAGCAGTATGGTCAGCCCCATGCCGTGGATCTCCTTTAAGCGCTCGAACAGGGTCTCTTTCAGCAGCGGCGAAAGTCCTGTAGA
>JAFGLP010000108.1 GCA_016927965.1 Dehalococcoidia bacterium
AAAAATGAAGCCGATGCCGACCGCTTTGCCGCCCTGACCGGTCCCGGACCGCTGCAGTTGGAAGGTGCCTTAAAAAAACTGGCAGCTGATAACCTCTCCAACCTGACACCTCATCCCTTTTACACGTTCCTGTATTATTCTCATCCGCCACTGATCGAGCGCATCGAGGCAATCAAAAGCAATAACCTGAATATGAACGTAAGTTAATAAATTGTCTATTGCGCCGCAATTTAATATAATCACATTCACCGTTTGACCGGGTTAGTAGCACGTTATCACCACCTTATTTCACGGCATACTGATTATGACAGAACTATACGATTCAATCGACCGCATTTTCCATCCCACCAGCGTAGCTTTTGTCGGAGTGACCACCAGCAACCCGACCCACTGGACCAGGACCTTCTGGGACTCTGCGCTGGCCTTTCATTTCAAGGGCAATATGTACCCGGTAAACCCGCGCGGGGGAGAACTGAACGGCCACAAGGTATACCGTTCAATCAGTGAAATACCCGGGGAAATCGATTACGCTGCCTGTACGGTTTCAGCCAAAATCTCGCCGCAAATCGTGCATGAGTGTGCCGCCAAGGGTGCCCAGGCAGTCCATTTTTGCACCGCCGGTTTCGCTGAGATAGGAGAGAGCGGCTCAGTTGATTTACAGCAGCAACTGGTGGACGCAGGAAAGGAAACAGGAGTTAGGATCATCGGTCCCAACTGCATGGGAATTTACTGCCCTGAAGCCAGATTCTCTTATGATATCGACTTCTCTAGGGAAAGCGGGGACGTGGGATTTATCAGCCAGAGCGGCGGCAATTCAATTTACGTTATCAGGGAAGCCACCTGGAGGGGAGTAAAATTCAGCAAGGTCGTCAGCTTCGGCAATGCCTGCGACCTCGATGAGAGCGACTTTCTTGAATATATGACAGAGGACCCCAAAACCAAAATAATTGCACTCTACCTGGAAGGTGTCCGCAACGGCAAAAGATTCAGGAAGCTGCTTGAGAGGGCCGCCCGCATTAAACCGGTAGTCATGGTGAAGGCAGGATGCGGGGAAGCCGGATCTAGGGCTACCTCCACCCACACGGGGTCCATGGCAGGCAATGATGCCGTCTGGAATAGCCTCTGCCGGCAGCTTAACATCATAAAACACCGTAATGTGGAAGGGTTGGTAGATGTGCTGACAACGCTGCAGTATCTGCCCGGTTTTAAGGGCCGCAATGTATTATTGATAGGCCCCGGCGGGGGCGCCAGCATCGGCCTGACGGACGAGTTTGAAAGGATGGGTTTTCACCTGCCCGCTGTCACAGAGAAAATCAGGCAGCAACTCCTCGGCTTCAGCCAGGCTGCCGGCAACATGCTACAAAACCCCATTGATTATTCTCAGAGCTTGCATAACCCGGGCAGCATGTACAAGGCCGTTCAGTTGTTGACCAGATGGAAAGAAGTGGATTTCTGTGTCGGTTTCTTCCGTCCCAGCCAGATGAATCCCAGTTTTTTTGACATGGTATGCAGGTCGGATGGACTGGTTGATAAGGCTTTTGCCGATTCACATAAACCGGTAGCCTACATCATAGAGAGTGGTGTAACGCCGGACCGTCAGGCCATAGCATTTGAAATGATACAAAATACCGCGGCAAGAGGCAGGCCTGTTTACTACTCATTCGCCGGGGCATCAGAGGCGCTGCGCCTTGTGGCAGATTACAACAATCGTAAAGAAAAAAGGTTGTAGACCCGGGTTATCCTATTTACAACATTCCCCCATCTACAACTACCGTATGGCCGGTCACGTACCTGGAAGCATCAGAAGCCAGATAAATTAAGCTGCCCACCATGTCCTCCGGATAACCGATGCGTCCCAGTGGTATTCTCTTGACCGATTGCTCCTCCAGTCCCGGCCGTTCAGCGAAACCGGAATCGATTAATTTGGTGTGAACAAAACCGGGTGCCAGCGTGTTAACCCTGATATTATAGGGCGCCAGCTCTCTGGCCATCACCCTGGTCGCCATCACCACCCCCGCTTTGCTGATGGCATACACACCATTATCCTGCTCAGGAGAAAATCCATCCGTAGAGGCAACATTAATAATGCATCCTCCCCCCTGCTTCTTCATATATTTCGCTACTGTCTGGCTGAGGAAAAACAGGCCCTTCAGGTTAAGTGTCATTATGGTGTCCCATAATTTTTCATCCGATTCCAAGAAAGCTGCGAAGACTGGGCTGGTTGCCGCGTTGTTAATCAGAATATCCACCTTGCCGAACGCTACTTTGGCTGTATCCGCCACTTTCCGCACATCTTCCATTTTCCCCAAGTGAGCATTGATGACCAGCGCCCTCCTCCCCACACTCCTTATCTCCGAAGCCACCTTTTCCAGGTCATTCACCTTTCGGCTGGTGACTATTATATCGGAGCCCGCCCTGGCAAAAGCCAGCGCTGTAGCGCGCCCGATACCGCGGCTTGCCCCCGTTATCAGTGTTACTTTGTTTTCCAGGGAAAATTGATTTCGATCAGACATACCGGCCACCTCCAATCCATCACATTATAGCAGAACGCCGCCTCGTGCAGCCTGCACCATTTTGTCAAGCCTGTCCGTATTCTGATAAGATGCAAACAGGACGATTGAACAAGGGGAGGATATATCATGTGCGACACTATTGTAGCCCTGGAAAAAGCCACCGTTGACGGAGCGACCCTCTTCGGGAAAAACAGCGATAGGGAGCCTGACGAAGTCCAGAATATCGTAATTTACCCCCGTCGCCAGCACAAAAACGGAGATGAGGTCAGGTGCACTTATATATCCATTCCGCAGGCATCCGAGACCGCCAGAGTAATGCTCAGCCAGCCATTCTGGATGTTCGGCGCCGAGATGGGGTCCAACGAATACGGGGTCTTCATAGGCAACGAAGCGCTTTTCACACGTGAAAAACCGGCCGCCACCGGGCTGACGGGCATGGACCTGCTGAGACTGGCACTGGAGAGGAGCAGGTCAGCCACGGAAGCGCTCGACACGGTAATCCGGTTGCTTGAAAAATACGGGCAGGGCGGCAACTGCGGATACCGGCAGAAATTCCTCTATATGAACAGCTTTCTGATAGCAGATTCCAGCGAGGCATTTGTGCTGGAAACCGTCAAATCATGGTGGGCCTGGAAGAAAATAAAAGACGTATGGAGCATTTCCAATGTCATCTCCATTGGACAGGACTTCGATGCAGTCTCGCCCGACCTCATTGAGAATGCCATCAAAAAAGGCTGGTGCAAAACCGAATCGGACTTTGATTTCAACAGGTGCTACACAGATCCGTTAATTACCTGGGGCGCAGCAGCAAAAGGCAGGCAAGCATGCTCACGTAATATCCTTTCACAAAAGAATGGCTCGCTGACCACGGCGGATTTCATGGAGCTACTGCGTGATCACGGAGGCAGGAGTGACTTTCATCCCGATAAACACGGCGGCACCGTATGCATGCATGCAGCCGATAAACTGATCAGGCGCAGCCAGTCCGTAGGCTCACTGGTCGGTAAAGCATCGGGGGACCACGCCATTGTCTACGTGACGGGATCATCTAATCCATGCCTCAGTCCTTTTTATCCGGTGTTCAGCGTGGGCACAGCCAGTCCCGCCGGCTACCTGGAAGGAGGGGCTGAATACAACGGGGAAACTTACTGGTGGGAATGCGAGCGTTTTCACCGCCGGGCCCTCCTGCATTATCCCGATGCCCTGAAGGCAATTCAACCCAGGATCATGGAATATGAGGTGGATATGCTGCAGTCTGTTGAATCAGCAGCAGCACCCCCCACA
Source organism: Dehalococcoidia bacterium (assembly GCA_016927965.1). The sequence continues at coordinate 3,798 of JAFGLP010000108.1, forward strand.
CAGGCGGAGATCAACAGGTATTTCAACCAGGCTAGGGGAATCGTTAAGGAGTGGGGAGCAAAACTGGACGGCATGCCCGTAACAAAGCCGGGTTGGCTTTTCCGGCGCTACTGGCAGGGATATAATAAGCTCAACGGCATCGACTAGCAGCTTGACCTCGCTATATTACGGTTATTAAAATTCACACATCCCTGCAATTTTGACACCACTACATCAGGTGGTATATTATTTCTACAATGGAAATATTGCATAATGCAAACACCCCGGCTGGCACTCATGCCGGCAGTGAAGTCCAGGCAATAGCCATAATATCCGTCGTCCAGAGTTTTGTGCACATGTGGCTTAAATACGAATCCGTCCTGCACAAGGAAATCGCCAGACAGCAGTCTGCAGAGGTTGATGAGCAGGACACTAAAAGAATAAGCCCGTTCACCGATTACGGCGTTTTTTACGCGGTAAGCAGCAATCTCTACGGGAAAAAGCAGCTTACCATGGGTGAACTCAGCAATGCTATGTCCGTCCCCTTCAGCAGGGCTACCAGGATCATCGATGCGCTTGTTGCCGATGGGTACGTTAAAAGAATGAATGACCCGGACGACAGGCGGGTGGTGAGGGTAGCCTTGACGCCGGAAGGCATAAAACTACATCATACAACCGAAAGGTTTACAGCCGACCGCGTGCAGTCGATTCTTTCGGTACTTGGACCGGAAGAGCAGAGTCTGCTTCTGGAACTGATGGGTAAAATACTGCCGGTCCTGCAAAAAGCCACATAATTTTTTTACACTAATATTTCCATATTGCAATATTTTTTAAATAAGAATTTTATATACCGGTAGTAAAATGAAGACGTTTTTCGGTAACTTGAAACTGTCCCTTTTCCTGGCCCTCAAATCCATGTTCCGGGGCAATAAATGGGCTCTGGTCCTGATAATCGTGGTGATGGCTTTTAGCTTCGTCAACCTGATATTTTCCTCCGCTATCATATCGGGTGTCATGACAACTATGGACAACCAGATTGTAGATACCATGTTCTCAAACGTGGTTATCAGCCCCAGGGAAGACCGGTACTACATAGAAAGAGCGAGTGAACTGGGAACTCAGGTACAGCAGGTCGCAGGTGTTGCCGATATATGCACACACCTCAACAGCAGCGGATTCATCGAATACGGCTGGAAAGAAAAGACCCTGCCCTGGGAAAAGGTAAAAAGCGGCAACTGGAATATCATCGGTATCAACCCGGACCAGGAAGCGAAGGTCACCTCTATCGGTCATAACATGATTGAGGGAAGATACCTCGATGAGGACGATAACGATCAGATCATCCTGGGAGTTGAAATAGCCGGGGGAAACCAGGCACAAACTTCGGATTTTCTTACCCTTGGGGGAATACATATCGGGGAGAAGGTACAGGTAACCTATCCGAACGGAATACTGCGAGAGTATACGGTTAAAGGCATCTTCCGTGCCAGGGAGATGATGGCAGCTGATCACCTGGCTTTCGTGACAAACAGGGAAATGGTATCAGTCCTGGGACGCTCCAACTTCGCCGACAGGGCCAGCGAGATATTGGTTAAAGCCGACCAAAACGATATTGAAGATATTCTGGCCAGCCAATTGAAAGCATTGAGAACAAACCTACAGGTCAGGACTTTCAAAGAATACGGCGGCGCTTACCGAAGCGTCATTTCCACATTTGAGTTGATCATGGGAATCATCGGCGGGACAGGTCTGATTGTAGCCGCCATAGTGATGTTTATAATCATTTACATCAATGTGCTCAGCAAGAAACGTCAAATAGGAATCCTGCGGGCGATAGGCATACCTCATAATGCAGTATTGGGATCTTACCTGATCCAGGCGCTCTTCTACTCTCTTATGGGTGTTCTACTGGGATGGCTGCTCATACGCGTTGTCCTTCAGCCCTATTTCATGATGAATCCAATCGATCTTCCCCTGGGTTTCCTGAGCTTACATATAGAATCCGGTAATATAATTGGCTCAGCAGCGGGGCTAACGGCAGCTTCACTCCTGGCGGGATTGATTCCAGCCTGGACGGTAATGAAGGAAAGTATCATAAAAACACTCTGGGGCGTCTAATACATGATTGAAGTGAAAAATCTCTTAAAAACATATGGACATGGTTCAAATGCAGTACATGCCTTAAAAGGGGTTGATTTAACAGTGTTAGAGGGTGAATTCGCCGCGATCATGGGCAGGAGCGGCTCCGGTAAATCGACACTTCTTCGGATACTTGGCCTGCTGGACCTGCCAAGCGGAGGACAAATCTCTATCGATGGGATCGACGCTCTGAAACTTCATGAAAAAGACAGGGCAAAATTCAGGTTGGAGAGATTGGGATAT
>JAFGLP010000109.1 GCA_016927965.1 Dehalococcoidia bacterium
ACATTCTCCACGCTGTTTTGTAGGTTACTCCAGTCCTACGTTGAAGTTCTTTGGCAGAATGACCACTTCGGGTTGTAGCCATCCAAAACATAGCCTCAAACCATGTCTTGAGTGGTGTAGAGGATTTACGAAATATAGTGTTAGCAAGTGGGCTAATCTGATGACCACAGTGGTCACATTCATAAACGGGGCGAGCCTTAAACTTGTGATGCTTAGTAACCTTCTTGCAAACTGGGCATTCAATTCCATTCGGATATTGCTGATTTTTAAGCCACTCAAGGCAAGCATCGTTGTCTGGAAACATTGTGCCAAAATCTTTTACGGTAAACTGAAGCTGTTTAATTTTCATTTTCTCTATTCTCTTACACCTAAAGTATATCATAAAAGATACACGATGTCAGGGGATAGTTACGAAATTTAATTACCTGAGTAATATTACAAAATTAACGGGATGCAGCCAATTTTTGTTCAACCGCAGCGATGATTTGCCTAGTTTCATCTATCATGTCAGGAGTTACGGAGATCGATGTGATACCCCAGCGAACGAGTTTTTCAGTAATCTCAGGATATACCGAAGGGGCCTGACCACAGATTGAGCACGTAATACCTTTTGCTATAGCGGTAGTGATAGCCTTTTCAATAGCTAGCATAACTGCTTCATTCCTTTCGTCAAACTGTGTTGCCAGCCTGGAATTGTCCCTGTCAATGCCGAGTATCAACTGGGTAAGATCGTTGGACCCGATCGAGATTCCATCGATGCCGGCATCAATGAATTTGTCGATTAATAAAATATTGGAAGGTACTTCAACCATCATCCACAGCTTAAACTTGGGGAACTTGTATAATCCCTCTGAAATAAGGATTTTTTTAATCTGTTCGACATCAGAAACAAACCGGACGAAAGGTAACATTACATAAAGATTGTCGTATGCCTGGCATACGTTTTTAATGGCATCGAGCTCCATTCTGAAGACTTCTATTTCATGGGTGTATCGAGAACAGCCCCGGTAGCCAATCATTGGATTTTCTTCCACCTCTTCGTATTTATAGCCGCCGGGCAGGTTTCTGTATTCATTCGTTTTAAAGTCGGTGGTGCGATAGACCACCGGCCGTGGATAGAAGGACTTGGTAAAAGTCGTCAAATTCCTGGTGAGTATGTCGATGAACTGGCTTGATTTCCCTTCATGTAGCATATAGCGTGGATGCCCCGGCATCTGGGTCATAATGAACTCTGCCCTGAGCAAACCGACACCGTCTACATCACGTGCGGCAATTTTTTTCGCCATCTCAGGTTCTGCAAGATTTACATAAAGACGGGTTTTGGTTTTAATACGCTTACCCGGTATAATTGTCGTTCTGGATTTCTTGGTAGCAATTGCCACCTTGCCCTTATATACATTGCCGTTGGATCCATCTACCGTGACTACATCGCCGTCCTTTAAGAGTTTGGTAGCGGACCCTGTGCCGACAATACATGGTATGCCCAGTTCCCTGCTTACTATTGCAGCATGGGCGGTTCTGCCGCCCCTGTCCGTAATAATAGCGACAGCCCGCTTCATCGCCGGGACAAAGTCAGGGGTGGTCATCTCGGCTACCAGTATGTCTCCGGGGGTGATTTTATCTATCTTGGAGGGGTCGGGGATAATTTTAACAATGCCGCTGGCAGCCCCGGGACTTGCGGCTACACCGCTTAATAATATCTTTGCCTTAATTGAATCGACTGCTGAAGTATTAGCCGGTTGTTTTAAAGTCGTCACAGGCCTTGTCTGGACGATATACAGCTTGTTTCCTTCCAGGGCCCACTCGACGTCTTGAGGTGCTTTGTAATGCTCTTCCAGTTTCCTGCCTATTTTAGCCAGCCTGATGATATCCTTGTCTGACAATTTTTGTTTTTTCTGCTCAATTGAGGATAAGGGGATTTTAATATTGGGTTCCAGGTCTTTAACATCAGCTTTGTTATTACGGACCAGCTGCCATTCCTGTTCAACTACCTTTTTCTCAACGATGGTAAGACTGTCTTTACTTAATATATACTGGTCCGGTGTCAAATCGCCCGATACTATTGCTTCTCCCAGGCCAAAAATGCCTTCAATTAAAATCTTTGTTCTATCACTGGTTAATGGCTCGACTGTGAAAAGAACCCCGGCTGATTCCGACTGGATCATTCGTTGTACGGGCACGGCAATGCCGACCTGAAAATGATCAAATCCCTGTTCATTTCTATAAAAGATTGCTCTCGATTCAAACAGCGAAGCCCAGCAACCCTGTACTGCTTTTACAACAGAATCTTCTCCCTGTATATTCAGGAATGTGCGTTGCTGACCGGCAAATGAGGCATCGGGGAGGTCTTCGGCTGTTGCTGAAGACCGGATAGCTACCAGGCCGCCGCCCAGTTTTTTATAGGCAGCCTTTATTTCACTGATCATGTATTCCGGCATTACAGCCGTGGATATTTTATCCTTGATACGTGCTGATATGTCCTGGAGTTTCTTGCTGTCGTTGGCATCGAAGCCCTTGATAAGCTTCTTGATCTCTGCCATGAGCCTAGTCTCCTTGAGAAATTCAAAGTACGTATCAGATGTAACAATGAAGCCGGGAGGTACTGGTATGCCAGCATTTACCATTTCGCCCAGATTGGCGCCCTTGCCGCCGGCGATATTTATATCGCTTTTTGTAATATCTTCAAACCATGCTATCGTTTTGATGTTTTTTTTCATGGGTCTCCTTACAAAAATAATGTTTATAGTGAAACCGGTTAATTATATCATCCATACAATTCTATTTTATAAAGGAGTACTTTATATGTAGTTGACGTTTGATTGACTAAATATTACTAGACGTTAAACAGAAAGTTGATGATATCCCCATCATGTACGACGTAGGTTTTACCCTCTAATCTCAGCAGTCCGTGCTTACGGGCCTCGGCCATATTTCCGCTTTTAATAAAATCGTCATACCCGATGACCTCAGCGCGGATAAATCCTTTCTCTATATCTGTATGAATTTTGCCCGCCGCTTTAAGTGCCGGTAAATTATTGCGGATAGTCCAGGCTTTTACTTCATCTTCTCCAACCGTAAAAAAAGATATCAATCCCAGCAAGGCGTAAGAATGCTTTATCACAGAATCGAAGGCAGGCTCCTTAAGTCCGATATCCTGGCGGAACTCATCTGCTTCCTGCTCATTCAGCTGAACCAACTCCATCTCGAGTTTGCCGCACATGGAGATTAGCTCTGTTTGGGGCCTTAAGCATCTGGATTTTAGTTCTGATAGGACTTGCTCGTACGCGGTAAGTTGATTTTCACCGATATTAATAACGATTAGCATCGGCTTGGCGGTTAAAAACTGGTAATTACTCAATGATCTTAGTTCGTCCGCCGTCAGGTCCTGGAGCCGTATAGGCACGTTATTGTCAAGGGCTTGTTTAATGCGCAGCAATAGTTCCTGTTCTTTTACCGCAGCATCGCGCTCGGCCGACTTTCCCATTTTCAAGGTAGATTCAAGCCGGCTTAGTCTCTTCTCAATTATAACCAGATCGGAAAAAATCAGCTCCATATCCAGTGTCTCTATATCCCGTGCCGGGTCTATTTTGCCTTCGGTATGAAGTATGTTTTCATCTTCAAAGGCCCTGATGACTTCCAGCAGAGCATCAGCGCTGCTGAGTGTATTCAGCAACTGCCCGCTTACGCCCTGCTCTTTGCCAAAGCTTTTTGACAATCCACCGATATCTATATATTTAATTTCCGCTGAAGTTGTTTTCTTGGGGTGGAAGATATCACTGAGCCTGTTAAGCCTTTCGTCCGGCACTTTGGCAATTGCGGGATGGAGGGTCAGTCCGGCCCCTGAACGTGATTTGGAGTCTGCTGTAAATTTAGTCAGAGCATTGAAAATAGTGCTTTTACCGCTAGCGGGTAAACCAATTATACTTATTTCCATATGATTGCCTCGCTCGGATAGAAACTATATGACAGCGAGATTGAAAATGCAATTATTGGTATGATCAGGCTTGCGATTGTTGTTGCTGGAGTGCTCTTATGTTATAATCAATAGAATTTTGTAGTCTGGAGGAATTATTGTGCCCAGTTATGAACTGGTTTTCATTTTAAATGCAAATCTATCAGAAGATGATTTTACCCTGGCGCTGGGTAAAATTAATGATCTTATAACCAAATTCGGCGGTACCATCGACGAAACTACACAATGGGGAAAAAGGAAACTGGCCTACCCCATTAAGAAGCAGTCTGAAGGTAATTATGTGCTTGAGAAAGTGCAGCTAAAGCAAACGGCTTTAAAAGAAATTGACAGCAGTTTGAAGCTTTCCGAAGATGTATTAAGATATTTGTTCATTCGTGCAAATAATTAATTCCTGGAGGGGTTGATGGCGAGTTTGAATAAGATCTTGTTAATCGGTAATGTTGGTGGTGATCCCGAGATGCGATTTACGCCCAATGGTGTGGCTGTAACTTCATTCACCATGGCGACTAATCGTAATATACCGCAGGCCGATGGAACTGTTAAAAAAGAAACCGAATGGTTTCGCGTAAGTGCATGGAGAAAGCTTGCGGAAACTTGCAACCAGTTCTTAACGAAAGGGAAGCTGGTTTATGTTGAAGGAACATTAAAAACCCGAACGTGGGATGGTAAGGATGGGCAGAAGCATTTCGGCCTGGATGTGACAGCAGAAAAAGTGCTGTTTATTGACCGTCAGGGTGCTGCACCGCTGCCGCCTGAAGAATCCCATGTGGAAGAAGGCGATATCGAACCGGATGATATCCCCTTTTAGGTCCTTAATTGCAAAAGGAGGAATAATACAAAGTAAATGGAAACCAACACAGTGCAGAGAAGGGAAAGGGGACGTAGATTTATTGTAAAGCCAAAGGTATGCATGTTTTGTGTAGACAAAACTGCGATCGATTACAAAAATGCATCCCTTTTACAGCGTTTTGTTTCTGACCGTGGTAAGATAGTAACGCGTCGGCGTACCGGTGTTTGCGCCAAACACCAGCGAAGACTGGCTCAAGCTATTAAACGTGCGCGTTATCTAGCCATGCTGCCGGCTTCGCCCAATCATGTTTTTAATATCAGTGGCGCTGAGAGAAAAGCATAATCAAATCTGGAGAATTGAATTGCCCAAGAGGACTTATCAACCAAAAAAGAGAGCTAGGGTACGGAAACACGGTTTTCGTGCCAGGTCATCTACACGCGGTGGCCGCGATGTTTTAAAAGCCCGGCGTGCCAAAGGGCGCTGGAAACTTACGGTAGTGTCGTAAAATATTATGGCCAAGCGATTGGCTTTAACCAGGAGAGCACAGTTTTTAGCAGTTTATGAATCGGGTAAGGCGTCAGCAGACAACTTTGTTGTTGTTAAGGCGATTCCCAATGGTCTGGATGTTACCAGAGTTGGCTTTTCCGTGACTAAAGGATTGGGGAAAGCCACTGTCAGAAACCGTATCAAAAGGCTGCTTAAGGAAAATGTGCGGGTATTTGGTATAACAAACGGATGGGATATTGTATTTATTGCACGACGTAGTATAGTCAATGCTGATTATCATCAGTTGACGTTATCTCTGGTGAAATTATTGCGCCGTGCAGGTTTATTAGTAAGCGATGTTTGAAAAGCTGGCTCTAAGTTCGATCAGGTTATATCAGCGGACTATTTCGCAGGTTACACCTCCTGCATGCCGTTTTACTCCTACCTGTTCCCAGTACGGGTATGATGCGATACAGAAATACGGTCTCTGGAAAGGAGGTTGGATGACCTTTCGGCGGATTTGCCGTTGCAATCCATGGACCCCCTGCTCATATGACCCTGTACCTTAAATATAATCGATGTATTATTGAATAATTAACGGAATAGTGAATGAACAGAATTAGAAGATATGGCATACCATTATTAATATTAACTATATTGCTTCTTAGCTTTGTGGTGGGTTGTGTTGGCGGAACCAGCTACGGCAGTGGGTGTTCAGGTTCGGCAGCGCAGGGATGGTCTGGTTTTACCCCATATAAGGACGTAATATGTTTTGGATCTATGGAAGGTAAAGTGATAGCCATTGATCCGCAAGCAAGATCTGATAATCAGACATTTCCTGCAGATGGTGAGTGGGTATATGAAATGAAGACTGCTTCTTCCGGGGCAGCTTGCGGCGCCATGTGTGGTTCAGGCGCATCAACTTCAGGACCGGGCGTATACTGTACCCCGGCAGTATTAGATGATCTGGTATATGCAGGCACCTATAATGGGAAAATATATGCGTTTAATGCAAACCGGGGTGTTGTCAGGTGGACTTACCCTCGTGAAGGGTTTGAGACAGTAGGAGCGGTTGTCGGCAATATTATTACAGATGGACAGAATCTGTATTTCGGCAGCGCTAATACCAAGGTGTATGCCCTTGACGGAGCAACCGGAGATTTCTTATGGGAATTTACTACATCTGATAAAATCTGGACAACCCCTGCTATAGATAAAGGGGTGATATATGTCGGAAACTATGGAGGTAACATATACGCTCTGTCGGCTGACTCTGGTAAAGAGATATGGAGTATAAAAATACCTTCAGCGGTTTCCTCGGCTATCTCGGTAAATGGGGATAATATTTACTTCGGAACATTTGATCGCTATCTTTACGCAATGAATAAAGACAGCGCCAAGGAGAAGTGGAAATTTACGGCAGGTAACTGGTTCTGGGCGAAACCGGTTATACATGAAGGCAAGGTATATGCGGCTTGTCTGGATCATAATTTATATGTTTTGGATGAGTCCAGCGGTAACCTGCTATGGAAATTTGAGACGGAAAGCCCCATCGTGGGTACGCCTGCGATATCTGGGGAATTCCTGTACGTGATATGTGACACGGGTATACTGTATAAGTTGGACCTGGATACCGGTGAAAAGATTACCAGTATACCGCTGGGATACACCGTTTATGGTTCACCCTATGTATCTGGTGATATGGTATACGTATACGCCAGGGACCATAGCGTATATGCGTTTGATATTGTAAATAACGTAGTAGACTGGGAATTCTCCTCATTTTTAAAATAGGTCAGATAAATGGTTGAAATTTGGAATTTAGCGATACTTGATCCGATTATGAACGGGCTGATTGCCCTGTCAACGTTACTGTGGAACAACTTTGGTCTTGCTATAATCGTGCTGACTGTAGCAGTCCGCTTTGTCTTGTTGCCTCTTACTTTCAAGCAGACGCAGTCCACTGTAACCATGCAGGCCCTGCAGCCTAAATTACAGGAAATACAGAAAAAATATGCCAGGAACCAGCAGCAGATGCAGAAAGAAATTATGCGTCTGTATAAAGAAGCAGGCATCAGCCCTCTGGGCTGCATGTGGCCCATGCTGATTCAAATGCCGATATGGATTGCCCTTTACCAGTCTATCATGCAGGCGCTGGCTGCAACACCGGAAAATCTGCTGGCTTTATCACAGCATCTTTATGCATGGGACATGGTGGGACAAGCCATACCCTTAAATGAGAATTTTCTGGGAATGAAGTTATCCCAGCCGGATCCTACAATGCTGTTGGCAATTCTGGTGGGTATAACAATGTGGGTCCAGCAGAAGATGGTCACGCCGCCGTCCACCAATCCTCAACAACAGCAGATGTCCAGCATGACCACGTTGATGATGCCGATGATGTTCGCCTTTTTCACGTTATCGTTCCCCAGCGGACTAGCCCTGTACTGGGTCGTGTCTAACGTTATCGGTATCGCAGTCCAGTATTTTGTTGGTCATGGATGGGGCTATTTTAAAATGCCGTCATTGAGGCCTCAACCACAGACACAGCCGTCAGCAGGCGCACAACAAAAAACCGGAGAGCAAAAGGCCCTCAAAGAGGGTACGGATAAAAAGAAGGGATAAAATTGAAAGAACTGGAGATAAGCGCAAAAACCGTTGAGGAAGCCACTCGAGTGGCACTTGAGCAATTGGGTGTATCCAGAGACCTGGTTGAGATCACGGTTATTAAGAAAGGCAAATCCGGTGTTCTGGGTGTTGGAGCAGAAGATGCCAGAATCATGGTAGTATTGCTCGATGAGGAGAATGAATCTATAACGGAAGCGGATGAGGCGGAAACGGCACGGGCAGTGTTAAGCGAAACCTTAAAGATAATGGGTATTGTTGCCACCGTTGATATAAACAGGTCATCGGATCAAAGTGCGCCGGTAACGCTGAATATTGAGGGTGATGATCTCGGAGTTTTGATTGGCCGCAGGGGACAGGCATTAGCATCTCTACAGTATCTGGTGCGGCTGATGGTTGCTGAGAGATTAAAGAAGTGGATGTCCATCAATGTGGATGTTGATTGGTATAAAAAACGGCATTACGAATCATTGAAGAAGATGGCACTCCGTTTGGCTGAACAGGTTACGAGAAGGAGACGTTCCATTACCATGGAGCCGATGCCCCCGGATGAAAGGCGCATTATTCATATTACCCTGGCCAATAATCCGGATATTGAAACAGAGAGCACCGGTGAAGGCGATGGCCGACGTGTAGTAATTCAGTCAAGGAAGCGCTAGCCATGTTTCAACCAGTTAACAGCAAAGTCAATTTCCCCGAAATTGAGAAGAAAGTCCTGACACTCTGGCATGAAAGACGTGTCTTCGAGACAAGCATAGAGCAGAGGAAAACCTCTCCAAAATACATTTTTTATGAAGGCCCTCCTACGGCAAATGGCAATCCGGGCATTCACCATGTGCTGTCCAGGGTCTTTAAAGATGTAATTCCCCGGTACAAGACCATGAAAGGTTATTGTGTACCCAGAAAAGCAGGCTGGGATACACATGGATTGCCAGTTGAGCTGGAAGTCGAGAAGATGCTTGGGTTTACCGGTAAAGCCCAGATCGAAGACTACGGGATAGCCAAGTTCAACGCTCTATGCCGGGAAAGCGTATTTAAATATCTCAAACAATGGGACTCGCTTACCGAGCGGATCGGTTTTTGGCTGGATATAGACCATCCTTATGTTACGCTTGATAACACCTACATCGAATCCTGCTGGTGGGCTATCAAGCAGCTCTGGGACAAAGGGCTGATTTATCAGGGATACAAGGTGACTCCTCATTGCCCCCGCTGCGGTACGTCGCTAAGCTCGCACGAGGTAGCGCTGGGATATAAGGATGATACTGTCGACCCTTCTGTCTATATAAAGTTCAAAATACACAGCGTACCTGAAGCCGTAAAAGATGATAAATCAGGGACATTCTCACTGTCCAAAGCTATAAAAGACGGTAAAGCATATTTCCTGGCCTGGACGACTACTCCCTGGACATTACCTGGCAATACATCGCTGGCGCTCTCGGCGGATTCCGATTATGGGGTCATTGAGTATCAGGGAGACTATTTGATTTTTGCCACAGCATTAATGGACCAGGTGAGCCTGGATGATAAACCTGTGCTTATGATCATGAAAGGCAGTGATCTGGCCGGTTCGAAATACATACCTCTATTCAATCCCCACGAATTTGGCATTGAAAGGAAACGTGCCAAAGAGGGCATACAGGGGCAGTTTGATACTCAAAAACCGGATAATGCACTGGTTTACAAGGTAATAAACGCCGACTTTGTATCCATGGAAGATGGTACCGGCATTGTTCATATCGCCCCCGCCTTTGGTGAAGTCGACTTTTTGGCAGGTCTTGAGCATAACCTGGATTTTGTGCAACAGGTGGACCTCTCAGGCAATTTGACCGGGACGTACCCATTTTCAGGAAAGTTTGTGAAGGACGCCGACCCGCTGGTGCTCAAAGACCTTGAATCGCGCAACCTTCTATATAAGAGCACTACAATCAAGCATACCTATCCTTTTTGCTGGCGTTGTGAT
>JAFGLP010000110.1 GCA_016927965.1 Dehalococcoidia bacterium
AGGATTGATAACGCTATATATACATATATCCTGCGCTATTTGTCAAGAGGATTATATGTTTCACCCCCACATGCGTGGGGAATACGGGCTTTCTTTGTTACTGAGGAAGGGCACGCACGGTTCACCCCCACATGCGTGGGGAATACTACTTAAATAGATCCTCATTTGATGCTATCCAATCGGCCACTGTTGTTATTCCAGCTAGGAAAATAAAGAAAGAGGGTAATGGGTTGCAGGCAATTGCCTCATGATCGATACTGCATAGCTTTTCCATATTTGAAAACAGGTCTTTTCGTGCTTGACGCCACTTGATATCACCCTGCTGTGACCTTGCATAATCATCTGCTTCCCGTATTGATATGGACCGGGGAAAAACACCATGGTACCCGCCAACTGCGGCGGCTATATTCCGGGCCTGTTCGGTTCCAATTTGATTCTTTAACAATTCACGTAAAGCAAGTGCTGTTATAACACCATGCCCGGGGTCTTTAGCCGGTCCAGTAAATCCTTGCTCCTGAAGTGTTGCCCATATCTCTGCCCCTTTACTTTGAAATCCAGGTGACGCTTTTCCAATATCGTGCAGCCCGCTCCAAAATGAAATAACCCGGCGAGCTTTCTGAGGAGGAAGCCCTAAAACCTGGCAAATATAGCTTCTGGCTGCGTTTTGCAGCGTGAGATCCCATAAATTCTGCGTGACTGCCGCAACATCCAGCATATGGCATAGCAGAGGATAATAAATCTCTGTATCATCTTTTTTCTTGGCCCAGAAATTTAATGGATAAGAGTACAAATTCATTTCAACGGCCTCATCTTTATACGCGGCAAAGTCGGAAGTTGTAAAGGCATGCAAAGTTACTCCAAGTACGAGTGTACTACCTATAAAAGTAAAATACAAGATGATCGCATAATTATGCTTACATGTGATTGCTGGAACATCGAAAAAAACGGAGTATACAACTTTCAACTTTCCTGATGTATAATCGAATAAATATAGGTTTGAGCTATTATAAGGTAGATGCAGCAGAGTTTAGTCTGTCCGCGTTGTAACAATATTTTTTATCTGGGGCAGCGCTATTGCGGTTTCTGCAACCTGGCTTTTCTATATACCTGCCCGCAGTGCGGCGCCGAGATAGGTTCCGGTCATAACTACTGCGGTTCATGCGGGACCCAGGTGGTATGGGCGGAAAGCAGCGAAATGCAGGAGCAGCCGGCGCCGGTTGTTGCAGCGGCCCCCGCTGATGCTGCAGACCAACAACCAGTCCCTGATGCCGCCGGTTTGCCACAAATGCCCGACAGGCCGCCCGGTTCTCCCACAGGAGACCCCCCCAGGGACAGGGCAGAAGATCACCAGGAACGCAGCTTTACTCTTCTCAAGGAAGGGCACTACGGACTGGCCATCGCAGAGTTGACCAAGGCCATACAACATGATCCGGGGAAAGCCATAGTTTACCTGCTCAGGGGAGGCGCCTATTATAAGAAGGGAGACTATGACAGGGCTCTGCCTGACCTGAACAAGGCCATTGAACTTGACTCCAATATCCCCGCCGCCTTCTATAACCGCGGGAGCATTTATTATTATATGAAGCAGTTCGACAGGGCCATTGCAGATTTCTCTCACGCCATAGCTATTGATAATAAGGACCCCGGCGCATACCATAACCGGGGATGCGCTTTTATTATGAAGGGACTGTATGAAAAGGCAGTCGATGACCTCAGCCGGGCCATTGAGCTTGATCCCAGCGACCCCCGTGTCTTTTGCAGCAGAGGAAGGGCATACGTGGGGAGCGGACAGAAAGCAAAGGCAGCCGAGGACTTCCGCAAGGCCATCAGCCTGTCTTCAGATCCCGAAGTTATTGAGAAAGTGGAAGAGGTACTGCACGAGCTGAGCGAAGAAGATTAGATTGTACCAGCACTGCCCGCCTGTCCCTGCAGTGCTGAGCAGCCTGACTAATAATATTTAAGCTCAAATATTTTCCGTGGTGTGTGATTCTTCTGCTTCAATTAGCGGTACGTCGTTTTCCACCGGTTCCAGTTCCTCTATGTTGCGTTCTTTCCTGATATCGTCGATCTTCTTCAGTGGACGTTCGAGCTTGTTCCTGCGTGTGGTGATGAGATTATCGAATTCCTTCTGCGTTTCGGATATCTTCTTGCCCATCTTGTCCATACTCTCCACGTACTTTTGCCACTGGATGAGGAAGAAGCTTACCTGCTGAATGATCTCATCAATGGCCTGCTCGGTCTTGAAGTTGCGGACAGCCTGGTTGATCAGTGCCAGCACCGCGTAAAGAGTAACGGGTGAGCAAAGTACGACCTTGCTCTGCAGGGCATAATCGAGGAGCGTAGGGTCGTTTTCATTGATAAAGCGGTAAACCTGCTCGTTGGGTATCAACACCAGCACATAGTCGACAGTGTTTTGCTCGGGATTTATATATTCCCTGGTAGTCACCTCCTTGATGCGCTGCCGGGTGTCCTTAAGAAAATCGTTCTTATAGCCGTCACGCTCAACTTCCGTATCGGCGCCGACATATTTCATATAGTTATCCAGGGGAAACTTTACGTCCATATTCAACTGTAGATTGTTGGGCATAAGGAAGGTATAGTCCGGCCTGTTGCCGGTGGTTTCGCTGACTGCCTGTTTACGGTAATTGGTGCCCTCGACGAAGCCGATGCTGCGCAGGATGTCGTCGGCCATGCGCTCTCCCCACTGCCCCCTGATTTTGCTGTTGCCCAGGGCTTGCTGGAGCTGTCCAGTGGTCTCCTGCAGCCTGGAGGCCTGCTCGGAGGCTATCTTTAATTGCTCTGAAAGCTGCCCCATTGTGCGTTCACGGTTTTTCTCCATCTCACTTACCAGGCTTTCGACGGTCTTAAGATTGTCTCGTACTTCCTTGATGGACTGGTCGATGAGCTGTTTCTTGGTATCAAGGTTTTGCTCACCGAGCTGGGTGTGCTTGGACAGCACCTGTTCCGACATTTCCACCAGGTGTTGGACTGAGGCCTGCATGGAGGTATCAGTGAAGGCGGCCATGTTCTTTTGTATCTCTCCTCCGATGGTCAGGATATCCTGCTTGTAATAGGGCTTATACACGCGGCTGATTATGATAGTCGCGGTAATGCCGATAACCAGACCCCCCAGAAAAATAAGCCCATAAATCATCAGTTCATTCATTTAGTGCACCTCGATCAATCATTATGTTCCGGTTCTGATCCTTTTATATCACTGCCAGGGGATATAGTCCTTCCAGGAATCATCGATACCAGCGGTTTGTCCTATCATGTAAAGGGATATCAGCAGTACGGTCACGGCCGCTGCAAGTGCTATATAAGCGAGGATAAATCCAAATCCCCACCAAGCCCAGGTCCTCTGTGTCCTTTTAAAATGCTCGATGCTTTCCCATTTCTTATTTTGCCAGGCCCATTCGTTGCCGCGGATCCCCAAGATGATCCTCATGGTCAGGCTGACTATCCAGCCGACGTATGGTATGAGGCCGAGCAGAGCGATAAGCGAGATCCATACATTATTGCCGATGCCCCAGATCCAGGTCATCAAGAAGCCGCCCCAGTTCCATCCCTTGATCTCCTCCGGAACAGGGGAATTTGACCCCATGCCCGGGGCACAGGGGACTACGATATTTGTCTGACCCGGCCAGGCGCCTGTTTTAAGCCGTACTTCCAGGCACCGATTGCAGTAAACCTGGCCACTGATATCGACTTTGCACTCCGGGCAAACATATGATCCACAACTGCAGCAAGAGCCTGCTGCTTCAAGGTCAGGGTGAACAGCGCATCTCATATTTTTTCACCTTCCTTCTGCTGAATTGATAAAAGCTTTAATACCAGCTGGAGCCTGACTGGTCAATCCACCAGACCAGCAGGATAACGCCCCCGACCATCATTACCAGGAGGAACAAGGCCAATACTATCGATAGTGCCCAGCCCCAGACCGCCCAGGTATGCTGGACGCGCTTAAAATGCTCTACACTATCCCAATGTCTGGATTGCCATGCCCATTCGTTGCCTTTAAATGCCAGCACCCAGGGCATTACCAGCGCTCCCAGGTACGGTACAAACACGAGAAATGACCACCATACACTGTTGCCGATGCCCCAGATCCAGGTCAGTAGGAGGCCTCCCCAGTTAAATTCACCCAGCCCGGCTGGCACGGCAGCATCGCTTCCCATGCCGGAGGTATTCCCTGATTGACCGGCTGCGATGGCAGATCCACCTGTTCCGTCCACTTTTTGCTGAATGCAGGAATTGCAGTAAATCCTGCCGTCAAAAACAACCTTGCACTCCGGGCACACGGTTTTGGAGCACTCTATACACTGGCCAACGGCCTGGCGCTCGGGATGGTGATAGCAATACATACAGACCTCCTTTCAGCATAATATGCCGGCACAAGCTCCCGATAAAATCCCATATGTTAAATAAAGTATATTTCAAGTGCGCTTAACAATCTACTTTCATTTTTGGGGGAAAGCTAAACTTTTTACCCGCTTGCGGCGTTTTCCTTATTAGAAACACGCAGAAAATAAGTGATAAGGCAGTAAAAAAATGAGCGTAAACATACAATTTGCAGCTATCTTGATCGGGTTCACCATCTTTTGCTCAATGATAGTTTTACTGGCCTGCGCGTATTAATCTGCAGCAGCGCCACCTTTTTTCACCACTCCTGTTCTCCTCCAGGAGTGGTGATTTTTTTGCCCGGACAGGGGACAGCGGAATATACTAACAAAGCGGTAATTATCAGCCGGAGGCCATCAAAATTTGAAGATTGGTGTTATCTCAGATACCCACGCCAGATTTTTTTCAGAACTGCCCCGGAACCTGGTAAAAGCGCTGTCAGCGGTGGACCTGATAATCCATGCCGGCGATGTCATTTCCCTGGATGTCATCCACGGGCTGGAGACCTTGGCGCCGGTTAAGGCGGTCTGCGGGAATATGGATTATCCCGAGGTTAGGGCGGTCCTGCCGGAAAGGGAGATCTTCGAAGCCGCAGGCAGGAAAATAGGTATAACACATGGAAGGGGAAGTCCGCCTATCCTGGAAGTAAACGCACCTCGGCTTTTCAGCGGAGTCGATGTAACCATATTCGGACATACACATATTGCATTTAACAAGGTTATCGGCGGCGTGCTACTGTTCAATCCCGGAAGCGCCCGGGATTCCTATGGCATATTAGATCTGGGGGATACTATCGAGACAAAAATATTCAGGGGTTATTTTTAAGATGAAAGAGAGCTGGCAGGATTTCGAATTCCTGGATCACTCGGCGCTGGCCGGTTTCATTTTTTACCCAAGGCCGGACCAGTATATTTCACCCGACATGGACCACTCTGCATATTTTGATCTGCCGGTAGAGGAAGGGATCAGCATTTCCTGCCGGTTCTACCATGGAGATAAGACCAATCCCAATATCCTTTATTTTCATGGTAACGGCGAACTGGCCAGCGAGTATGAGGACGTGGGGGAGGTATTTAACCGGGCCGGCATCAATTTATTTGTGGCCGATTACCGCGGATACGGCAGGAGCGGTGGCGCCCCATCCATCAGCAGTATGATGAGAGACGCCCACGGGGTTCTGAAAGGCTTTAAAAGCGTAATTGATGAGAGAGGGTTGGAAGGCAGCTGTTTCATCATGGGGCGCTCCCTGGGAAGCGCATCGGCAATTGAGCTGGCATCCAACCACCCCGGAGATTTTAAGGGGCTTATTATCGAAAGCGGTTTTTGTGATGTTAATGACCTGATGGGAAGGCTGGGGCTATCCCCGCCGAAGAGGGAATCAACAAACTCTGAAACACCCGGCTTGGACCGTGTGCGGCAGATTACCCTGCCGGCACTGGTTATTCATGGTAAATATGATTCGATTGTCCCGTCAGCCGAAGGGGAGAAAATATTTCGCAACCTTAAATCGGCCGATAAGAAGATGGTAATGATCCCGCATGCCGACCACAATTCGATCCTTGTGGTGGGGTTGGATCTCTACATGCGTGAGCTTACCGCTTTTATCCAGCGGAATAAATGAAAAAAGCCCCCTCCGGTCGGAGGGGGCTTGCGATGCAGGTTATTTTATTACTCTTTAGGCAGGAGCTTCCTCTTCTTCTTTATCCTCAGCAGGAGCTTCCGCCTCTTCGCCCACGGCCCCAGCAACAGGTTCTTCCTCAGCGGCCTTGCGCACTTCAGCGACCTTGATAATCATCTGCTCGGGATCGGTGAGAATGGTTACCTTTTCGCCTACAGCGAGATCTTTAACATGCAGAGACTGCTCGGGAAGGGCCAGGCTGGAGATGTCCACCTCGATATTGTGAGGGAGGTCATCGGGCAGGGCCTCGATCTGCAATGAATTCATGGCATGCAGCAGGGATACGTTCTTCAGCTTGGAGGCCGGGGCATCTCCAACAAATATCAGGGGCACCTCAGCCTTGAGTTTTTCAGTCATGGTGACCTGGTAAAAATCGATATGGATGGGTTCACCGGTCATCGGATTACGCTGCACATCGCGGATAAGCACTTTGGCCGGGGATGTGGTATCCGCCATTTTGAGGGTGATCAGGTCGGTGCCTCCCGCTCTGGCCAGTAGATGTCCCAGCTTGCGTACATCGACCTGTACCGGAACAGATTCAATCCCATGACCGTAGATATTGCATGGAATCAGCCCGCCCCTGCGCAGGAACCTTACTTTCTTCCCTTTAATTTCCCTTTTCGATATTTCCAGCTCAAGTTTTCTCATCGTCTTTCTCCAGAGTTAGTAACAAAACATAAAGATTATCCTGTTTAAGCGCCAAAGTCAAATTCACGATTTTTTATTTACCTGTTGCGCCCGGTCACGGCAGGCGGGGTAGATTCCCTGCATTCCGCAAAGGTTGCAATCATTACGGCGGCAATCTGGAGTTAAGTCCATGGAAAACATCTTTTCACGCTCTTTTTTCAGAAAGGCGCTGCTTACTCCCGAACTGATGTGCTGCCAGGGAAGCAATTCATCGGGATGGCGATCGCGGTGCGCGTATAGAGAAGGGTCTATTCCACATTCGTCGAAAGCCTGCTGCCATTTGCTGAAATCCAGAAACTCGCTCCAAGTATCAAGACGGCAGCCCTTTTTCCAGGCGGTGTAGATGACCGGGCCCAGCCGGCGGTCGCCCCGGGAGAGGACGGCCTCAAGCTTGCTTGTCCTGGGATCATGCCAGGATAACTGCACGCTGCCGCGTTTCATGCGGTCCTGTAATAGATTATGCTTCTGATTGAGAGTTTCTGTACTGTCCTGGGCTGACCACTGGCAGGGTGTGTGGGGCTTGGGAACAAAGGATGAAACGGAAACCCTCACCCTGGGGGGCCGGCCCCGGATGCCCTTTCCCAACCTGCAGATCGTGTCGACCAGGCTTGCAATAGATGCGACATCATCCAGTGTTTCCCCGGGAAGGCCTATCATGAAGTAAAGCTTGAGGTTCATCCAGTCTTTTTGAAAGGCTGCAGAAAAGGCTTCCATCATGGCTTCCTGAGGTATCCACTTATTAATGACCTTCCTCATGCGTTCATTCCCGGCCTCGGGGGCAAAGGTCAGGGTCGTCTTGCGGCCAGAGGGAAGGGAGTCGATCAGGTCTATGGAAGACTTATCCAATCTGAGGCTGGGTAATGAAAGCGTAATACCATCATCCTTATACCTTTCTATAATGCTTGCGACCAGATGGTTTATCCCGCTGTAATCTCCGGAACTGAGAGAAACGAGAGAGAGCGTGTTATAGCCGCTATTTTTCAGCAGGCAGTCCGCTGCTTCGAGCACCCTGTCTTCGGACATTTCACGCACGGGACGGTAAAGTACGCCGGCCTGGCAAAAGCGGCAACCCCGGCTGCAGCCGCGCTGTATTTCCACCGCCGCCCTGTCATGGACCACTTCAAGATAGGGCACCACGGGCCGTATTACGGGTTTAAGTTCACTGGCAATAACACGTTGAATACTGCCGGGCGCACATGGTTGTGATGGGCTAATCGAAGTAAAAGCGCCATCCCGGCTATATGTAGCTGAATAAAATTGAGGCACGTAAATGCCGGGCAGGCGGCAAAGCTGCCGCAGCAATTCCTGCTTATCCTGTTTATATTTAACGTACGTGTTAATAATGCCAGGCAGGGCTTCCTCGGCTTCGCCTATGAAAAAGGCATCGATGAAGTCGGACATCGGTTCAGGGTTCATGGCGCAGCTGCCTCCGGCTATTATCAGGGGGCCCCCTTCATTTCGGTCCCGGCCGAATACGGGAAGACCGGCCAGGTCCAGCATATTCAACACGGTGGTGTAGCTTAACTCGTATCCCAGTGAAAATCCTATGATATCGAATTGGTGCAGAGGATGATGGGACTCGAGACTATACAACGGGAGGTTATGCTGCCTGAGCTGGTCTTCCATATCGGGCCATGGAGCATATACCCTTTCGGCAAGTACTCCGGGTATTGCATTGAGCAGTTGGTACAGTATGGGGATTGCCATATTTGACATCCCCACCTCATAGATATCAGGGAAAGCCAGCGCTACCCTGACATTAATAGAGTCCCAGTCTTTGGATATGCAGTTCCATTCCCCGCCGGTATACCTGCCGGGCTTGGCGACTTTGTGAAAAACATTATCAGGAATATACATCTTGGCGAACCTTTCAATTATAGCGGGCTATGACCACACCGACAATAACGTTTATGAAACTCCTGCCGCAACAATAACTATTTGCCAGGATTAATTGACACCTGATGAAATTAAAGGGTATATAATATCCTAAATACTATTTCCCTGCTCCTAAGGGGTTGTACGGGGGGACTGTTATATGGCGAGGAAAGAGCAAAATAAAGACCAGAAAAAAGTCAGTTCGAAAGCCGAAAAGCAGCCTGCTCCAGCAAAGAAAAGGGGGCCTGCTAAAGCGGTAAAGGCTGCGAAAGCCAAATCTACCCCGGTCGAAATCACGGCTTCCATGCAGCATGCAATGGAAACGCTTTCAGACATGCAGTTGGGTGGCTGTATTTTTGATAAAGAAGACAGGATCATCTCTCTTAACCGGCGTTTTTCCGAGGTGACGGGCCTGCAGCCTGAAAAGATAATAGGAAAAAAGCTGGCAAAAAACGCTCTGTGGGGGACCGGAGAAGAGCAGAAACAGTTTGCGGAGCTTTTTGCAGAAGCCAGGAATTCAGGCAAAACAATCGCTGGTGAGCGCTGGCCAGCAGGCACAGGGGAAGAAGGTAACAGGTACTGGAATATTACCCTGCTGCCACAGCAGGAAGATAGTAAAGAATATAGCGGCATGTACCTGACGATAGAGGAAACCTGCGATAGCGTGCCGGAGACCGGCATGGCGGAGTTGATAGGCGGCATTCTGAAGGAGGGAGTGCAGCATAATGAACCGCAGAGCCTGCTGGACAGCTTGGTTGGAATTTTGCGGGATTTCTGCCGCTGCTCACATGTAAAAATAGCACTGGCGGATAAATCCGAAGAGCACTTGATTAAGGCGGAGACGGGGCAGGAGTTGGGCCTGTGGGATGCTGGAGAGACGTTGGCTGCCGATGTTATTAACAGGCTGTTTGAGTGGAGTGGGGAGGAACCGCCGCCATATCAGAACAGCCGGAGAACGATCTATCTGGCGAACATAAACCTTATTGAAGATAGCCTCGAAGGTTCATTGAAAGATCTGGTGGTGAATCTGCGCAATTCATACGGTTTCCGCTCTATTGCCTTTATCCCGGTCAAGGATGGTAGCCGGATCAAGGGTTTCATCCAGCTGGCCAATACGAAAGCGGGAGGCATACCGGCAGCGATACTGCAGGCGGTGGAAATTGCTGCGGACCAGCTCCACGTGATGCTGGAGAGAATAGAGTTAAAGGAAGATTTACGCAGGCAGCGGGAAAGCCTCCTGCGGCAAATGCATGAACGCAGCGCCCACCTGGAGGCCATGAGCGGCAGGCTAAAACAGGAGGTCTTTGAACGCAAGAAGAGTCAGGATGAAATGCGCGAGCAAAGGGATCTCGCTGTAACGCTTAACGGTATTGTCAATTTGGATGAAGCCCTACAGCTTTGCCTTGAAACTGCCATACGTGTTGCAGACGCAGATTCCGGCGGTATTTATCTTGTCGACCGTCAGATGGGTGGGCTGGTACTGTCATGCAGCAAAGGCCTGTCGGATGAATTTATCGCCACCGTAAGCCAGTACGAGCAGTCCTCACCCAATTATGAGCTGGTGATGAAGATGAATCCGGTGTACGCCACTATG
>JAFGLP010000111.1 GCA_016927965.1 Dehalococcoidia bacterium
TCCGGCCCCTGCTCCTGCGCCTCCTCCAACCCCGCCCCCGGCACCGTGACCCGGTAACTGTTAGTGAATCAATAATGTGAGGGGAAGACCACAGCTTGTCTGCGGTCTCTTCCCCTCTTTTTACCTGTCAGGCAGCACTTCCTCATGCTTGCTGGCTTTTTTAATTCCGGTCAAATCCTTGTGACACCGTATATCGTGAAATGATTTAGCATATCGCGGTTAAATATGTTGCAGCCTGCAGGAAGTGACTGGTAATGCAGCCTGCTCCCCTCTTGATATAAAATGTACGGCAGGGTCTATTTTCTTAATGCAGTTCATGGAGGGAAACAGCTTGCTATTAAATGACGGTTTCTCCAAAGCTTTTCACCCGGCTTCCATTGCGGTGGTGGGCGTATCGGATACAAAAACAAGGAGAATGAGGGGGCCTTATGGCGGCTTTACGACACTCTGCAATTTGCTTGATCTGGGCTTTGAAGGACGTATTTACCCAATCAATCCGAAGGCCAGCGAGATACTGGGGCTGAAGGCTTATCCGAGCGTCAGCGCCCTGCCGGAGCCAATCGACCTGGTTATCGTGAGCGTTCCCGCTAGGCTGGTTCCCGGAGTGCTGGAGGATTGTATTCAAGCCGGGGCATTGAATGTGCATGTCATGTCCTCCGGTTTTGGTGAGACTGCACAGGAGGAAGGCCTGAAGCTGCATGAAGAAGTGCGCCGCATAGCGTTGTCAGGCGGGATACGCCTGATCGGTCCGAACTGTATGGGCTTGCAGGTGCCATCGGCGAAGATGTCGACTTTCGAGGTGCGCCCGCAAAACAATGGGCCCGTTTCCGTGGTATCGCAGAGCGGTTCGGTGGTGAGCGTGATGATGACTTTTGCGCCGGCATCCGGTATCGGCTTCAGCAAAGCGATAAGTTGCGGGAATTCGCTGGTGCTGGATATTACCGATTATGTTGAATTCCTGGCTGATGATCCTGATACTGGGATAATCGGGCTTTACATTGAAGGGATTAAAGACGGCCGGCACCTGCTGGAGATTGTGCGGAAAACCAATCCTGTCAAGCCCGTTATCATCTGGAAAGTCGGTTTGAGTGATTCCAGTGCCCGGGCTGCCCTGTCCCATTCGGGCATGCTTGGGGGTGAGCGCCGTTCGTGGGATTCCTTTTTCAAGCAGACGGGGGCTGTGCGTGTAAAAACCGTCGAAGAGCTGTCCGACAGCATCATGACCTTTCTTTACATGAAGCCGGTGAGGGGTAAAAATGCCGCCGTGTTGACAGCTGGTGGGGGAGTCACGGTGGCTGCCGGTGAAATTTGCACCGAGGGAGGTATTAATCCGCCTGCGCTGGCCCCTGAGACCAGAGAAAAGCTGCTCAAGATTATTTCGCTGGTAAACCAGGGGGTGGCTAACCCGCTGGATGTGCCGGATTCGCTGGCGCGGCCGGATATGATCAAGCAGATACTGCTCGTCCTGTCCGAAGACCCGGGTATAGATTTTCTCATTCTGGACTGCCTTTCCCTGGTATTTAAATACCAGATAATGGCGGATATGTTCGCACAGGCCATCAGTGAGTTTGTTCAGGAGAACCGCAGCAACAAACCGCTGGCGGTTGCCATAAATACACTTTGGGGAGACCTGCCGGAATCCCAAAAAGGTCCCTGGACGCAGAAGCTTTTAAAGTTGGGTGTGCCGGTTTACGGATCGCTGGCGCGGGCCTGCCGGGCTATCTCCGGTTTTGCCGACTACCACCGGCGCTTTTCAGTGGGTTAATTAACAAAGGGATATAACAAGTAATTAATAAATTTAATATAAGTTACTTGTCAGCCAGAAGTTAATTACCTGTCAGCAGCCTGTCAAGAATATCCCCTGAACCTCCTTTATACTGTGAAAAAGGAGGTAAATAATGAAAATAAGTTTAATCGCCGGTTTGCTGACGGTAGCGTTAATAGCGGTGGCATTGTCTTCGGGGTGCGCTTCATATGTAACCAGCGACCAGGTCATGTCTTTGCAAACCCAGGTCAATTCACTGAGCGGCCAGCTTAATTCTACCCAGCAGCAACTGGCCTCAACCCAGCAGCAGCTTAACTCAACACAGCAACAGCTTGATTCAGCCCAGCAGTCGCTTACACAGGCACAATCTCAGCAGCAGAGCAAATATGCTACGTCTGCGCAGCCAATCTATCAGCCTACTGTTGTCTACCGGAATTATACATACGGAACACCTGCGTACAGGTATTTCTGGTATCCGAGTCCGTCCCCTTCATATCCGTATTCACCGGCCCCCTACCCGGCGCCCTCTCCTGCTCCGCCCCCTCCTATGCCCTGATATTCGATCATTTTTTCTCTAACCTAGGGGGGATGCCAGTACATGGCATCCCCCCTAATCTTTTCGGGTACCGTGTAAATAATTCTTCTATTTGACAAATGCTTTATCCATTAGTTAGATTTTGCCTCAATGGGAGGTTGGAATGGTAAATACAGATACTGTTGAAAATATAGAGAAGTACGGCGATTGCCGCGGCACGGGCAGTAAAAAGACGCGCATCCTGGTGGATGAGATCGGCTATCCCATCGGTCAAAAGGCGGAGTATGCCATTATAACTGGCTGCTTCCAGGCCGAGAGCATGCCGCATGTGCTGAAGGCCTTGAAGAACGTACTTGACCATTACCGTGTCAGCTATACGCTGCTACCCAAAGAGCACTGCTGCGGCTGGATGCCTCTGGGCCAGCCTGCTGTCATGTCCAAAGACGAGGAGGCTATAGCCAGGTTCAAGCAGGTATCACGGGGGTTTATCATGAAGAACGTTGATCAGGCTAAAGCAATGGGAGTTAAGTCGATAGTTTTATTCTGCGGGGCCTGCGAGCCGCATTATACCAACATGAAAGACGAGATCGACCTGGAGGTCATCTCTTACAGTGAATTGATGGACCGCTGCTTTACCACCGGCGCCCTTGATGATGAAATCGATTATTACGCTGGCTGCTACCGTTTCCGCCGCAAGCTGACCGACAGGCCGGTAGATATCGAGCCGCCGGTCAGAATACTTAACAGGATCAGCGGCCTGAAGGTAAACTACCTGGATAACAGCAGGTGCTGCTATATTCCTGCACACCTGGAGCAGCTGCTGGGCACTGTAAAAAGCAATTCGGTGGTCAATATATGCTCGGGTTGCTACTATAACCTGGCCCAGAAGCTGAAGGAGGGATCATCTGCCAGGGCCAGGATGCTGCCGGAGGTCGTGTGGAGCGCCATCAGCGGGCATAAAATGGAAGGCTAGAGAAGGGTGAGGATCCATCAAACAAAATGAATTGAAGCAGTGCTGCATGCGCCATCCGGGGGAATGATATGCACTATTAGATGATCCGACATAACATGTGATTCGAGATTAATTAACATCGATAAGTGGACACGAAGATGGATTTTGTTCAGGGCAGTTACTATCAGGAGAGCTTTCACAACCTATCATTATCAAATGAGATTATAAAATCAATCGAGTTTGAAGAATGTAAACTGGATAGCTGCAGCTTTATCGGATGCGTATTTGAAAAGTGCAAATTTATAGATTGTGAATTTAGCGGATGCATTTTAAGCGCAGTTAACCCCATGAACAGTCATATAGCGGGGTTAAAATTCTCAAAGTGTAAAGTGATAGGTTGTGACTGGACAAAAGCCGCGCAAATACAGTCACTGGAGTTTATCGGTTGCCAGATCAATTATTCCAACTTCGCAATGCTGAAAATACCCAGAGTCAAGATGACAAATTGTGAGGCAAAAGAAGTTGATTTTACTGAAACAGATTTAAGTGAGGGGATTATTACCGGCACGGATTTCGAACGGGCAATATTTTCCCGTACTAATTTGACTAAAGCAAACCTGACCGGTGCAATTAATTATTATATAGATCCCAGATACAATACACTTAAAGAGACACATTTCTCTCTTCCGGAGGCACTGTCTTTACTGAACTGCATGGATATTATTTTAGATTAATTCCTTCTATAAGTATATTTGAGGGCGATATACTGTCAGCTTGATGATGATTTAATTGGTCAATACAATAACCTAGTTAACTTTGTCCTTATTAAACTCTTCCAGCAGTTCTTTGGCACGGGCCTCCTGTCCTTTCGGTACAGGCACATGCACTTCATATTCCTGGGTTATGGTGCCGGTCAGGGCGAAATAGCTGAATTTGAGTAAGGGGGGAGTGTCCTCAACATACTCGACGGAATTGAGGTATGATCCGAGTTGTTTCCACAGGTGTAACCGGCGATTGAAGTAAAGCCCCTCTTTGGCTAAATAGGCCTCACCCTGGTATTGCTTATTCTCCCTGTTATCATACCAGCCGGTGGACCATGCTGTGAAGCCGATTACTATAATCAGCCCCAGTACAGCTGATAAGGTCCACACGCTGCTTAACGGGTTGAGGACGGCGTAGATGACGCCGACGGCCAGTGCAATGCCGGCTGCTATGAAGAGCAGTGCCCTCTTGCTTTCCTTATTCCTGGTAGCTTCTTTCTCGATATACTGCGTCCACTGCTCGGGCGTGTAAGTCCAGTGAGCGAGCAGCCCTTCGCCTCTGATGAAGCTGTCTATCTTGCCTGCCCGGCCGCCATAGACCAGCGCAACGATAAAGCCGGTGATGACCATGATCAGGCTGATAACGGCAATGACTATGCTGAAAGGAGTGCCTTCGAAGGCAAATGGTAAAAACGTCAGCACGAAGAAAACAGCCGTGATTATCCACCATGTACGGGAAGTTGTTCGAGCCGGGTTAGATTTGTTCAAACTCACCTCCTGCCGGTTATAAGGCGCGGCAACATTCTTAAGCGCAGCCGCCGAATGTACTGTCTTCATTATATAAACAAGTGCTGGCAGGCACAATGGTATCCTGTACGCACAAACTCTAATCAACTGCTGCAAAAAATAGCCTGGTGGGATTGGGATATCTAGAAAATAACGTGAAATATTGCATTACTTTGCATTACGGATATAGAAAAGCTAAGGATGTTAGTATAAAATGATGGTCTTAATATTGTTGAGGGGTGTGAAATTATGAGGAAGACTGCTGCGGCATTAATCACAATTGTAATTCTGGCTGCATTTATTATCACGGCTTGCTTGCCTGCAGGGCTGGACAGCGGTAAGAAGCTGACGGTGGCTGTCGATGCCACTTATCCTCCCTTTGAATATGTCAACGAGAAGACCGGGCAACTGGAAGGGTTCGGCATTGAGCTGATGAAAGCGGTGGCTGAAAAAGCCGGGCTGGATATCGACTTTGTCAATGTGGAATTCGAGAAGCTGCTGACTGGAGTTGCCTCGTGCCAGTACGATATGGCCTGTTCCTCGATCAGCATTACCGAGGAGCGCAAGAAGTCCATGCTTTTTTCAGATCCTGTCAACAGTGGCGGACAGGTTGTCATCGTCCGCATAGATAATACCGATATTAAAAGTAAGGATGACCTGGGGGGCAGAGTGGTAGCCGCCCAGGCGGGAACTACCGCTGCCATGGCGGCAGAGCAGATTGATGGCGTTAAGCTGAAAACCAGTACGGCTATCGATCTGGTCTTCGGGGACCTTCTGGAAGGAGGGGTTGACGCCGTGGTTGCCGATAACCAGGTTTCAGCCTATTATATAGAGAAAAACCCGGGTAAATTGAAACAGGCTGGCGATATTTTTACCGATGAGCAGGACGGAATTGCTGTCTGCAAGAAAAATGAATACCTTGTCGCCAAAATAAATGCGGCGTTGAAAGCGCTTAAAGATGACGGCACGCTGGATAAGCTTAAAGCAAAGTGGATAACCGGAAAATAGATCATTCTCAATTCTCACCCTGTTAATTTTTTACCGTAAATCGTGCCTCATCGCTGCTGTTAAAGTCATTATGGACTCCTCAGTCTGGCATTGTATAGGATCCTTCAGCACTGTTTTTTAGCAACTTGAATGTTCCTGTGGAAGATAGATATAAACTTATTGGCCGTTAAGTGCGTTATTATTAAGAAATTGTTAATATTTAAACATGGAGGGTTGTAGAAAATGAGGAAAATATTAGTGGTGGTCCTTATGCTGGTAGTGGCAGTGGCCGGATGTATCTATGTTCCCGAGGGATTTATGGGACCGGTTGCCGGCGGCAGCCAACCGCCGGTGGCGTATATAGACTCTATATCACCGGCTACACCGGCAGTGGGAGAGACTGTCAATTTCAACGGGCACGGCACTGATGCGGATGGGACGGTGGTTGCTTACCGGTGGCGTTCCAGCATCAGCGGTGACCTGGGTTCTTCATCCAGCTTCAGTACGATACTTGAGCCTGGAAACCACGTTGTTTACCTGAAGGTGCAGGATAACAACGGTGCCTGGTCGGACGAAGTCAGGAGACCGGTTGATGTAGGGGGTACATTCACACCCGGGACTTCGTCATTGCCCATGATAAATACATTTTCAGCCAGCCCGGCGACCATGACCTCCGGGGGATCTGCGTTGCTGATCTGGAATGTTACGGGCGCGACGTCGGTATCCATAGACCAGGGGATCGGCATGGTGGCGGCGGCTGGCAACATGGCTGTCTCGCCCTGGTCCTCGACAATGTATACGCTGACTGCATCCAATAGCGCGGGTATTATTACGGCCAGCACCCAGGTAATCGTCGGCAGTTCCATGCCTTCCGGCATGCCTGTGATCAACTCATTCCAGGCCAGTCCGGCCAGTATATTAAAGGGCGCTTCAACCGCCTTGACCTGGGATGTCGTGGGCGCCACGTCCATCTCAATAGACCAGGGGATCGGCGCTGTTAATGCAACTGGCAGCAAGTCCGTATCGCCGGTTGTCAGTACCAGCTATACATTGACGGCTTCCAATGCGGTGGGTTGGGTAAGCCAGTCAATAACGGTCAATGTCCTGACTTTAGCACCTCTTCCCGTAACGCCGATGCTGATTAAGACTACAGGGGCCCTGCCCAACCTCTCTTCCGAGCGGGGCGGCATCACCAAGCAGGGTGCGACTTATACCAAGTATAGCGGCGCCTGCGCCGGCGATACCACGTCCGACGGTACACGCAGGGGCTTTTTAAGCTTTGATATCAGCTCCATCCCGTCAGGTTCCACGATTGTGGAAGCTATACTGGACCTGGGCGGCTACACACAGGACGGCAGCCCGACATATGCCACCCTGGGTTTCTTCGAAGTGTATTATTATCAATACGGAACTTATGCATCGTTGGACTCTACTGATTTTAATGCAGCCGGCACACTGGTGAAGGGGGGAAGGTTCTCCGTTTACCCGTTATCGCCATGGAAAATGAATGCCACGGAATCTTCAACCGGGCAGAAATTCATCCAGGGACTGGTGGACGCGCACAGGACGCGCAGCCAGTATAAGGTACAGTTCAGCAATATGACCGACGGTGACGGCGTGCTGGACTTCCTTTGCTTCAACAATGCTACGTTAACCATAAAATATACTTCCCCGTAATGAAGTGATCAGTGCGGTAGCATAGCAGACTGGAAGGCCCCGCTTTCAAGCGGGGCCTTTTGATTACTGCAAAGCCCGTCGCATTGCCTGCGTGAGGTCAGGTGTCATAGTTGATATTAATGGACTACCCTGAGTACTTGTGATCGTACCTCTTCTCCGGCGGGGTTAACCGCCCTTAAGGTGTATGTATGTGTGCCAAGGGGTGGCGTGAGCACCCGGCTGCCGCTTAAAGCTACGGGAGAGTTGTTAATATAGACGGCGTTGGCATTGCGCACATCCCAGCGCATGGTTGCCTGGTGAGGGCCGGACCCCGGTGGCAAATTAATAGTGTTGGGACTGATATCGAACGCCAGTATATTGGGCCGCAGCGGTGAGGTGGATGTTGTTGACGATGAAGAAGAGGATGAAGATGATGATGACGATGGTGATGTAACGGAGACCGTGGCTGATGCCGCTGCGCTGCCGGAGTTGCCGGTAGCTGTCAGCGTGTAAGTAGTTGTGGCGGCAGGAGAGACAGTTATGGTACCGGCGATCGCCAGGCCGCTACCTACCCCCTGGTCGATCTCAACGCCGGTGGCGTCGGTTACGTTCCACATCAGTGTTGAAGTCTGCCCGACTGTAATCTCCGCCGGAGTGGCTGTGAACGCCACCACGCCGGGTTGGGATGAGGGTGTAGAGGTGGAAGTCGATGTTGAAGTGGCATCCCACGGGAATGTTGTACAGGCTAAAGCCATCAGTAATAAGGGAATTATGATGAAAAGCTTTTTCACTTGTGCCCCCTGTGAATTTAGTTGTATTAGAGTATAGGTGGGGGTGGAAGCGTTTGTCAAAGCTGGGGGAACGGCGATTACGTTCACAATTCTTACAGGCTTCCGGATATGGCCGGTTGGCTTACGGTTTTGAGCCACGTGTTTCGAAGGGCACTTTGGGCTGTGTTAATAAATTTACTGTGCTGAGGAAGGTTTATCTGCATCGTGCCGGGTATGTTTTTATACAGGCGAGGGGTAACAATGTGAACATGGATATATTGCCATTGGATTGTAAATAAGGGAAAATAGGCGCATCTTTGTATAAAGAAAGGGGGATAAATTGAAAATCGAGAAGATCGACCACATAGCTATTCGGGTAAGGGATTTGGCCAAAGCGCGCAAATTCTTCACCGATGCTTTCGGGTCCAATTTCAGGTCGCTGGGCAACAGTCCTGAACTGGACATTAAAAGCATTATGGATGTCAATGGGATAGAGCTGGTGGAGCCGCTGCTGCCGGATGGT
The DNA here is from genome assembly GCA_016927965.1 of Dehalococcoidia bacterium. Next base: position 8,736 of record JAFGLP010000111.1, read on the forward strand.
CCGAACTCACGTCTGCTGGCCAAGTATGGGGAAGGGCTGACATTGCTTTCCCTCAAAGTAACTGACCTGGATGAGGCTGTCAAAGATATAGAAAAGCTGGGGGTCAGGATTACGGCAAAGGTGCAGACAGGCGATATGCGCATGGCCATCCTTCATCCCAAGGACACCTTCGGCGTGCAGATCGAGCTTATCGAATATAACGGTGAGCACCCGGCCATCTCCGCTATCAAAGGCTACAAGCCTGATATTTAAGGCCGGTAGCTGGATCCTGACCGCATGAGAAAAAGCAAGGGGGACATCATCTGATGTCCCCCTTTAATATTCAGAGTGCTGGTGCGGCTGTTTAAGCCGTACGTTTCCTGGTGACCATGTAGA
>JAFGLP010000112.1 GCA_016927965.1 Dehalococcoidia bacterium
AATCTATTAATGGTAATATATTAGTGAGATTTTACTCAATTATTATTGGAACATTTCTGCTCTTCAGTTGCGATAACATCGACCTGTTCCAGTACGCCTATGACAATTCACTGGGTCCGCGTTTCCTGAGCTTCAGCATCGACAATGTAGAAGGCACCATTGATATAAAAGGATGTACCATCACGGTATACCTGCCGGCAACGTCGAACCTTGCTTCCCTTGTCCCGGATTTTACCTTTTTCGGCGACCGTGTCGAATACATGGGATCACCCATAACAAGCGGGTCCACTGCAATAAACTTCTCAAGTGGCGCGCCTGTAGCTATGACTGTTTATTTATCTGAAGAGTTAAGCCGCGAATTCCAGGTAACAGCGGCAATTCTTGTTGGACTGGATATATTGCCAGACCCCGCAGTGGTCAGCATCACCAGAACGATGCAGTTCACGGCACTTGCCCAGTACAGTAACGGCACATCAATAGATGTGACTGGAACAACATCATGGTCATCATCTGATATATTGATAGCAATTATAACCCCGCAGGGAGTGGCTACCGGCGTGAGTATCGGCAGTGTCATCATTACCGGCGCCTATGGCACATTTTCAACCAATATAGCACTTAACGTAAATCCGCTATTAACAGGCATCGATATTACTCTTGGCGGGTCCCCTGTAACATCAGAAATCCTTGTTCTGGGTGAAACACTAGCTTTCCAGGCAATAGCAAATTATATTGGCATAGCCTCTGTCGATGTTACTGCATCTGCTAACTGGACCATTGCCAGCGGTACATCTGTCACTGTTTCTTCAGGTGCGGTAAATGCAATTTCCACAGGGACGTCAGTTGTCCAGGCTGAATACAGCGGTGTTACCGGTTCAGTTATAATAAACGCTGTTCCGCGGACTACATATTATGTAGCAGAACCCGTAAACGGCGGGGATGACAGCGGTTTCGGTTCTTTGACTGATCCTCTGGCCACTATAAGCGAGGCTATGACAAGGGCCATTGCAGGTGATGAGATACGAGTTGCAAATGGTACATATACTGATCATGTTACGCTTAAAGATCGAGTCTCAATTCACGGATCCTGGGACATCATTAATGATGTTCAGGGTGCAGCATGGAATTCTACTTTAAATGGAGATACACTAAGTGCTGATGGAGCCGCTTTTGTAGCAACAACTGCAATTTCAAATAATACAGTAATTGACGGTTTGATTATATTTGGTGGGCTTATTGCAAACACTGACTGTCATACTGTTTTTCTTCAAAATAATGCCAACCCGACATTTTCTTTCTGCTATATAAGAGGAGCAGGCGATGCAGCAGCTTCTTCTCATGGAATATATATTGACTCCTCCAGTCCAATAATTGTGAATTGTGGTCTTACCGGCAATGACGGTACTAACGAATCCTGTGCCGTTACGCTTATAGATTCGAATGCCATAATAGAGCGCAGCAATATTGGAGGAGGATTGTGTCCATTAATATCAATTGGAATTAGCGTAAATAATATTTCACTTCCTGTATCAAGTCCGGTAATTCGTAATAATGTAATTACCGGTGGTTTTGGTGATACAACAATTGCAATAAATCTTATGGGGGCTGGGAATACAAAAATATACAATAACACTATAGATTGCGGTAAAAATGCGAGTACAGCAATTACCGGTATCCGAATTTCTGACCACACTCCTGATATAATAAATAATATATTGTTTAGCACTGGCAACCCTACTACATTAATTGGCATAAATGAAGTAACAGCAACAGGTTGTACACCTACTGCATTTCGATATAACTGGGTTTATTTACCTAATCCAGCTATAGAATATGCCATTGAAGGCATTTCTTATACTATATATACTGCTCATGGTATAGTTTATCCATTCTCAAATAACTATAACACGATAGACCCGGCGGTGGACTGGTATGCGACTTATCTTCCAACAAATTATGATAGTGCCCGAAGCGATGGAGCCGCTGACCTTGAAGCTGAAGGCATGGGCTTTAATGATGATTATGATGGTGGTGATCCACGGCCATCAGGAAACTGGGCAATAGGTGCAGTTGAATATTAATTATTATTTTTATTTGACAATTTAGAACATATTTTCTAAAAATTACATTATCGCATTCAGGCCATATTTCATGTCCAATTTAAAAGTTTATTCTCCCCGATTCCTCCTTTTATTAATCATTTTTATAAACATTTTTTTCAGCTGCGATAACATCGACCTTTTTCAATTCGCCTATGACAATTCACTGGGGCCTCGCTTTTTAACTTTCAGAATAGATAATGCTGAAGGCCATATTGATGTTAAAAATGCTACGGTAACGGTCTATCTTCCAGAAACGTCTAATCTTTCCGCACTGGTTCCCGAATTTACAATATTCGGTCACCATGTGGAATACGATGGTATGGTTTATGAAAGTGGGACAACATCGATAAACTTCTCTGGAACTGAACCTGTTACCCTGGTGGTTTCTTTAAAAAGCGGATACAGCCGTGATTTTTCTATAACTGCTGCAATACTTACAGGATTGGCAATATCGCCTGACCCGGCAGCTGTTGCTGTATCACTATCAATTCAGTTTACTGCCCTGGCCCAATACAGTAATGGAGTATCAATTGATGTTACCGGAGAAACATCATGGTCATCATCCGATACATTAATTGCTATCATAACCCCGCTGGGTGCGGCTATTGGCGTAAGCGCAGGGGCTGTCACCATTACCGGTGTCTATGGCACTTTTTCAACCGATAGAACACTTGAGGTAAATCCGCTGCTGACAGATATCGATATTACCCTTGACGGGATCTCTACTACATCAGAAGACCTTGAATTGGGTGAAACGCTCACTTTTCAGGCAATTGCCAATTATATTGGGGCAGCATCTGCGGATGTTACTACCTCAGCTGACTGGACATCCACACCATCCGATATTGTATCAGTTACTGGAGGTGTCGTTCATGCACTTGCAGCCGGTACAGCTACTGTCACCGCAACATATGAAAATGTTCCCGGTACTGTTACTATCAATGCAGTTTCCAGAACTATTTATTATGTAACAATAACAGGAAACGCCGGCGCTTTCGGATCACTTGCTGATCCGCTGTCAACTATAAGTGAGGCCATGAGCATGGCAACTGAAGGGGACCAGATCCTTGTGGGCGCAGGAAATTACACTGACAGTATTACTATTAAAAACGAAGTTAATGTTAAAGGCAGTTATGATAGTTTATTTACTGGACAGGATTTATCTGTGAATCCCAGTACAATAACTGCTTCAATTGGAGACAGGGGGGCCTTTTACGGAAACAGTACAATCTCAAATTCAACAATAATTGACTACTTTATAATTCAGGGAGTGGATATGGCCTCTGGCTATAATACACATGCAATTTATTTGGGAAATTATGCGAGCCCTACAATCAGTAATTGTTATATTTACGGAGCTGGTGGCTCTGCAACATCTTCATATGGTATATATATTAGCAATGCAAGTCCACACATTACACAAAATTATAATATTACTGGAGGTTCCACAACAGGTGGAAAATCATGCGCTATATATGTATCAGCAGGCAGCCCGGTAATCGAAAGCAACTATTATATCTATGGAGGAACTGGTTCAACTTATAGTTTCGGACTACTCTGTTTAGATACAACAAACATTGAAATAATCAATAATATTATCAGTGGAGGTTCATCTTCAGGGAGCACCTGCTATGCCATAAGCCTCCGGGGGACCAGTTCATCAAGAATTTACAATAATACTATAGATGCTGGCATGAATAATGCAACTTATCATTATGGGATCCATTCAACAGCTAGTGGCACAACAGACATTGTCAATAATATATTTTTTCATAGTACCAGCTGCCCATCCTTCCATGCTATATACGAAGCTACTGATTATGCTGACCCGACCAGGGTCGCTAATAACCATTTTTATACTCCCGATACAGTTTATGATTATGCGTATTATAATGAAGCAACGACATCACTTGCAGCAGGAATAGACATAGATACACTCACTGATATGACAATTGGTTCAAATACAGATGGTGATCCGGGATTTGTTGATATTTTATCAGGTAATTATCAATTAGATGGAACCAATGCTGATGTGACAGAGGGGGGCATGATACTGGATTTTATATATGATTTAGTGAGCACGAATAGAAATAATCTTGCAGGCTGGTCAAAAGGTGCCTATGAGTATGAATAAGTTTTTAACGTATCACCTTTAACCGCGAAAGCCTTCTTCTGGCAAATAGCAGTATTACCATCAATAACAGAATAATAGTTATTACTACAGGGATTATAAGATTAACAGAGGTCTTCTTTTCATTGGTTTGAGTTCCTGTCAGTTCTGAGATTGAAGCTTCAGTTGGAGGGTCTTCTGCGCTAAAGCTTCCTTTTTCAGCAATGATGTCATTGTGAGTAATAACTCCCGGTGAATCAGCAGTTTGATGAATTTCTTCTTTTTTCTCTGTGCTATTTAATGTGGATTTTCTCTTGTTTTTTATTGCTGAAACTTTTTGATTACCTGCCGGCACTATAACGTGTTTTTTGCTATTAACATCATTGGCTTTATTCTTTTCATCCTTCTCTTTAGTCTGGAGCGCATGCACAATCTCCTGTTCAACAGGATCAAGCTTTTCATCCTTAATAAAACGCTCGACATCAGTATCCTTGCCCTGCTCTTTCTGTTTCTTTGCCCAGTCAAGGTATCTCTTTTTATATTCTATGGAAAGCTTCAGGTAGTCTTTGTCGCTGTTGATCCATTTGTTGACATGCTGCTCTTTCCACTGTCTTTTTTTATATTCACGGCCCTGTTGTTTTTTGCTGTTGGAATATTTGTCTTCGGTTATGGTTATTTTTTCTTTTAGCTGTTTCTGTTCGTCAGCAAAAACTGGTATTAATAAAACCAGAGCTGTCACAATGGTTAGCATATATCGTTTCATAATATTAAATGAAGGCATGAATTTTATATCAATTCTGGAAAAGATTGCAAACCATTAACTTTTAGGCAAGTTATTTTTTTCTTGTCAAAATACTAAACTACCCGGTTAGTAGCATATCAGACACTTATTTTATTTCTTTTTTAATACATTATTGAGGTCATATATGAAAGTCCGTTTCGCGCCCAGTCCCACCGGTTTTATCCATATTGGCAATGTCCGTACCGCAGTCATCAACTTTCTCATCGCCCAAAAGGAAGGAGCTCGCATGGTACTGCGTATCGAAGACACTGACCGTGAACGCAGTACCATCGAATCAGAAAAGTCTATTATCGAAGACCTGAAGTGGCTGGGCGTAAGCTGGGACGAAGGCCCTGACGTGGGAGGCCCCTGCGGGCCTTACCGCCAGTCCGAACGTTTTGACATCTACCGTGAATATACTGATAAGCTTCTGGCAAGCGGGGCCGCTTACCACTGCTACTGCACCCAGGAAGAACTTGATGCGCAGAGGAAACAGGCCGAAGCGAATAAAACGGCCTTTGTCTATCCCGGGACCTGCCGCAACCTCACCGCGGAGCAAAAAAAGGCCAGGGAGGGTCAGAGCATCAAACCCACTGTGCGTTTCCGTGTGCCAGATGGAGAAACGGTCGTAGTTAAAGACCTTATAAAAGGTGATGTCACCTTTAGCAGTGAGAACATCGGCGGCGACTTTATCCTGGTGCGTTCTGACGGCACGCCTGTTTACAACTATATTGTATCAATAGACGACGCACTCATGGGTGTCACGCACGTGATACGCGGAGAAGACCACCTCTCAAACACGCCCAAACAGATACTGGTGGCCCGCGCCATGGGCCTCAAAGAACCGCTTTACGCGCACCTTGCCCTGGTGCTTGGCCCGGACCGAGCGAAGCTTTCTAAACGCCATGGCATGACCTCTCTGAACATGTACCGCGAAGAAGGCTATCTGCCCGATGCGATGCTGAACTACCTGGCCATGCTGGGATGGTCTGCCAGGGATGATGAAGAAATACTTACTATTGAAGAAATAATCAGCCAGATCGACCTCCAGAACCTCTCAAAAAGCGCGGCCGTGTTTGACTTTCAGAAGCTCAAATGGCTTAACGGCAAATACCTGCGCGACCTGCCCCTGGCTGAGGCAACAGACCTGTTTGTTCCCTTTATCGAAAAGGCTGGATACGATACGTCACGTCTCGACCGGGCCTATCTTGAACAGCTGGTTTCGGTATTGCAGGTCAAGTGTGATATACTAAAAGACATACAGGCTCTGACCCCTATCTTTTTAGATGAGATACCTGAACCTGATGAGTCAGCTATTGAGACACTTTCATCTGAAGATGGCCGAAATGTCATTAAGGCTGCACATGAGCTTTTTGAAGCGGCACTCACCCCTGACAACTTTATCGAACTTCTGGTGAACAGTATAAAAGATGCCACGGGCCAGAAGGGCAAAAAGCTCTTTATGCCCATACGCGCCATGCTGACCGGGCGCACGGCCGGCCCGGAGATGGACCAGGCAAAGCCGCTGATCGGCTATGAACGGTGCAAAAAGCGGGTGCGGTACTGTTATGAGAGGTTTTGCTGACGTTGCAGGGATTAAATTTAGTTAAAGGCTCTGACCCTGACTGCTCCTGTCACCAGTAATACACCGCAAGCCTCTTGAGGTAGGCCTCTTCATAGAATAAAAACTTCTGCACACATTCGTCAAAGCTGTTACCAAGGTTCAAGAAGAACGAATGCAGAGTGATTTTTATCGAACATTCATGATTTTCATCCAGATAGCAGTTTATAAACCCGATATCATTATTCCGAGGATTACGCGACAGGCCTTTTCGTACCGGATTATAGCCGATATACCATAGAAGCCATAATAAATAATTTCTCGGATTCTCGGCTTCTTCAATA
>JAFGLP010000113.1 GCA_016927965.1 Dehalococcoidia bacterium
ATACCTCCAACGAAAAATATTACACTATTGTGCCAATATAAACATGAAAGCGCAAGCATATTTTCACGTCAGTACAATCGGTGTTCCCCCAAATGGCCCTTGCACATAACTGATGCAGGTATTGTTGACAGCGGCAATGTGGCGTACACTATACATGGTTTGCCGGGGCCTGACCAGGCAGATACGTGATGTTAAGCGATGACGGAGCCCAGAAAGCCCTCGAACCTGCTATACGGACTTAACGACCGCCCGCCATTTTGGGTAACCATGGCTCTCGGTCTACAGCATGTTTTTATCCTTTTTATCTCTCTCATCTTTCCGGCGATAATCGTAAATCTGCTCGGTTCAAGTATCGACCCTCATTCTGCCAGGAGCTTTGTCAGCCTCTCTATGATCGCCGGCGGAGTCATAACTATTCTGCAGGCCATCCGGACCAGGCATTTTGGTTCGGGATATCTTTGCCCTGCGGTATGCGGGCCTTCGTACCTTTCAGCTTCAATACTCGCTGTCACCGCCGGCGGGCTTCCTCTGCTCTTCGGCATGACCGCCGTTGCCGGTGCGATGGAAGTGGCCTTTTCCCGTGTGATGAACCGGCTCCGTTTCCTTTTTCCTGCAGAAGTCATGGGGATAATTGTGGCTTTGATCGGCATTGTCATCATCCCGCTGGCTGTCAAGAATTTCTTTGGCATAAGCGGCGTGGACACCGTTACTACCTCTGCCGAGTTGACAGTGGCGGGCATCACCATTGCCACGATGATCGGCATTAACGTGTGGGTTAAAGGCAAGTTGCGTCTCTATAGTATTATCATCGGCATGGTGGTCGGCTACGGCCTTTCCTATGCTTTTGGCATCCTTGACGGCGCAAGTTTGAGCAGGGTTGGCGAGGCCGAATGGTTCAGCATCCCGTACATCAGCAATATGAGCTGGGCTTTTGACATTACCATACTGGTCCCGTTCATCGTTGCCACCATCTGTTCTACTTTCAAGACAGTTGGTGATCTAGGTACATGCCAGAAGATTAATGACGCCGAATGGAAGCGCCCTGATATGGAAAGAATTGCTCCCGGTATACTGGTTGACGGCATCGGCGGTATCCTGCCCGGAATAATTGGCGGATTCGGTCAATCCACGTCTTCCAGCAACGTTGGTCTTTCCGTTGCCACAGGGTCCACCAGCAGGATTATCGCCTATGCCGCCGGTGGAATCATCATTGTCCTGGCCTTTTTCCCACGGTTATCCGAGCTGTTTATCATCATGCCGCCGCCCGTTATGGGTGCCACGCTTATCTTTGCTATTAGTTTCATGATTATAGCCGGGTTCCAGATAATTGGTACCCGGGTGCTCGATGTGCGGCGGACCTTTACGCTGGGTTTTGCGCTTATTTTCGGACTCAGCGCCGATATAATGCCTCAGCTTTACGCCTCGGTCCACCCCTGGATCAAACCGGTTTTCAGTTCGTCGCTGGCCCTGGGAACGGTTACCGCTATTGTTATGAATGCCATTATGAGAATCGGCATCTCCGATCGAAGCAGCCTGACGCTCGAGCCCGGCCGGCATTCCTCTGAAGATATTTTCGAATTCGTGGAAAAGCAGGGAGGTACCTGGGGAGCGCGACGAGAGGTAATTTACAAAGCGGCCGGGGCATTGACCGAAGCTTTCGAATCCGTTAGCGGCCTCGACCTGGCTAAAAGTCCGGTTCAAGTAGAGATGAAATTTGACGAATTGAATCTGGATATCGATATCACTTATGATGGGGCTCTTCTTCCCCTGCCGATGACTCCGCCCTCTCCCGATGAATTGCTTGAGGATGATGCTGCAATCGGAAAGCTTTCCGGCTTTCTCATCCGCCAGCGTGTCGATAAGGTAAGTTCATCCCTCAAAGACGGCCACTGCAGTATCCATTTCCATTACGACCACTAATCCTTCTGTTTCCAGCATGATTCGCAGGATTTTGAACTATGTGTTCACTGCATGAGTCCTGCATAAAACTCAAGCATTTTTGCAGGTGCTCATTTGTCTGCCGGTGAAGCTGTTAGAAAACGAAAATGCCCGATTATCCGGCCTAACGATGATCCATCCTCGTTTAACAGATATGTTCTTTCAATCTCTTCGGCATTCAGGTACTCAACCAATTTCAGTTCCCCCTGCTCCAGAAATGATTCTATTTCCCCCTCGTTGAGTGAGAACATGATTTCCTCATTTGCGTGATGCTCATGCATCGTTTGAGCAAACTCTTTTGTCCCGTAATACATATCCTGATTCTCTGCTGCAACGGAAACCGTGCAGTCAAATGCGATCAGGCTATCGCTGGCGGAACGACTGACGAATGCTAACGTCGAATCAACCGATTCCCTATCGAGATAATAGCTGACCCCTTCCCATATAAACAACGTTTTTTCGCCATATTGATAGCCGGCTTTTTCTAAAACACCGCTAAGCGGTTCCCTGTTGAAATTTAAGGGCAAGAATTTAACTTGCGGGGGAATATCTATATGTGCGGCTTTCAGGCATTTCCTTTTTCTGTTTTGAGTTGGAGCGGCATCTAATTCGAATATCCGGGTACTGCCATTAAGCCCGGCAAAACGATATGCCCTTGAATCATAGCCTGCGCCCAGCAGCACAATCTGCGGTGTCCTGTTATTGAGGGCCTCCACAAACAGTTTGTCAAACCAGGCAGTCCTGGCGATGATATATTCATGCATGCCCGGGAAGAAGACAGCCAGCTTGTTTTGAGTGTTGTCTCTTATTTTGTTGAACTTAAGAAAGAAGCGGAAATGAGCAGGCAAAAAGATATGGGCCAAGCTGTCCGGACCATATCTTTCGCCTTTATATTCCATATAGGACAGAGCCCTGCGAAGCGCTGCAAATAAGGCCGTATCGGAAGGCTTCTGTTCTACACTTTTGTCAGTCATCTATTAGCGGTTCCTTTGTACAATATATTGCCAATTATAGGTCTTGCAGTCACAACAATAAAGCGGTTAAGTATGTCCAGGGGTGATAAATCCCAACGGCACTGCGATACGGAATTTTCATCTTTTCCGGCGTTGCAGCCAATTGAACAATGATAGCGTTTAAGGCTTGTCGCTTCTCTTTGGTGGAGCAATATTAAGGTGCTGGTGGACTGTAGTTAGCAGTTATTCCAGTCCGATTTGTATCTTGTAAGTTCCATCTGTTTTTCTTTTTCCGGTTCTTAAGCCAACATTTTTTCACTGTCAGCCGTGGGGTACCTCTTCATTTTCAAGATATAGTCCCAATTTGGAGATACCTCATCCTGGCGAAACAAGCTCAGCAGCAGTTGTTTATTGACCTTTCCCCATATTATGTACCAAGTATGAAGGCTTACAATCTATTAGAGGAAAGATTTCAGCTATGCTCCTTATGATTTATAGCCGTGGTTAAACAAATATACCATTGAATGTAATTCTATGAGTAGGATTGAAGCACTGAATTAGCTATTATTCTTGTGCCTTAACTTGAGAAGTGACAAAATATTAAAGACAGGCAAATTATTGAGAGCGAAATTTATTGACTATTACCGATAAATTTCATGGAGAGCCAGCAGATGATTGTGATAGCTATTAACGGCAGCCCTAGAAAGAATGGCAATACAGCAATACTCTTAAAAAAAGCCCTGGAAGGTGCTGCTTCCCAGGGTGCGGTAACAGAATTCATCCAGTTGAGTGGACTTAAAATGAAGGGGTGTCAAGGTTGCTTTTCCTGCAAGAAACGCGGCGGCAAGAGTTACGGCAAATGTGCTCTCAAAGATGATATGACACCTATGTATAAGAAAATTGAGCAGGCGGGTGCCCTGTTCCTGGGCTCGCCCTTTTATTTCCATTCTATGACTTCAGAAATGAGAATGTTTATAGAACGGTTATATCCTTATTTCAGCTATGAAGACTTTACGTCGAAGTTCCCACGGAAGATTAATGTGGGCCTGATATATACGATGGGTGCTGATGATCAGGATATGGAAAAATGGTATCGCAAATACATTAAAATGAACCAGAATATCATTTCGGCGACCATTGGCCCCGCCGAGACTCTTGTGAGCACGGATACCCTTCATGTCGTTGACTATACAAAGATAGTTGCGGATATGTTAGAGCCTTGGGTTGAAAGAAAATTGAATCACAACCGTGAAATATTTCCTCGGGACTGCCAGACAGCCTTTGAAATGGGTGCCAGATTCGCCAAGCAAAGTGCAACCGAATGACCTGCTCCCTCCATGTATGTCCAATAAGTACCTGCGCGTATTGTCTGTGCCTGAACACCGGGGTATAGTATATTTATACAGGAGTTCTTACAATTCAGGAAATCATGGATATCTGCTTGATCACAATTGTTGCTATAGTTATCAGCTATTTGCTGGGGTCTATTCCCTCCGCCTACATTATCGGCCGCTTATTTAAAGGCATCGATATACGCAAAACGGGAAGCGGCAACATGGGCGCCATGAATGCTATCTACGCAGTCGGGCTTGTCCCGGGCCTGATCGTGGGGGCGGCAGATGTGGGAAAGGGCGCGCTGGCCGTCTACCTGGGAACTCTGCTCTGCCAGCTAGCGAATCCACCGGCGCTGGCTCTGATGATAGTGCAGATGGTATGCGGACTGGCTGCCATTGGCGGCCACAACTATCCGGTATTCCTGGGATTCCGCCGCGGCGGCAAAGGGGGAGCAACGGCGATCGGGGTGCTGTTTTATATGGTACCTATGGGAATACTATTCTTCATTCTGCTCCTGCTCATTGTGCTGGCAATTACCCGCTATTTAACAATCAGTTACGGGATTGCTTTTGTGGCTTTTCCTATTGTTATTTGTGTGCAATGGGTGACTCCGGTTGACGCGTGGCTTCAGGCAACACTGCCGGCTATGGCCTGGATGCGCTCACGCGCTGCCGATACGGCTCAGTATACAATGCTCATCATGTACTCAATCGTCCTGATACTGATACCGGTCTTGATGTACATTCCCAGGATCAAGGAGATCCTGTCAAAGTCCGGCGGCAGCTTCAAGAAGGCCGCCTTTCATAGCAGCGTCAAAGACAGGCCATGAAGGCGGCGCCTGCAGCCGGGGACTCAGCGTTTTGAAAGACTGCTTATTATCAGCGGCACAGTAATCTCTACCCATGCTCCACGGGAAGCTGCTGGTTTGGTCTTTATTTGGTGATTGCCCGCATCGATGTTCGTGCAGCGGCAGTAAATTACCGGGATGATTTATCATGCGTAATCCGTATTGCTGTCATTGTCAAAGTCAGGACTTTGAAATATAATGATTCAACCCTTGGGCAGAGTACCGGCAGATGAGGAGGGTGGCATTCTATCCATCAATTGATAAGTAGTCATAGAAACAAAATACCGTATTAAGGAGCCAAGCTATGACCGCACAAATATCTGATCTGATTTCCAAGCTGGGTAGCAAGGACGGTTTAGTCAGGCAAAATGCCAGGTTGTCTATCCAGCAAATCGGGAGAGCCGCCGTACCTGACCTGTCCGAGCTTTTAAGCGATAAGCGCAAGTATGTCCGCTGGGAAGCAGCCAAGGCGCTGGCTGAAATTGCCTCTCCATTGTCAGCCCGGGTACTGGTAATGGCGCTCGAAGACAAGGATTTCGATGTCCGCTGGCTTTCGGCGATAGGTCTAATCAAACTGGGGTGGCCGGCTCTGGAGCCTGCTTTGCAGGCAATACTGTTGTCCGAGGAACCGGACTGGTTGTGGGACGGGGTCAGGCACGTTGTCCGGGGTATGGCAAAAGGGGAGATAACAGAGATGCTGACGCCCCTCATCGATGCTTTTGACAGCGTCGATTACAGGATAAAAGTCCCGATGGAGGCCAAGAACCTGCTGGCCGAGCTCAGAGCGCTGCCACAGTATGAGTATTTATGAAGCGGCAGCGGGAATACTTGGCATTGTTGCGTAAATTAGTATTGTTTGGAGGTCGGTATTATGCCATTCAGAAATAGAATCTATCGTCCTTACACACGTGAAGAAGTGGAGTGTCTGAAGAAAAATCAAAACGGTATCTTCGCCATATTCAGCGGCAGTACGGTTATCTATATCGGCAGCGGGGACATTCGTGAACGTTTGCTGGCACATTTAAACGGTGAAAAGCCCGAAATTGCCAGAAATAATCCCGACAGGTGGCTGGGGAGAGTCTTTACGGAGGACCCGTCAAAGAGATTGAAGGAGTTGATTCAGGAATACTCTCCTGTCTGCAACCAGGCTGGTCAGCACTAGCAGGTCAAACGAAGCCAGGCCTGGACTCTAGATTATGGTGGAATAAGCACATATTAAAAAGATGGACACAGGCTGAAATCCCGGCGTTCCAGGTTTGCCGCTCCCCTGTAATCGAAAACTTCTTCTTCTCTTTCCTGTGTGCAGTTGCAATAGTGCCGCTGGCTGTCTCCTTGCAGAAATTTATTAACATACCAATTTGGTAGTTAAGAACAGCGTTTGATAATTCATACGGGATATTTGAAATGATTTGTTTCCTGTAAAGCGCCGTTTGAGAGATAATAGGAAGTTAAGAGGTAATAACATGAAGTTGATTTCAGGTATGCTGCTTGTTCTATTGCTGGCCTTGAACATCTCCTGCGACAGCCCGCCGTCCGCATCACAGGGTGCTGCTGAAGAAAATATAATCTTCATGAAAAGCGCTCACCAGTTCGTTAAAAATACCTATACGGGAGAAACCAACCCCTCGTACCTTATAATCCGGAGCTATGCTTCTTTCGATTCGCTATTTGGAGTGGGAGCAGTAATGGGTATGGACAGGTCGAAATTAATAACTGAGGAGAAGATGAAAGGCGGATTTGTCCTGTCCATCATCTACCAGGGAAATGATATTCATGAATTTGATATTGAGAAAATCACGTTGAAGGATGGCCGGTTACAGGTATATTACACTTCTAAAGTGACTGAACCGGATGCAAGCTGGACGTGCAACTGCCATGTTACTGTATTGATTGAGGACTGCCAATTTGACTCCATACTATTGTTTGAGAATGGACAGCCTTTACCGGATGCTTTGATAAAGGAGTTGTAATTTGTATTAACGGGTTAGGTTAAAGGGCTGAAAACGGTCCCCCGACTGCAGGCTGATCAGTCCTTTATTACGGATAGTATGCTGGGCGCTTCCCAATTCTGAATACTCTGGTCCCGCAGCATGAGCATACACCTTCAATTCCAGACCTGCCGTTTTTCATCTTCACTTCCCTCGGATTCTTAATCTTGATTTCCTGGCGGCATTTGAAACAGAAGGCTTTCATAGCTGATAAAATCTCCCTTCATATTTATAGGCCCGGCTGATTGAAATTGAATTTACTGTAAAATCAGTTCAATAAGCTACCCCGCTTTCCTGCAGAGTTAATTTATTCTTTCCTGCTTAAATAGTCCATACGTATAAGTACTTAATAATTACGGGGATGCATGCGCTTTTATTGCCAGAGCAACATTCAGGTAGGATGCTACATGCTGTTCAAAAATTGATGAGTATCCGGTGAGCCAGTCTGCGGGATACATACGTGGTATACTAATGATAGGCAGTAGCTTTTCCGGGATTTCATGAAGGAGAATGGCTGTTTATGGATAATGAGGTAGCTATAGTCACCGATACCCTGGGCTGTATCCCTGAGGAAGAAATAAAAAGATACAACATACGCGAAGTCCCGGTAAAAATTGTATTTGGAAATAAAGTATATCAGGACAGGGTTGATCTCAGTGCTGATGAATTTTATACGATCTTGGCAAAAGCCGGGCAACTGCCCACAACATCTGCTCCATCTCCCGAGCATTTTCTCAATGCCTATCGGGAGATAAGCAGTAAAGCAAAAATAATTCTGTGTATAACACTGTCCAGCAAGCTCAGTGGCACATTTAACTCGGCAAGGATAGCAGCAGATATGGCCAGGGAAGTGCTGGAGGATGTCGCCATAGAGGTGCTTGACAGCCAGGTGGCGGCGGCTGCCGAAGGATTTGTTGTTCTAGCGGCTGCCAGGGCTGCCAGTGCGGGTAAAAAGATGAATGAAGTAATAAATGCTGCCAGACAAGTGATGAGCAGTGTCCATCTTTATGTGGCAGTGGATACATTGAAGTACCTCATTAAGGGAGGACGCGTACCAAAGGTGGTTGGTTGGGCCGGGTCGCTGCTCAACATCAAGCCCATCCTTACTTTAAAAAATGGTGAAGCACGGCCGGTGGCCAGGGCGCGTACTTATTTAAGCGCTGTCAGGCAGATGATGGAGATGAGTAAAAACAAAATAGTCAGTGGTCTGCCCCTGCATGTAGCAGTTATGCATGCTGCTGAACTGGAAAAAGCAGAGGAACTTAAGAAGCAGATCGCTTCATCATTTGACTGCGCCGAGCTTATGATTACCGATTTCACACCGGTTATAGGGGCCCATACTGGCCCCGGAGTGATCGGCCTGGCCTTCTACTGCGGCGAATAGCGGCAGCCCGTTTATAAGGCTGGTTACTTGCTAAATCCCATACTGATATAGGAAGAATTATTACATACAGGATTGTCCAGTGTATTGGTAGTTGTACTACGTGATGTCTCCCTGTGTTTTGTAATAGATTTAAGGTTTTGGATTTGGCTTAAACCGTTGTTGCAGTAGTTCATTCAGTACCGCCTTTTCTAGTATAGTTTCATATTGACATGCTTACAACAGAAGATTAATATTACG
>JAFGLP010000114.1 GCA_016927965.1 Dehalococcoidia bacterium
AATATTATCTTAATCCAGGAGGTTAATAGTAAATAGCAATTAGGTACGGGATGGATATAGTACTAAGGTAATGGGGTATTTACGTATTTAATAGCCTTTAATGTTTATAAACGGTGAGGCAATCATTTAATAAGTTATCGGAACTGAACCGGGAATGTGACCGGCAACAGAAAGTCAGTGAAATAATTGATTATATGTTAATAATAAAATCGGAATATTTAATTCTGTTATGGAAGATTATGCCGCGACAAGCTTGATCAGCGGGTAAAATTAATAGCCGGCGGTGCCGTCAGGTTCCCCGGGACAGTATTTGTAACCATGTCAATCAGGGTTGTTGCATCATAGGCCTGGACATTTTCCAGAGTTAAACTGGTACTTGTCTGTTTTTGCCCTGTATTGCTGAAGGATATCACGACCAGTGAGCCGTTGCCGCTTATTCCATTGGAATCGACCATGGCTACCCACACTCTACCGGGCTGTGAGATGCTGAAATCAATCATGGCGTTGTCTGCCAGTGCGCCCTTTTTCACTTCCTGCGCCTGCAGTACGGCAGGATCATAGACCAACTCGAACTCGAGGCTGCCAATATTGCTGGCGTTATTAGAATTAACGGACACCTCTACTTGCCCGGATGTAGTACTGCCACTTTTCAGCTTCTTAACTAAAGAAATGCAGCTCATACAACTGACATTAGATACTATTAATCCGCAAGCAACCAAAACAACTATAACTATTCGCATTACGTCACTTAACTTCATAATATTCACCTTCCTTTTATTTGGGCCGGGCCATCTCTAAGATCAAACGTGAATCTTCCGGGGTGACCTGCCCGTCTCCGTTAATATCAAGTATCAGGTCTGCAGGAAGAAGCTGCACATACATCTTCAGGGCAATCAGGGCATCCAGCACGGAGATTTTACCGTCACCGTTCCCGTCTCCAACCTGCTTTTGTCCTATACTGAACTCTCCATTAAGTGCATTCACGGATAAAGTGTTGCCGGAAGAACTGGTTGCCAGAATCTCCGATAGTGTTAGCGGACTTTTACTACCCTCGGCACCTACTGCCTTGAATTCTATAATGGCCGCAGAGCCCGTGCCGCTGATATCCTGGGGAGCTGCAAAACCAAAAATAATGTTATTGGACTGGACATTTGAAGTGAATGTTGAAGAAGACATGAGGGAGCCTTTGGATACTTTTACAACCTGGGCTACTGAAGGGTCGAAGCCCAGCCTGAAACCAAGGCTGCCTACGTTGCTGGCATTCTGGAAATAAACCGGCACCTGGACCGTGTTGCCCTGTGCTGCGGTTCTGGATTCGGCAATAAGCGAAGTGCCAGCAGGAGCAGTGGTAGAAGTAGTTACAGGCACATTCGATACTGTGCCGTCAGCCGACAGTACCAATACCGGACGGTGTGCGATATCAGTATTCTCTTTTGAAAAGTACGCTGACGCACCCTCAACTGTAGGCTGGTCATCAGTTCTCTTGATCATCAGGCCATAGTTGGCTGTGCCACCTTGCCAATTCTGCACCAGCGATGTAATGTCTATCTCTACCCAGGATGGCACTGTATTTGCAGAGTTGAAGGTCGTTACAGGTATGGGATCGAAGGAGGGCTGTTGCATCCAGCACAATTCACCGGGGTCGGCTTTCTCCTCTACATTCCCTGAGTGATAGGTATCTGTGCCCTCGGCCCAGGGGCTGGTTACTCTGTAAACACCAAGGGAATGGGCTGAACCCGCCTGATGGTACTGGTAGAGTTTGAGAACAGCCTTGCTGAAACCCTGGCCGGCTGGCAGGTCAAACCTCAGGTAGCAGCGTCTTCCTCCACCCGTAGGATTCCAGCCGGCTCCCATGGTTACGTACTGGCCCCAATTGGCCCAGTTCCAGTTACGATATGAATAAGCATAGACATCCCCATCGGCCACTGGATAAAGCTGTTGCTGCCCGGTGACTGCAGAAGTAGGTGCAGGGGTTGTAGTTGTAGTGGTAGTAGTGCCTTTCGGTTGTCCAATTACCGTTATATTCCTCCAGCAAGCCCTGCCCAGACAATATTTGCCTCCGTCGGCGCGAGCGTCAGTTCCATCCTCCGCATCGCCGAAATAGATGCAGTTTATACAATTATTTTTCACATCAGAAGAAAGTTTGTAAAAAGCATCTGCTTTAGTTTTGGATATTCCGGTGGCGGTACTGACTTTCTCGCCGTCTATGTATACGTCGAACGTTTCTTGTGTTGGATGAGCGTCCATCCTGATTTTATACCACTGGTTTACTTGTAGATTGCCAGGAATTTGACGCAGGCTATATGAGGCTCCCGGTTGATGGTGAGATAGACCCGTACCCCAGTCTACATCAAGAGATAGATAGCCGTCGCTGTAGATAACGATGTAATGGTTAGCTTGCTCTGTGAGTTTGAAATTGAGCTCTACCGTATAGTCAGTTGAGATATCGTATAACCTGGGTGACTTCGCCCAGGCGCCTCCAGTCCCCATGGAATCAATACACATCTCACCTTGACGCAGACTTATCGTACCTTGCCCGTGTTGGTAAGGAGTCCAATTGGTATAAGGGTAGTAGAATGTTTGACGTGGTAAAGTGCTCGCAGAGGTAGTAGTGGTAGTAGTAGTAGTTGTTGTTGTAGTATTGGTGGTGGTGGATGATGACCCCGTTCCAGAGCTCCTGCTTTCGTAGCAGGCCTTTGTCTTTACATATAGTTCGTATGCTGCCTTAGCTTGTGGCGTATCCCCCTCGCCCTCAGACATTAAATAGGTTAGCCTGTTGTAAGCTGCCATATACTGTTGATACGCCTCTTTAACATCCTGAGGACAATCATACTCTGCCCCGGTACTCGTGGGCCCCGGAGTAGCCGGCACGCCAGAAGTTCCAACACCTTCAAAAGTTCTGGTGCCATTGATTTGATATACCCATTCAATTCCATACTCGACAGGGTCCAGCCAATCATAGGTTTCATCAATGTAGAACTTGCCATACTTACCATTTGATCGCACAACGTACGAATGCCCGTCAAGCGGTGTTGCCATTTCCTGATATCCGGATGCCGGGGCCTCGCCTATCTCATAAAGATCTATCACTCCCATATCAATTATGCCGGGAGAGTCAAAAACATGGATTCCTCTGGGTGCCATGAAGAAGTCCCCGCTGCCCAGGGTAACCTGTCCCGATGAAAAGCTGAAGGCTTCATTTGTCTTATCCCAGTCTTTTATTTTGGCATATCCGCTGACGAGACCGGAGTCAGCGACAACGGGCATTGATATGGACAATAGAGCCAGGGTAAGAATTGCAATAAATATTTTAGATACCATGCTTGTCTTCATACCGAGCCTCCTTCATCTGCAAATTAATGAGAATATACATGTAATGGGTTAATCATTTTTGAGGGGAATGCTATATAGATAACAATTAATTAGTATTATAAGCAATAAGTCAGTAATAGACAACTTACCATTGTTCGCAAATGACGTTTGGCTAAAGCTATCCTTTTATAAAACGGTGTTCTCTAATGTTGAGTGAAACGGTTAGTTTTGCAGAGATGCTGCTGTAGATGTAAATCCCGCAAAGAGCTATGTGAACTGAATTCATTGTAATATAATATTCAAACGGTATTAAGAGATATCTTTACTGACTTGAATTACTAATTCGAATATTCTTTATCCAGCTTATATAAAGCTGATGAAAGGAGGAACTTTGAAGAACACAAACCTGATTTCCGCTGTGCTCTTTTTCATATTCATGATTGTTTCTTGTTTCCCAGGGTGCGCTGCTCAAAATGAAATAGATATGCCGGTAGTGCTGCTGACAGACTATGGTATAGAAGATTACCGTATAGCTGAGCTGAAGGGAATTATCTTAACTAACAATCCGCAGGCCAGAATTATAGACGCTTCTCATAGTATCCCGGCGTTCGATATAGCTACCGGGGCTTTTATGCTTGACGTCGCAGCCAGGGAATTCCCGGAAAATATTGTGTTTATTGCCATCGTTGCTCCTTATACTCAACCGGAAACCACATACCTGGTGCTTACTACTGAAAAAAATCAACTTTTCGTTTTGCCAGATAATGGATTGCTCACATATGTGGTTAAAAATATGAGAATAAAGGCCCTTTATCGTGCAACAGATGAAAAACTATTTAATCGGCCGATGAGTGAACTTGTTGCTGAACGCGTACAGGGTAAAATTGGTGCAATTCTTGCTGCCGGGTATGATCCCGGCGATCTGGGCGTTCCTGCAACCAAATACCGGACACTGGATGTTCAAGAGCCTGCGATTTCCGGCAGCAAGGTTATGGGGACGGTAGTCTTTATTGATGCATATGGTAATGCCGTAACCAATTTATCGAAGGAGACGGCAGAAGAACTTGGTTTAAAGCCAGGAGATAAAGTATGGGTAACATTATTGCAGACCCAGATTTCTGCCACCTGGGGCACTATATATTCGGATGTGCCAGAAGGCAAGGAGGTCGTGTTTATTTGCAATAATCTAGATATGGTTCAGCTGTCAATAAACCTTGGCAGCTTTGCTGATAAATATGGGGTTAAAGCTGGTAGCAGGATTCAAATAGAGAAATAATCTAAAGATGGAGCGGGAGACGGGATTCGAACCCGCGACAGCCTGCTTGGAAGGCAGGAACTCTACCACTGAGTTACTCCCGCAAAAGTGGATTCATTGTAATACCCGGCTACGTTTCTGTCAAAGCCAAGTTGATTATTCAGACAGGTTGAATTCACCATATATACAAGTTACAAGCAGAAAATAGTCTAAAAATTGCTTGACATTATATAGTTGTGAGCATATTATAAAGTCAAATAATAGCTAGAACGGGAGGTCGTTTTATGGCAAACGATGGATATACATCGCGGCCTTACGAAGATCAGGAGTTGCTTTCTATTGACCGATTAAAAAGGGCGGTCATGAATAGAATCATTGAAATCGCTGAAGCCCTGATGGATGAGGAGTTTCCCATTAAGGACGAAAGACTTAATGAACTGTTCGTCGAAGAATGGCACAGGGCAATGCTGGCAGTCAGGAACTCACCACAAGCCAAGGAAGCATACAAGAAGTGGCTGGAATCCAGGATGATCGGCATGCTGGATGCGCAAATCAAAGAGGACCGCGAACAGCTTAA
Source organism: Dehalococcoidia bacterium (assembly GCA_016927965.1). The sequence goes on from JAFGLP010000114.1 coordinate 5,145, forward strand.
TTCTATGGGAGTCCAGGAAAAGAGCCTGTAAAACAGCTTTCAGGGGTTAGTAAAGAGGGGAAATCCTTGATTTCTCCTCTTTTTTTCTTTATATTAACAGCAGTAATTGGAGTGCGACACCGGAGATGGATAAAAAGTTCGAAGATGCTGAACAACAGATGGATAAGCTACTCCAGATGGAAAAAAAGCTTGAGATGATGTACAAGCGGATAGACCAGCTTGACACAATGGTATCCACTCTCATTGAACGTGTAATGAGACAACCCGTTATGACTATAGAAGTCACCTGTCCCAAGTGTGGCAGCAACGTCCATGTAGCTCTTTCGGGAAATACCAAGTTATCTACAAAGGGATAACT
>JAFGLP010000115.1 GCA_016927965.1 Dehalococcoidia bacterium
ATTCATGTATTGACTTTTTTAATTTTATGTGATTTAATAATTAATAATATTAATTACTATAACTTTATTTATAAATATTGTAAAAGAGGGCAGGATTAAGAAAATGATGGACTGGCAGGAGCTAACTAGGCTGACCAAAGGTTGTGAGATCGTGGTTGAACGGGTACGCATTCCCGAAAGCGGCATTGCAATCGAAGGTTCTTTTGAGCTTCCGCCGCTGGCCCGCCTTTCTGCGGACGACCAGGTGTTTGTAATGGCCTTCATACGGGCGGAAGGGGTAATCAAAGAGATGGAGCGCGCTTTCGGGGTCAGCTACCCCACTATTAAAAACCGCCTGGCCCGTATCATCGGGCAACTGCAGCTGGTGGAAACCATCAGCACTGATCAACAGAAGGAAGTTATTGAAGCACTGGAACGCGGTGAAATATCCGCCAGCGAAGCCATTGAGAGGCTATCCAAATGAAATGTCCGCCGATGCTTACTGATGAGCAAACGGCGCCCGGCACTGAGGTGCAGCATGGCTGCTTCAGTGTATGGATTAAATAACCTACGCATAAAATCTCATTAAATGGAGGTATTTTAAATGAGTGAAAATCAGAAAAAAATATTGCAGATGCTGGCCGACGGCAAAATAGATATCGATGAAGCACAGAAATTGTTGTCGCTGGTCGATGATGAGCAAGAAAGCGGGAGCGCACCCGGCAGCGGCAGCGCAGGAACAAAATCAGCGCCGCGGTATCTACACATTATTGTTGAACCAAAAGACGAAGCATCTACCGGTGGCCGCAATCATAAAAGGCGCAAGGTAAACGTGCGGGTGCCGTTCGGGCTGATACGCGCAGGCATGAAACTGGCAACCCTGATACCCTCAGATGCAGCCGAACACATGGACAGGGCTTTCAAGGAGAAGGGCTTTGACTTCGACGTGCGGCGTATCAAGGAAGAGGACCTGATGGAGATGATCTCTACGTTGCAGGAAAATGAAATCGATGTGGACAGCGGTAGCGAGAGAGTCAGGCTTTATGCTGAATAGCAGCGTTTATTTCAAGCATTGGATGGAGGATTTTTACAATGAACAAGCATAACCACAATATTGATTACGGCAACTGGGTGTCGAAGAAATTCATCTACGTTCCAGCGGCGCTGTCCTTAATATTTCTGGGCTTATCATTTTTATCGGCCTTTTTCTTGATCGGCACGTTCTTCTTTCTGATACCCACCATCTACTTTATTTATGCATATTTCCAATTCTCACCCGGGGGCGGCAATCTGCAGGTAAAGCTTCGGGACCTTGTGCTGAACCGGCTAATCTGGAACGGGCAGGGGGATCTGCTCGATGTCGGCTGCGGTAACGGGGCGCTGGCCATTGGTGCAGCGATAAAGTATCCTGAAGCCCGTATAGTCGGCATAGACTATTGGGGCGGAAAGTGGGAATACTCGAAGGAATACTGTGAAAGCAATGCGCGGTCTGCTGGCGTGAAAGAAAGGACGTCATTTCAAAAGGCAAGTGCAGCACAGCTTCCCTTTACGGATGAATCTTTCGATGCGGTGATAAGTAATTTTGTCTTTCATGAGGTCCAGGACGTCAACGACAAGCGGGAAGCCATTAAAGAATCCCTGCGGGTCCTTAAGAAAGATGGAGTATTTGCCTTCCATGACCTTTTTCTGTGGAAGAGCGTGTATGGCGAGACTTCAGATTTAATTGCAGCAATTCAAAGTTGGGGAGTCCAGGACGTAAGGCTGGTTGACACCAGCCGTCAGGCCTTTATACCTGCCGCACTGAAACTTCCTTTTATGGTCGGTCAGATCGGCATAATTCACGGCAGGAAATGACTGCTATACAATACATACAGCACGCGCATTTTGTAGCCGGAAAGCGTCCTCAATCCGGGCAACCAGGATCACCGGTTATTACGATAGGTCACAAACCGCCAACAGGCCGCTTTTCCCGGACGCAAATTTGGAAACTGTCATGCATAGGTAAACATCGCGATCCTATCGACTTAAGGCCTACGCCTGAGTAGCCGACGCCCGGAACACTGCCCAGCACACAAGGGCACCCCACCCCCAGCTTACGACCGCATTTCTTGCACAAATAGCTCATTAACTACAAATTAAACCTATATACAGCCCTTCCATTGTGCCAAGAATATCTTTTATCCTTGAATCAATATCACGATCCCTGCGTTTAATTGCCGTCAGCTGTACAATTCCAAAAAACGATGCCCACATAATATCCACTAAATGGTATACATTTGTTTGCTTAACAAGCCCTGCTTTCATTGCCAGCTTCCACACCTTTCTCCCCGTAACGAAGCTGTACTTGGATTCCTTTAGAAGAAGTGACCGTGTATCTTCATCCAGTTTCCAAACCATCCTGGTTTGTTGGAATAATAAAAGGATTATAAATGCTTCCGGGTCGACATTATACATACCCCAATATGCTCTAAACATATCTTGTACAAACGACTTCCCAGTCTTATAGTAAGAAGCAAGTAAATTCTTTTCAATATTTGCCAGTTGTGTATTCATATAATTGGTTATAGGAATCATTAAAGAACAATAAAGTGCGTCCTTGCTTTTAAAATATCGATATATCGTCGGCTTGCTCACCTGCGCCTCAACACATATATCTTCCATTGTCGCCTGCAAATATCCCTTTTCGAAAAATACTTTCTTGGCAGCTTCATAGATATTTATTAAGCGCTGATCATTTTCGCGTTTTTTCCTTTCCTGTATGGCTCGACTGACTCGAGATACACTCTTTGTCTTCATTTGATAATGCCTGCCCTTATCAATAACATATTCACATTAGTCTAGTTTCTTTAAATTTGATTTTACCAGTCTGAATATTAACACAAACTAGACTAATTCAGCTCACACAAGTGGTGTCCAAACAAACCGAAATTTGAGTTGGCTGCATAGTATAACGATATGCATCATGTGATTATTCTGAAATACGCGCAAGTTTCCTGGCATATTTTTTATAATCTTCTAAAGGCGATTCGCGTCTAATTACTGCCCTCTCTGCCTGGCTGGGACCTGCGCCTACACAAACCTCCACTTGCAAAGGACCCATGGTAAGATTTTCGATGTAGCGCAATATCTTCATACGGTCTTCAGTATCCACATTGGCAACACCTTTCAGGTACTTATTAACAAATTTCCCGATATCCTTGTGTCTCAGGTCCTTTTCAGACGGCATCGTTACGAGTATGCCTCCAGCTATATCATGAGCAGCATGTACCAATTCATAAATATATTTACTATGCACGTTTTTCGAGCAACTAGTACAAATTTGGTTGGACAAGACTACACCGGAGGGATGATCCGTCCCAAGCGCAGCCGCCGCAACTGCTATTGAGTATATAGCTTCACACTCAATTAACATGTCGCTTATCTTGTCCTGTACATGGCTTTTTTTATCTATTCCGTTGTACTCTGCAATTAAAGCAGTTGCACCAATAAGGGTGTCATACACTCCAGCCTTACAACCATTCTCCCGGTGATATGAGGCAAATCTCCAGACAGCGTCAATTGAGAATTGCGTTTCCCCACATAAAAAGACCCTCTCCCAAGGCACAAAAACATTATCAAAAATAATCATCGTCTCATGCGACCCGGCTCCATAGCTGATGTTGCCAGTATCCATCAATGTATCTTCAAGACGACGCGTATCACTCGGGACACGTCCCAATACATGGATAATTCCCTCGGCATTATTTGGCACGCAAAATGACACTGCATATTCTTCTTCGCCCGGACGCATAGTTTGCGTCGGCGTCACAAAGATCTCATGCATGAGGGCCGCTCCTGTAATATGCGCTTTGGCGCCTCGTACTATTATTCCATCTTTATTCTTATCGACCACATGTACAAACAGGTCAGGATCTGCCTGATCCTTTGGCCGGCGACTTCTATCCCCCTTAACATCAGTCATTGCTCCTGCAATTGCCCAATCGTTTTTCTGGGCAAGCTTCAACCATTCCTTAAAACGTAAATGATAATCTGTCCCCATCGCCTTATCCACATCATAGGTACTGGCCCACATAGCAGAGATCATATCCATTCCAACACACCGCTGAAAACAGGATCCCGTCAAACGCCCTAAAACTCTTTCCAGGTTTATTTTTTTAATCATAGCCTCCCGGGAGAAATAGGGGCTGGTCCATAGGCTAATCTTTTCACCTTTTAAAAGCGTACTTTCGTCCTGCCATTCAGGCTCCTGAGAGATAGCATATGTTAACTTCATTGAGTTCACTGATGGCATCATTAACGGGTGTTTATATATATCATTAATCAATTCGCCGTGGATATACAGCTTTGGCTGGACTTTCTTAACGGTCTCCAGGTATTGCTTGGGAGTTATAATTGCCACGTTATCGTTCCTCCACGTATTAATTTATATGCTGATGTGACTTTCAATAACCGGGTTAATAACTAATCCATAGCTTAGTAGCTCGCAGGAAAACTTTCTTTATCAAGGGTGTACTGCATTATTATTTCAACTATTAAAATCTTCATGGAGGGACTCGATAATCAAGGCTGGAAGCTCTGAGGAATGACCAACTAATATCAATATGATAACTGTCATTAAACCACATATCTCAATACCTCCGCCTTATACCTGCTTTAAATGAACACCCTTATCCCCCACCTTGGAAATGTAACGATTACTCCCTATCTTACTAACGGTATTAATATTACTGCCAGTAATGACGTTTACTGGCAGTAATACTACCGCAATGTGTTGTGCCTGTCAATTTCCCTCAATTACGCCAGTTTACGACCGCACTTCTTGCAGAAGTCAGCGTCCTGTTCAACAGGGGCGCCGCATTTAGGGCAGAAATTGGGTCTGTCCCCTGTATCCTCCTTGGCTACTGCCGTCTCCGTTTCACCGTCGGACGCCTTAGCGGCCGGCTGGGTCGTTGGTGCCGCTGCTCCAGCAGCGGCAGGGACCGGTCCGGCACTCTTGCGCAGCAGAAGAACAATGAGAAGGGCTGCCAGCCCGGCAATGATCAAAACTGCTGCCACAATTATGAGAATCGGGATAGTATAGTCCTGCGCCCAGTTGATCTGCTGCGTATATGGTGCCGTCATGACATGTTCGCCATTTGCATTGAGCGGCCGGTTCACCGCACCGAGCGCCCCCAGAATATTCGGCAGAGGGACCAGCTGCAGCGACAGTTTATATGTAGCAGTGCTGTCTTTGAGCCACCACGAAGTCTCATTCACCGAGGGTTCATCGGATTTTAAAGTCAGCAGATAGTATGTGTCATAGACAGCCGTGGCGGTGCCGGCCCCGCTGACGGTAAACGAAAGGTCACGGTTGGGGTCAGAGCTGCCGCCAGGCAGGCTCCACGAGCGGAAAAGGTACTTGACGCCTTCCTCTACGGGTGGCATGACGGGGCTTGCTGCAGTAGAGCAGAATTCGCCCCCGATAGCATAATATCCCGCACCGGGCGGATGCGTTATACCGGCTGGCTGGCTGGCGGTATCTATGAACGCCTCCTGTGCATAGTCGAAGTATGCGTAGTTATTCGTATCCGTCACCTGCTGATAATATGGCCCCTGTACGGCAAACCTGGTATTAGTGGCAGGGCCAGGAACGGTCTGATCGACCATCACCAGGTGGCTCTCGCAGGGGATGGAGGTATAGAGCTCCGATCCTCCCCCGGGCAGCATGCCATGTGCCTCGCCGTCAATTGTCACACTGGTCTGTCCATACGTCAGCCCTGGCCCGACCCCCACCTCGAAGTCGCAGGCGCTGGTGAAGTAAAATATAGCAGGATAATTAGCCCAGCAATCGACAAGCAGTATAAAGGGGCGGCTGACAGGCGAGCAGCAGCAAGTGCCCAGATCCTCGACCGTGGCTGTAACAGTATAAATGCCGCAGCTCAGCGGCCCGGGCGTACCGGAGATGACACCGGTGGCATTATCCGTCACGGATAGACCGACCGGCAATCCCGTTGCGCTCCACAGAAATGGCCCCACACCTCCGGTTACGCTCAGCGTCATTGTGTACGGCAAGCCCTCCCATGCCACCGGGTATGGGATAGGATCAATGACCATGTCGCAGGCAGCAGCGCCCGGCACCACGTTGATGGTGACCATAACATTGTCAGTAAACGGGCCACAGAAGGGCGGAGAGAATTCGGATACACCTACGAAGAAGGTCGCCGAAACGTCCCCCACCTGGGGGCAGCCGGTGAGCAGGCCGGTATTGGCATCCAACGTTGCGTAAGGGGGAAGTGCCGGCCAGAACCAGAAGAAGGGTTCCGGGGGAGGCACGCATGCGGTGCCCGTGGCTGAAAACTGGATTGAAAAGGGCTCGCACTCCGCCACGGTTATTACTGCCGCCGGGTCGGCGTGGATGTTGATGGCCTGAACAGGCTCCGTATCCAGCACCATCCCGCCCGCGGCTGCTGTAAGCGCAATCAGGCTGCATATGCATATTCTGAAAAGACCTGCTGCCCATCGACTCTGCTTCAAATTAAATGCCTTCATCTCGCTACCTCCGCATCTATTACAAAAGAGGCCTGTTCCCCTGCTGCGACCGGTCACTTATACGTTCTGGGTTGTGTGTACGTTGAGCAGGCCTTGGTGGCCGCCGCCTGGGTGGAATAGCAGGTTCCCTGATACCTGGCACAGGACGCCGCCGTTGTCTGGAAGACCTTACCGCCGCTACAACACCAACAGGTCGACTGCTGCTGGCAGGCCTCGGTGGCTGCCCCCTGGGTGGAATAGCAGGTTCCCTGATACCTGGCACAGGACGCCGCCGTTGTCTGGAAGACCTTACCGCCGCTACAACACCAGCAGGTCGACTGCTGCTGGCAGGCCTTCAGCGCCTCAGCCTGGGTACCATACCAGGCGACGCCCATCTGCGCTGCCTGTGATTGGGTGCCCTGGTATACCGTTCCTTGATAGCAGTACCAGCCGAGCTGCGCCTGCTGACAGGCCTTCATTGCCTCGGCTTGGGAAGAAAACCAGCCACCTCCCAGTTGATTACACTGGGATTGAGTTGTCTGGCCGACCTTGCCGTCCTTGCAGCACCAGCCCTCCGGGTTGCAATACCTGGCCGCCTCAGCCTGTGAAGAGTACCAGGGGGCCCCAACCTGGGCTGCCTGCTCACGGCTGCCCTGGAATAATGTTCCCTGATAGCAGTACCAGCCCGTTGCCGCCTGCTGGCAGCGCTTCATTGCCTCGGCTTCGGTGGCATAATAAGTGCCTCCTCTCCGAATACAGACTTCTTTGGTCGTCTCGGTCACAACGCCTTCGTCGCAGCACCATACCGTCTCCTGCTGGCTGTAGCAAAACCATTTTTGCTGATCATCCGGTGAATAGTAGCATGGCTCTTCAGAACACCTCTGCGTAAATCCGCGGCCTTCGGCATCTCCCTGCTTCAAACAATGCTTGCAGTCTTCCGGGCACTTGAAGAAATTGGGCTCAGCGCCCATCCTGGCAACGCCTGACGCGGTATTGAGTGTAGAATCGGTCTGCTCCAGCCACCTGGGCTTCTCAGCCTGTCCGTCCTGCTCGTCGCCGGGCTTACCAGTAGCCGCATCAGCAGGCTCCTCCTGCAACACGCTGGCATACTTGATGGTTACCTTTTTCATTCTTTTGCCAGCGGTGTTGCCTGCCGTCAGCACGGCATCGAACGAATTGCTGCCACCCACCCTGATTTGATAGGTGGTCCTTCCTTCAACCTTTCCCTTAAGCTTGGTGGAAGAGGGTGCGGTAATCAGTTTAAGGATCTCGCTGGCTTCTTTTATCTGCACACTGGTGGCATTCCATACCTCGAATGTGTAGATCACAGATCCGCCGTCTTCTACTGTCAGGGCATCGGCATCAAAGTCCCTGATCTCCGGCAGGCTGCCCGCAGCCGATGCAGCCAGTGAATCTGCCGCCCCCAATATAATGACTGCAACCATGCCCAGACACAGGCACACGGCGAAAAGGCCAGTCAAGCTGCGAATATTCCTGGACTTAGATATTCTCATTCTTCAACCTCCCAACAAGAACAGTCCGGGGAAATTTAGCATCTAGCAAAATTAAAGGGCAATCATACCCGTAGATGAATTCTGACACTTATTCTTATAGCTGTCAATGTTCTGAGAACACTTTTTTAGGGGTAATTACGGACGGCGGCCGCCGTCCGGCTATACAGGGCTCATATCTTAGCCTCCCAGCTCGGCCATCGATACAATCCTCCACTCTATTCCGTGTAGCCCGACGGTGGTCCAGTAGGCGGTCTTCTTCACCGGCTGCCCGGTCGTATCGCTGAGAAAAGTATATACAGCCAAGCCTTTTTCCTGGACGACCATTTTCTTTCCCATAGCCAGCAGTTCGGGGTAATCCTGATACCGCTGGTCAGTCAGCAGGTTCCTGCCGGTCTCCTTTCCGCTGGAGCAGTAGATAGTCAGCCCGTCGGTCTGCGCCACATTTATCTTGATAGCCTTTAGCTCCGCAGCAGAACCAAGGGTCCCGCCGACCAGGTCCTCAGGTCTGAACAGGGCGCTGACTGAGCCCAGCACCTCGCCCTGCTCGGAGACCACCGGCCAGACAAGCACGACGGCATCGACACCTTCCACCGCCCTGAAGACATGACTTAGTATCGGCTGCCTTTCTTCATTGAGTTTATCAAAGAACTCTTTCGAGGCCTCCGTGGTGGCTGTGTCCGTGCCTTCGTACTGGCGGTATTCCTCGGGCGCCACCGTGATCATCTTCCCCTGCGGGTCGGCGGCCGAGCAGTCGATCAGGTAGGAATATTTCCGGCACAATCCGTTCAATACATACCGGGTCTGCTCACCTTCCAGCCCGCTTTCAGCAATCTTTCCAGCCGCCTTGGATACGGCATTGTTCAGGTTCAACAACTTGGACTGCACGATTGACCGCACGTTCTCGGTGGCTGATTTAAGTTCCCGCTCATTTTGCACCGGGCCGACGCAGGCAGCCGTCACCACAATCAAAACAGCAGACAATATGGCAACGATTAATGTGAATGTCCTCTTCATATCCGGTAATTGCCTCCCCTTTAAGTCTGTTGGACAACAGCCCTATATTATCTTAAGCCAGCGCCTGAGAGCAACGCCTGCCCCTTTATAATTTACTCTGTAAGCCAATATCTAATGCTGGAATGACGCCTTTGCCCTCAGCCCTCTTCGCAGGGTTCCCTGGTCACCAGGATCCTCTCGATTTTTAATCCTTTCATTTCCAGGATGGTCATTTTCAAGTTCTTATATCTCAGGTGCTCTCCCTGTACAGGGACCCTTCCCAGGTGGCTCAGCACAAAACCGGCCATGGTCTCATAGTCGCCCGCAGGCAAATCAAAGCCCAGCTCATCATTGGCCTCCTTGATACGCAGCCCCCCATCCACCTCAAAGGTATTGGCGCCGACAGGGACTATATCCTCTTCTTCACCTATAATCTCAGCTCCAATATCACCGACTATCTCTTCAACCAGCTGATCGATGGTCACCATGCCGGCAATGCCGCCGAACTCATCAACAACCAGGGCGACACGCTGTTTATTCTTTTTCATATCCGCCATCAGCGTCCCCAGCAGCTTGGTTTCAGGGACAAAGCAGGCAGGGCGGATAAAATTATCTATACTGTCTTCTTTACGGATGGCATTATTGGCCTGCGCCAGCAAGATGTCCTTCATATAAAGGACGCCGGTCACGTTATCACGGATATCCTCGTATACAGGGAACTTGGTATGGGGAGACTGTCGGTATATCTCCAGCAGATGTTCCAGGGTGGTACCCTGCTTGACCCAGGTTATATCCACCCGCGGGGTGAAGACCTCTTTTACCGGCCGGTCAGCAAACCGGAAGACGTTACGCAGCATCTCCGCTTCATCCTCTTCCCACACACCTTCAGCTTTTGCTATATTGACGGCTGTATAGAATTCTTCTTCAGATATGGTTGGTCTGGTATCAATCCCTTTGGCGCCTGCCCCGGTGATACGCTGCCCGATGTAGTTAAGGACGAATACAAACGGGTACAGGACAGTCAGGATGAGATCAACGAAATGGGCCAGCTTCAGCGCCCATCTTTCGCCGTGACGAGCGGCCAGGCTCTTGGGAATGAGCTCAGCAAAGACAAGGGTCAGAATGGTCACCACTATAGTGGCGATGGCGGCGCCGAGGTTCTCGCCCCAGAATGCCACAGCCAGTAGCGTGCCGGTAGTGGCTACCGCCGTCTCAAAAAAATTGATGCCCAGCAGCACCGTAGCCAGGAACCTTTCCGGCTTGCTGATGATCCGGGCTACCACCCTAGCGTTGGCATTCTGGCTTTCGATAAGATGGCTTAGATGCAGTTTCTGGATGCTGATAAAGGCTGTCTCAACGCTGCAGAAGAAAGCAGAGCCCACCAGGCAGAACAGGAACAGGATCAGATATATGAAGTGCTCATTATCCATGCGCTATATTTTATACTACAAACACCGCTGCATTGCCAGCAAACAGCGATCAGGAGCGCCCGGCAGTTTGTATACGAATCCAGTTATTCCAGCTTAGGCAAGCGGGTCAGGCATGTGACTGGCAAACCTAAAATCCCTGGCGATTGTACACGTATGATAATATCACCGGATTCCCGCTTCATACCCCCGCTTTTGAAGCCGTCGGTGGCCCGATGTTATAATTAACCAGCAACCGCATGAATATCCCCATCACAAGGCAGCATATCACTTTAAATGCATCCGCCACCGAGAGGAGGTTGGTCCGTATGAAACTTATTCCAACACGTAAAACCATTATTTCAGCCTCAGCCGTTCTATTTACCCTGCTGGCGGCCTCATCCGGCTGCTCCGGCGGGGCCGATGTGTATTTGCAGAATATCAGTGTGGGTTCATTCTCCGCCGACGGCAAACCCGTCACCGGTTTGCCCTCCCAGAACGCCAACATCGTCCTGAAAACGGGCGCCACCAAAATACTGGTCAACCAGTCAGGCAGCAAGACCATCATCACGCTGCAGCCTTCGGGGGCGGTCATCACTAGCAGCGATGAAGGGCTGTCTTTCACAGGCGTGGAAGAGGATCAGGTTGAGATCAAGTGGACCACGGACAACGCCACTAAATAAAAATCATGGACATACTGGCAGGACTTAACCCCGCTCAGAAAGAAGCGGTACAGTATATAGAAGGACCCCTGCTGATACTGGCCGGGCCAGGCAGCGGCAAGACGCGCGTCATCACTCACCGCATCGCCTACCTGGTCAGGACCACCGGCGTCAGCCCGCGCCGCATCATGGCAGTGACCTTCACCAACAAGGCCGCCCGCGAGATGAAGGAACGCCTGCAGAAACTGCTGGGGCAGGTTGCCGACA
>JAFGLP010000116.1 GCA_016927965.1 Dehalococcoidia bacterium
ATGTGCGATATCCTCATTGCTGCCGACCATGCCAGGCTCGGTCTGCCCGAGCCCAGAGTCGGCCTTTTCGCCGCAGCTGGCGGCGTACACAGGCTGCCTCGCCTGATTGGTTTGAAGAGGGCCATGGGCATGATCCTCACCGCCAAGCCGATCTCCGCGCAGCAGGCCCTGGAGTGGGGCCTGGTGAACGAAGTGGTCCCGATGAAGGACCTTATGGCCACTGCAGAAAAGTGGGCCAACCTGATTCTCGAGTGTGGGCCGCTATCCATCAGGGCCAGCAAAGAGTCCACCATGAAAGGCCTGGAGATGAAAGTCCTCGACGCCATGAAAGCCGACTTCCCGGCAGTCACAGCGCTCTGGACATCCGAAGACCTTATCGAAGGCCCCCTGGCTTTCGCACAGAAACGGCCCCCTCAGTGGAAAGGCCGCTAGGCAAATAATAAGCGGGGCAGCTGTTACAGTTGCCCCGCTTTTTTTATGGCTTTTCGATAATGCCTTGAAGGCATCATAAATTTCAGGATTGGACCAGGCTTTTCTTCAGCTCTTTCTTCAATATCTTGCCCATATTGTTCTTGGGCATGTCGTCAACGAAAAATACCTTGTTGGGAGCGGAGAAGTGGTGAACGTGTTCCCTCACGAAGTCAATAAGTTCCTGCTCGCTGGCCTTCTGCCCCGGTTTTAGTACGATTACAGCAGCCACTTCTTCACCATATTTGGTATCGGGGAAGCCGATAACTGCTGCTTCGGACACCGCCGGGTGGTAGTACAGCCATTTCTCGGATATGCTGGGATCGATATTCTCGCCGCCCTTGATTATCAGGTCTTTCTTGCGTCCTGTTATGTACAGGTCGCCATCTTCATCTACCCTGCCGATGTCGCCGGAATGCAGCCAGCCGTTCCGCAGGGTTGTTGCTGTTTCCTTGGGCATCTTCCAGTAGCCTTTCATCACACCCGGGCCTTTGCAGATGATCTCGCCCTCGGTTTCGGCAGGCACTTCCCTATCGTTTTCATCGACTATTTTCATCTCCAGGTGCGGGATTGCCGGCCCTACCGACCCTACCTTGTAGCGGTCCAGCTTCTGACGGGTTATTGATGGCCCTGCTTCCGTCATGCCGTAAGCGTTAATAATCGGTATTTTTAACGTTTCCATCGCTTTCAGCAGTGTAGCTTCAGCCAGGGGTCCGCCTGAGCTGATAATCGCCCCCACGGAGGAAACATCGTGCTTCTCAGGATTAAAAGTCTGAATCAGCATGGTAATCATGGTCGGCACCATCGGAAGCGAGTTAACTTTATATTCTTTTATAACTTTAAAAATAAATTCCGGGTCGAACCTGGCTATCATTACCATGCCGTCGCCGTATGCACATGCCTGGAAATATGAGGAAAGCCCGTACATGTGGTTCATGGGCAGGCAAATCAGCCCGCGGTTTCCCGCCGTGGGCGGCCATACTGCTGCCCCATCCCGCATGTTGCTCTCCAGGTTGCCGTGAGATAGCATGACCCCCTTGGGGAAACCGGTTGTGCCGGAAGTATACATCAGCATCGCCAGTTCATTGTCCGGCACATCCACTATGTCCCCGCTGGCGTTCGATTCTTTTAACAAATCAGCGTAATTGATGTAGCCGGGTTCATCGTTGCCTATCACGATTATTTTCAGGTCGGCAGACAGATTAGCCACAGCCTCTTTAATCTTGGGTAAAAGCCTATTCTCGGTGATCACATATCTGGTCTCCGAGTGCTCTATGATATAACGTATCTCCGGGGCCGTCAGCGCAAATATGATTGGCAGGAAAATTGCCCCCATGCGCATTATCCCATTGATTGTCTGGGGTATCTCCGCAACATTGGTCAGAACCGTGCATACCACTTCCCCTCTTTTTACTCCCAGCTTCTTCAGACCGGTGGCCAGTGACCGGCCTTTTTCGTCGATATCTACGTTGGTCAGGACTACCGCAGCATCCTTACCTACGTAAGTAAACAGATCATATGTACCGAAATTTTTAACGTTTTCTGCTGCTAACCTGGCAATATTCATTTCGCTCCTTAAGGGCTTGTTATTTTTGTTACTCGGGCTCGGCAAACGGTTTATCAACGTTGGTCAATGGGTATTCACCCAAGTATACGGTCTCCATGCCTTTGATAACACCCATGCAGACTGGATGCCCGAAGACTACCTTTGATCCGTAATATTGTTCCCCGGACAGTGTGTATTTGCCGAAGAAGCTGTCGAAAGTGCCGCCCCTGATTGTGCGCATTACTTCGTCGGGATCGGTGGTCCCCGCCTGCTGCACCGCCTCGAAATACTGACACATGGGAAGCGCTCCGCCTCCACCATATATGCCGGTGAACGGCTCCTTGCCGTCATTTTCTTCTTTGAATCTCTCCCACATTCTCTTGGCCATGTCCAGATATTTGGCTGATACTGTAGTTTTTTTGAATTCCCAGGGCAAAGGCCAGTCACTCACAATATTCTGCATGGCCTCTTCGCTGCCGCAGAGGCCTTTAACTATTTCCAGGTCGACGTTGGAGGCCTCCTGACCAATGGGCCAGTTGTAACCCATCTGATATCTTTGCTTGGCCAGCAGCCCCACTTCCAGTGGTGACCCCACGCAGTAAATAACCTCCGCTCCCTGTTCAGCCATCTTGGTAAGATAGGCCGTGAAGTTCATTGTGCCTTCAGGGTAATATACCCGTACGCTCTTGATGCCGAACTCTTTTAGCAGCTTGTCATCCGTAGGTTTAAAAAAGGCCTCGGGGGTCTGGTCTCCTGATCTCATCCCGGTCCATGCCAGCGTGTGATATTGGGGGAAAGCCTGCATGGTGGCAATGGCCTGATTAATGACTATTTCTTGTTGGGGGAACCCGTAAAATGTATATGACTTATCGGGTGTGGAGGGGTCTCTCCCTCCTATCGTGCCTATATTCAATATCACTTTTTCAGGGTTGGTGACCTGCGTAATGGCCGCTATTCCCAGTCCGAAATAGCCTACGATGGCCGATACCTTGTTATCGTAGATCAGCTTCCTGGCCGCTGCAGCGGCAGGCGCCGGGCCGTAGGCATCGAGAAAGGTCATCTCGACCTTGTAGTTATCATCGCCTATCTTCAACCCGCCATCTTCATTGATAAGATCCTGGTATATTTCCATGCCGGGCCGGATATTCTGTCCCCACAGGGCTGCCGAGCCTGTAAACGGCATGATATTACCAACTCTTAATATCTTTGCTTCTGCTACAGGCTGGACTTCCGGCGCGGCGCACGCGGATATTGCAGTAAGTGCCAGGGCAATAAAAATGGAAGCCAAAACATGGAACTTTTTAAACATAATTTTCTCCTGCCTTTTAACGAGTATCTGTTAAAAAGCCTGTCTATTATAACATCATTTATTTCAATATTATAACATTCGATTTAGAACTAATAATCGGCCTGCCCTATCAAGACGGAGGTGGTATTTTTATTGTCTCAGGGCTCTTACTGTTGTGGGAAATCTACGAAGGTCTTATCTACATCCGTTAAGGTGTATTCCCCGAGGTAGACATTTTCCATGCCTTTCACAATGCACATGGAGCATGGGTGGCCGAAAACCACGTCCGATCCGTAGTATTTGGTCCCCGATAATTTGTATCTTCCCATGAAACTGTCGAAGGTCCCTCCCCGTATCGCTTTCATCACTGCATCGGGATCGGTGTCCCCTGCTTTATAGAGGGCTTCGAAATACTGGGCCATGAAGTTGGCAAAGGAGAATCCGCCGGTGAACATCTCTTTGTTATATATTTCCTTATACCTGGCCCAGATCCTCTTTGACATATCCACGTATTTGGGCGTCACAGTGACCTTTTTAAGTTCCCAGGGTACCGGGTAATCGCTTACCAGGTTCTGCATGGCTTCCTCGCTGCTGCATATGCCTTTCATTATCTCCAGGTCCAGGGAGGGGGCCTGCTGGCCGATAGGCCAGTTATAGCCCATCTGGTATCTCTGCTTGGCCATCAGCCCGACTTCCAGAGGGGTGCTCACGGCGTAGATCACTTCAACTCCCTGTTCAGCCATTTTGGTCAGGTAAGGCGTGAAGTTCATGGTGCCCTCGGGGTAATACACCCGTATGCTCTTGATGCCGAACTCCTTCAGCAGCCGCTCGTCGGTCGGACCGAATGCAGCATCGATATCGTGTTCTCCCGAGACGGACCCCGTCCATGCTAGTGTGTGGTACTGGGGGAAAGCCTGCATAGTGGCAATGGCCTGGTTTATGCTTATTTCCGACTGGGGGTTCCCGTAGAATATATAGGACTCTTCCGTAGGGAAGGGGTCCCTGCCCCCCACAGTCCCTATGTTCATAATCACCTTTTCAGGGTTGGTGACCTGGGCGATGGCGGCTATTCCCAATCCGAAGTAGCCTAATATGGCGGTAACATTGTTGTCGTATATCAGCTTCCTGGCCGCCGCGGCCGCAATAGCAGGGCCGTAAGCATCAAGGATGGTCAGTTCTACCTTGTAAGTGTCATTGCCTATCTTCAGCCCGCCGTCCTCGTTTATCAGTTGTGCATACAGTTCCATGCCGGGCTTGATGCTCTGTCCCCACAGGGCTGCCGAGCCTGAAAGGGGCATCATTGAGCCGATTTTTAGGGTCTTCTCTTCCGGCGCAGGTTGAGGTGCGGGCGCGGTGCAGGAAGCAACCGTAACAAACACTATGCTGATGATCAGGCAAACAGCCGCAGTATATTTTCGGGACATCTCCACCTCCCTGTCAAACTATCGGATTTCCAAGGATTGACCAGCTTTTCTAACAGCATCTCAAGCGGCCGGGCTCAGCATTTGCCCAGGGGGATTTTACTGGCCTCCAACGGTTTGAGAGAAAGAGCTTCCGTAGGACAAACGGGCAGGCAAAGCCCGCAGCCGAGACAGCGGATGGGATCACAGGTCAGTTTTCCGTCTGCTATTTTGAGGGCTTCCATCTGGCATCGCTCAATACAGACCTCGCAGGCCGTGCAGCTATCCTCGTCGATCTCTGCCAGGTACCGCGCGGTAATGACCTGACCGGGCACAGGGGAGTTCTTAATGCCCCTGGCTATGGCGCAGTGACACTGGCAGCAGTTGCAGAGAAGATTAATATAGTGGTTGGGATTATTAGTGTAGCTGTGTATCAGGCCGGCTTTATCGGCCTCTTTCATGCGCTTGACGGCATCCTCCTTGGTGATGCGCATGGCGAAGCCGCGTTCTACCGCGAATTTGGCTGATTTGCCAAGTATAAGGCAGTTGTTTAAAGGCGCCTTGCAAGGGTTATTCCTCAGTTCGCCCTGGCGGCGGCACATGCAGATACCGGCGGCTATATAATCGGTCTTCATCAGGAACTGGCATATTTCTTTGAGAGGCAAGATGGCACTCTTATGTGAGACGTCCTCTTCCACGGTTATTAACCTGGCAGGTTCCGCAGGGGTGGACTCGGGAGGAGGGGCCAACGCGGCCATTTTTTCCAGGGCTGTAATGTACTCTATGACCAGGTTATATACCTTCCTTGACCGTTCATCAACAAAACCTCCCATGAACATGAGCTCGGTAATACCGGGTACGAAAGGCAATAACTCGTACAGTTTTCCCCCGTTGGATTGCCTGATTTGAATGAGGAACCGGTCAGCCATGGTTTCCAGCTGGGCGGCGAGATCGATGGTGCCTCTGCCGGGCAGTCTTGCAGCTATTTTATTTATTGTCGAGAAACCGAGCGGCATAGCCGAGGCTATTACTGCCTCCTCTGGTGTGAAAAGTTCCTCGACAAGTGTGAAAAACTCATCGCATTTAACAGCCGGCAAGGTCAGACCACGCGCATTCATGGCATCGATGAGTTTCTCATAAGCCGCTGTATTTGAATCCATTCTTCATCCCTCCATGCCGGCATTGCCTGCGGGCGTCCGGAAACGGCTGTTTCTATACGTATGCGCCGTCGTTTGATTTTCCAATTATATCAGGCATTATTCAACAGCACAAATTTCGAAGTCGAACTATTTATTGCTACGCCACTTGCGGCGGAGAATCATGTTAAACACCAGGGCGACTGCTTCAGCAGCACATGCTCATTCAGCGATATATTACCGGTCGTAATGAACATGAAAAACTTCAGAACTCAGCGAAAGGCTTGTCGACATTTGTCAAAGGGGATTCCCCTATGTAAACAACCTCTTTGCCTTTGATCATGCCCATGGCGCAGGGATGGCCGAAAACTGCATCCGAACCGTAGTATGGTTTCCCCGACAACGTGTACTTTCCGACAAATGTTTCGAATGTGCCGCCCCGGGCAGTCCGCATGACTTCATCCGGATCGATGGTGCCAGCCGTTTGAATGATCTCGAAGTACTGACCCATGGCGTTGATGCCCGAACCGGCCCACACACCATAATATACGTCCTTATTGTACAGCTCCTTGTGCCTGGCCTGTATCCTGCGGGCCATCTCGAGATATCTGTCCGCAACCTGCATTTTCTTGAGCTCCCAGGGGACGGGATAGCTGCATACGAGCCCCTGCATGGCTTCATCGCTGCCGCAAATGCCTTTTACTATATTGAGGTCGGGCACGGACCCGACCTGCCCCAGCGGCCACTGATAACCCATCTCCCACCTCTGCTTGGCCATCAGGAAAGTTTCCAGTGGTGAGCCGACGCAGTAGATCATCTCGGTGCCCTGTTCGGCCAGCCTGGTCAGGGTGGGCACAAAATTCGTGGTGCCCTCGGGGTAATATAGCCGGACGCTCTTAACGCCGTATTCCTTCAGAAGTTTTTCATCGGTAGGTCCGAATGTTACGTCGATGTCATGCTCCCCTGAGCTGGGCCCTGTCCAGGCCAGCGTGTGGTATTGAGGGAAGGCCTCAATTAATGCCAGCGCCTGGTAAATGGTCATCTCCATGGACGGGAAGCCGTAAAATACATAAGAATCCTTGGGTTGGGCCGGGTCCCTGCCGCCGATCGTTCCGATATTGAGGACGACCTTTTCAGGGTTGGTAATTGCAGTGATGGCAGCGATACCCAGACCGTAGTAGCCGACGATAGCATCTACATTGCTGTCATATATAAGGCTCCTGGTTGCGGCGGTAGCAGGACCCGGTGCAAAACCGTCTTTGAAGATCATCTCAACCTGATAGATGGTATCGCCCACCTTCAATCCGCCGTTCTCATTTATGAGCTGGGCGTATATTTCCATGGGCGGCCGCATATTCAAGCCCCACATGGACGCAGGCCCGGTAAATGGCATGATGCAGCCCAGTTTCAAAGTTTTTTCTTCAAACGTGGGCTTTGTAACGGGAGCCGCACAGGCGATGACCGTAACAAGGGCTATAATAAGCACTAATGTTGCCGGTGTAATATATTTCCTCAAAATTCAAACCTCCCACTTGATTTGTGATGGTACTTGCCCTTTACAGCGGTTTTTCATGAAACAGAAAATAAGACCGCTGCCTGCATGGTGGCAGCGGACACTCTAAAACTCGGCAAAAGGCGTATCCACATTCATCATGGGGTATTCACCCAGGTAGACGGTTTCCAGTCCTTTTACGATGCCCATAGCGCAGTGGTAGCCGAAGACAACATCTGAGCCGTAGTATTCTTTACCCGATAAGGTGTATCTGCCCATAAAGGAATCAAAAGTCCCTCCCCTGATGGTGCGCATGATGGCGTCTGGATCGGTGGTGCCCGCCTGTTCCAGGATTTCGAAATACTGTCCCATGCTGTTCATGGCGGAACCACCGAAACAGCCGTACCACAATTCTTTACCGCTTTCTTTCTTGTATGTATCCCAGATCCTCCTGGCCATGTCCTTGTACTTGTCCGTGACAGTGACTTTTTTAAGTTCCCAGGGGATGGGGTAGTCGCTCACTATATTCTGCAAGGCTTCCTCGCTGCCGGCTATGCCTTTCATCAAATCCAGGTCCAGTCCTGGCGCCGCCTGGCAGATAGGCCAGGTATAGCCCATCTGGTATCTCTGCTTGGCCATAAGTCCTATTTCCAGAGGTGTCCCCACACAGTAGATGACCTCTACCCCCTTTTCGGCCATCTTGGTCAGGTAGGGGGTGAAGTTCATCGTCCCCTCCGGGTAATATTCCCGTACACTCTTGATGCCGAACTCCTCCAGCAGCTTACGGTCTGTTGGGGCGAACATGGTTTCCGGTGTCTGGTCTCCCGATCTTAACCCGGTCCATCCCAGCGTGTGATATTGAGGGAACGCCTGCATGGCGGAAAGGGCCTGGTAAATAGAGAGTTCCATGACCGGGTATCCGTAGAATACGTAGGAATCATCTGTTGGAAAAGGGTCTATCCCGCCGACGGTGCTGATATTCAAAATCACCTTTTCCGGGTTGGTCACCTGGGAGATGGCTGCTATGCCCAGGCCGAAATAGCCCACTATAGCGGATACTTTGTGATCGTATATCAGCTTTCTGGCCGCTGCTGCGGCAGGCGCAGGGCCATAGGCATCGATAAAATGCATTTCTACCTGGTAGCGGTCCTCGCCCACTTTTAATCCACCGTCTTCATTTATCAGCCGGGCGTAAAGCTCCATCCCGGGACGCAGACTCAATCCCCACAGCGCCGCCTGCCCCGTGAAAGGCATAATAGAGCCGACTTTTAATGTCTTCATCTCGGGGGTGGGCTGTGGTACAGGCGCCGCACAGGCGCAGATTGTAATTGTCAGCATGACGACGATCAGGCACGCCATCGCATATCTCTTGAACATCTTTTACCTCCTCTTGCTATATTAGCTGGTTATAACACCCTTGCTGGCGGTCCCCTTTATTTGTTTGAAACCGAACTAATCTGCATACGCCACCTATCCCCAGCATAATCGGTGTTTATACCGGGGCCGCTACTTCAGAAGCACATACTCGTTGAGGGCCTGGCTGCTGACCTCTTCCACCGTTTCACCCATCTTAATACGTGCATTGTAACTGTTCAAGCGCCGGAAATAATTGGTGTTAGACCCTCCCGGGCCGGTAACATTGGTCACGTATTCCAGCACCTTGACGATATCCAGACGGCAGCATATGTCGATGCCTTCAGACAGGGCCCGTATGTCGATCTGGTCCGGCATATTGATTCCACTCTCGGCATGTATTGCTTCTTTGCTCATTGTGAATTTTATGGCAGGCGAGGCAAAGATGATCTCGCTTTCCCTTGCGACGAAAAGGGAAGGTATGATCGGATTTTCCTTTATCAGAGGCATGAACCAGCCATAGACGAAAGTATACTTCTCATCGTACATCCTGCCCCAGCCCCAGCCGGCGTAGCTGTTGGACATCTCCACATCACCCCAGTTTTTATCATGATAGCCGTCTCCCCTGACCGGTATGACCTTGCCATCCAGCAGCAGGTTGCCCGTTACCTCTGCCCTGGGCATGGGGTTGACCCAGCCCTGTTTGCCGGTGACGTCGTTTTTGACCAGGCCGTTGGAGGTCCATTTCCAGCCGGGCACCTTGCGTTTGTAGGTCAGGTCAACGCCGATATTTTCAGCGCGCAGATGGACCCTGTAGAGATCGCCTTCCTGGACGATGTAGTTATCGCCCCACTTAACGTCGCACTTCTCCAGGCTGGCACTGCAGTCTGTGTAATCGAATGCTGCGCTGCCCCTGATGCGCTCCCCTTCCGGCGGGTACAGGTCGATAATGATCATAGGGATGTGCTGTCCTTCGTACTCGGTGCGCCAGAAACAGGATAGGGTACAGGAATAGCCATTATCGAAAATGGCGTCCAGGTACCACCACTCGTAGTAGTTCGGAGAATCGTACGGGTGGACAGCATCGTCACTGTCCTGGTATTTGGAAACGATCTTTTTCAAAGTTTACCCCCAAGTTTTAGAATAAGCTGATCGGAAAAATACCCGTTACTGTTGTTTTACATATATTCAATCAACGAAGCAGAACATGTTCATTAATGGCATCACCTGTCACGGTGACGGGATTGCCGCCCATCGTTATCGTCACGTCGTATTTATTAAGGCGGCGGTAATAATAGCTGGTGAATCCGGCGGCATCCGGTTCAGAGACAGTTGAGTGCAGGACTTTTATCACGTTAAGATGGCAATGGACGTCAACGCCGTCCGATCTGCCATCGATCATGATGTCTGTAGGAATAGATTTGCCGGTTTTTTCATGCAGGATGTTTTTACCCATTGTGAACTTAACGGGAGTGGCAGCAAAGATTGGTTTGTCATTCTTTACCACATACAGGGCGGAGTTTATGCCAGTCTCGGTCGTCAACGGCAGCAGGTAGAAGTAAACGAACGTGTATTCAGGGTGGAACATCCTTCCCCAGACCCACCCGTTCATGCTTTTGGACATCAGCGTATCTCCCCAGTTATGGTCATGGTATCCCTGGCCTTTCACCGGTACCTCTTTGTCGTCGATCAGGAGTTTTCCTGTGACATTTCCCATCGGGATCGGGCATACCCATCCATGTTTCCCGTTTTCATCATCCAGCAGTATTCCACTTTCCGACCATTTCCAGCCGGGGACTTTTCTTGTATAGGTCATCTCAACGCCCACATTTGCCCCCAGTTGAGCCACGTGCATTGAAATCTGATAGACATCGCCTTGCTGCTTTATGTAATTCTTGCCTATCGTCACATCGCATTTATCGGGATTGGTTTGACTGTTCTTGTAATCGAATATTTCGGCGCCATCGATCTTTTTCCCGTCCGGGGTGTATATTGAAATCATTATAAAAGGAGCAGGATTGCCCATGACGATGGTGCGCCAGAAGCACGATACCGTGCAGGTGTAGCCATTTTCAAATACGCCGTCGAAGTACCACCATTCGTAGTAATAAGGCGTATCGAACGGATGGACTGCGTCGTCCTTATCCTTGTAGCTGGATATTATTTCTTTCAACCTGTGCCTCCCCGTATTCAAGAGTTATCAGCGTACCGGACCCGGTTCGCTGATAACTGTTTTGTATCTCTTTGTGCAGAAAAATCAGCTTATTGTCAACTTATTTTTTGAACAGCTTGGCAACAGCCTGCGGGCGCAGCAGCTCGTATTCACTCATGGTATTGCCGGAGATCTCCTCGACTTTTTTTCCTACCTTGATGGTGCATTTGTAGTCGGCTTTGAACCGCCAGTAATAGGCCGGCCACGGCGCCATCGTCGGGATGGTGTTGGTGTCGAAAATGCTCCTGGTGAACACCTCCAGTTTCACTGAAGTCTTGCCGTCTTTGGCCTTGATGTCCAGCTTGCGCGGGATCATCTGCCCGGTTTCTTTGTCCAGCTTCGGCCCGGATGCTTTCATCTCCACGTTCTCCGGCGTCATCAGTACCTTATCTCCCTTGGCCAGGAACAGCCTGGGGATGTTCGGCTCGTTCTTCCTGGTCGGGTACAGGTAATAGTAGATAAGGGTATATTCAGGATGATGGAAGCGTCCCCACCACCAGTAACCGAGGCTGTCATGCATGCTTACATTACCCCAGTTGTGATCGTGGTATCCTTTGCCTTTAACTTTTATCTCCTTGCCGCGCAGTGTAATCGTGCCTTCCACCTCGGCCCTTGGACAGGGGACAAGCCAGCCCTGCACCTGGTCGCGGTTATCATAGAGGCGTCCTATGCCAAGCGGCTTCCAGGGCGGGACTACCCGCTTGAATTTCAGGTCCATGCCGGTTTTCTTCCCTGGAGCATAGACGTGGTAGGTATCGCCTTCCTGCTTTTCAAAGCATTCTCCCATCTTGACATCGCATCGGCTCTGGCTGGCCGAGCAGTCACTGGGTGGCATCAGCTTGGCGCCTGATATTTTCTCTCCCTCAGGAGTGTAAATTTCCTTGGTTACTACAGGAAAGCGCGGCTGCCCAAATCCATTCATCCAGTGGTAAACGGTCACACAGGAATATCCATTGTCAAAATGGGCATCATTGTACCACCACTCGTAATAATCAGGGGTTTTATAGGGGTGCAGGCCGTCGTCCCTGTCGGTATACTTGCTCGGTTTTATTGCCATGGGGCTTACCTCCGCTATATTTTTATTCTTTACCCTTGAGGGGTTAGTCAGCAGTTTCCCTCATTGCAGTATGCCGGACGCTGATTAAAATTTCCCTGCAGTCCACCACTTTAAAAATCAATTGTTGACCGGTTTGAATTGGATATTCAAATCCAACTCAAACTCAGCCAACATCAGTTGCTTTAGAAAATTGCCCGATATTAAAAGATTATTTCATCCTGGGCAGGCCGAGGCCATACCAGGCAATGATGTTCCGCTGGATCTCGTTTGTTCCTGCGGAAATCGTTCCTACAAAGCTCTCCTGGTATGTGTTTTCAAAGAGGCCGGCAAAATGCGCCCAGCGTGAATATTTCACCTGGCCGAACGGGCCGAACAGATCAAGGGCAAAAGCGGCCATGCGTTCTTCCAGCTCAGTTGAAAATACTTTCATACCGGAAGCATCCATCAGCCCCATCTCGTTCCTGCCCTGCTGGTCGGCTATGCGGTAACTGAGGGTCTTGGCAGCTTCTACATCGGTGGCCAGTTGTGCAAGACGGTTGCGTACCAGCGGGTCCTGCGACAGCGGCTTGCCGCGTCTCAGGGTATGGTTGCAGTATTCTACCAGGTGCTCGATATGGCGCTGCATCGAAGCAACCCCACCGACACCGGACCTTTCAAAACCGGCCAGGACGTTTACCACGGCCCATCCCCCGCCTTCTTTACCAACAATATATTTTGCCGGTACATGCACATCATCGAAGAAGACTTCATTCAGAATATGACCGTCGTTCATGTAGTATAAAGGCTTCACGGTGATGCCAGGAGTCTTCATGTCCATCAGCAGGAACGTCAGGTTCTTATGTTTTGGTGCATTGGGGTCGGACCTGAATACGCCGAACCCCCAGTCTGCATTATGGGCATTAGTATTCCAGGTTTTCTGCCCGTTGATGATGAATTCATCGCCTTTCCTGATGGCGTTGCATGTAAGCGCTGCCAGGTCTGAACCAGCGTTGGGTTCGCTCCAGAGTTCACACCACATGGTTTCACCTTTGGCAATGCCGGGCAGGAACTCTTTTTTAAGCTCTTCCGATGCGACTGCCAACAGGGTTGGCGCAAGCATGCCGACGCCAAACGGGTCAAGTCCCGCGCATCCGTTGTAACCCATGGCCTCTGCCAGCATTACCTGGTCAGTGCGGTCGCCTGAACCGCCGTGTTCCTTGGGCCATGACAGTGCTATCAACCCCCTTTTACCCAGTTCCCTGGCGCAATATTTGAAATATTGCCAGCCTTCACCTTCATCGAACATGCTCTTTTCGCCGATGAAGCTGGCCGGGCGTTTTGAAGCAAGCTCCTTGCATATGGCGTGAAATTCCGCCCTGCGTTTTTCCTGTTCCGGGGTAAATCTGAAATCCAATTTATTTCCCTCCTGATAATTTACAGGCCGGTTAGTCAGTCCAGACTGCGGCGGCCAATAATACTTGCATGATAAGTAAGTACATTGTCGAAATATCGACTTTATAGATTATCAAAAACCTGCTTGGGGCGTCAAAGAGCATTCAGCTAGCGCATTAAGATAGATTGTATTGCATCTGCCCTGAATGCTCAACGTATCTATCAAATCTATCTCCAGTTAATTAATGGTCAGGCTTATATCTAGTCGATATTTAACAGCATATACTCTCTTATAGTAGTACCGGTGACCCTATCATGGAAGTCTTTGCCCTCGATATCCGCCACATAGTCATCGATAAATCTCCAGAAGTAATACTGCGGCAGGCCTTCCACTTTTTGCATAAGGCCGCTTTGCTTGATCTCCTTCTTTTTTAGATCTATATTGAACTTGATATCACCCTGCTTCCCACTCAGGGATATGCTGGTAGGTATGTCCTTTTTTGTCTCGGGATCGTGCATAGCCTCTGTGACTTTGAAATCCATTTCCGGGGTGACAACTACGGGTTGCGCTCCCCTGCAAATATATAGCTCTGGTCTGTTGGAAGTCCCTTCTATCCATGGCAGGATCCATGAGTAGATAATCGTGTATTTATCGTCGAAAAGCCTACCCCAGGACCAACCGCGCAACCCCTCGCCCATATTCGCATTGCCCCAGTTATGGTCGTGATAGCCCTCTCCTTTCACCCGGATAGCCTGTCCTTCGATGGTCAGTGTGCCTTCCACCCTGGCCATTGGCATTGCAATGACCCATCCGTGGTATATCCCCATCGTCTCTTCCGGCGGCGGGAAAAATCCCGGTCCCCTTTTGATAGGGGGGACAACATTAGTATAAGTCAGATCGACAGCAATTCCCTTGGCCTGCATCTTTACATGATAACGTCCATCGTCTTCTACCCTGCAAAAGGAGTCTCTTAGTTCAACATCACATTTCTCGGTACTGGCCGAGCAGGTATATTTTTGGGGATTAATTGCAGCAAGCGCCTCGTATTTCTTGCCGTCCGGTGAATAAATGTACATCTGCATAGTGGTTAAGTGCGGTATTATAAAACCGTTCCTCCAGTGCAGCGTCAGGGCACTGGAGTACCCGTTATCGAACTTGGCATCAAAGTACCACCACTCATAGTAATCCTTTGCATCGCACGGGTGAAGAGCATCGTCACTTAATTCATATTTGGCATAGTACTTTTCATCTATTTTGAGTCCCTGGATCATGTGGCGCCTCCTTGCTGATAGATACTAAAGATCGTAAATTCGGCATCATTAAAACGGGATATGCCCTGTTAGCTGATCTTTATTGGTGTTGTCTTATAGCTTGCTGGATTGACACCGGTGGATGTACCGGAAATATTAGCTCAATCACGTTACCGGACATAAATACGTGTATTCATTGATAGCTTCACCGGTAACCCTGTCTGTCTTTCCGGCATATGTCACTACAGCGTCATAGCTTGCTAGTCGCCTGTAGTAGTAAAGCGGGAATTTTGCCACCCCAACGGTTTTTTCGCAGTCCAGGTACTTTATTACTTTAATCCGTATGCTTATGTCGGCTTCAGCCGTTTTACACTTGATCGTCATGTCGGTCGGCACTACATTCCCCGATCCTTCGTGAAGCTCCTTTTTCTCCTCTATATACTCTACGTCAATCGAGCGCAAAATCTCCTTATTCCCTTTTGCCACGTAAAGCTGGGGCGTTATTTTCTGCGTGTCGTTGACCGGAAGCAGCCAGCCGTACTGGAAAGTATAGATAGCATCATACATACGTCCCCAGCACCAGCCCGCCATGCTCTGATGCATATCCGCATCACCCCAGTTGTGGTCATGATAGCCCTGGCCTTTGACAGAAATCGGTTTGCCCTCTATGTATAGAGTGCCCATTATATTTGCGCGGGGTATGGCATTGACCCAGGCCTGCTTGCCCGTGTCATCGTAGACTATCCAGCATCCATCCACGCCTTTCCAACCCGGAACTATGGGCTTGAAAGTCAGTTCGGCTCCTATTTTATGAGCATGAAGCCGGACTTTGTAGTCCTGGCCTTCCTGCCGCGCGAAATTATCGCCCAGCTTCACATCGCAACGCTCCAAACTGGCTTGACAGTCTTTAGTGTCATATGCTGCAAAACCACGGTATCTCTTGCCTTCAGGTGTGTAGATATCCAGCAGAGCAGCAGGTATGTGGGGGTTGGTAAAGTAGTTTCTCCAGAAAAAGCTCAGTGCGCAAGTATAACCGTTATCGAATTTGCCGTCAAAGTACCACCACTCATAATATTTCTCAGTGTCCATCGGGTGAACGGCATCGTCACTATCCAGGTATATTACCAGAGAGGGTTGCGTCATCTAATTTATCCCCTTAATTTAATAATTTTGACCGTTAGCGAATTTTATCGATCATGCTAAAAATCGATTGGCTTACCGTCATACGCATACAGGAACAGTTTTTCCATATCCTTTTCATCCGGTATGCGCAGGGCCGCGGGGGTCGATGCCTCACCCAGCGCACGTTCCACCATCTGCGGCAGTAACTTTTGATAGGCATCCCTGTCTATATTCAATTCCTTAACGGACAGGGGCTGCCCGATGCTGCGTGCCAATTCACGCACCTTGCTGACCAGTTGGCGGGTAAGATCAATGTCGGATTTGCCTTCCAGCCCGATGAAACGCGCAGCTTCTGCCAGGATGCCGGAGCCTGACTCAATCAGGTATTCGAGATTATAGGGTGTGTACAGACCGACGCATTTGCCGTGCGTAACATGGAAAAACCCACCCAGGGCATGTCCCATGTTATGCGACAGCAGGGCGGGCAAGCCGTTGGCCCATGCCATGCTGGCCAGGGCCGCCGCATTAAGCATGTGCTCCCTGGCCTCCATATCATTGCCGTCGTCGTATGACTTTTTCAGATATTTAAAAACCAGTTTGAGGGCCATCAGCGCAGGGCCGTCGGTGAAATCGGTACGCCATGTTGAGCACAGCCCTTCAAATGTATGACTTAACACGTCCATGCCGGTATCAGAGGTAATCAACCCCGGTAGGTCCTTGATTAAACGTGAGTCCAGTATGGCGATATCTGCCATGGCCTCCGGTGTACCTACTGCTATTTTCCGTTGCTCTTCCTGATCGGTAACAACCATAAACCAGGTTACTTCCGCGCCGGTGCCGCTCGTAGTAGGTATGCAGACCATTTTGGCCTTGCTGCGAGCTTCGAAAACCTGGAACGGCGTAATGGCATATGGTTCGGTATCCGGCGTCCCGTAAAGCATCCAGATCATTTTCGCCGCATCCATAGCTGACCCGCCGCCCAGACCAACCAGCCAGTCGGGCTGGTACTCCAGTGCGATCTGTGCTCCTTTTTTAACAGTCTCTATTGACGGGTCGGGTTCAACCTTGTCGAATACCTTGTATTCAATGCCTGCAAGCTTCAACTCTTTGGCGACTCTCTCAACAAATCCCAGTTTAACCAGGTTTTCGTCGGTCACAATTAAAGCACGACTGCCCTGGATTTCCCTGAGGTGCTCCAGCGCGTCATCGCCAAACACGATCAGAGGACTGCGAAAATACCACATACAGATAACCTCCTGACGGTTATTACGGCATATCTAAATATGAGAGTAACAATTAGGCCCTATTTGTCGAATTCGGTCTGAAGAGAGGTTAATGCTTTAACATAAGCCGCAGCAGGTTTGGTGCTTTTCATCAGCTTGGCCATGTTGCCCTTGACCTTTAACTTGCGTGTCATCAGGGCTTTATTTCCATCCAGCTCTCCCTGCAGGATCTTTTTCCATGTCGAATAGGCCGCTGACATCTCGAATTCTGCTTTTACCTCGGTCGGGCTGTTGAGGATGGTGGCTTTTCTGCATTTCCCATGATACAGGTCTACGTAATAATAAATGGGAGTTGGCTGTACTTCGTCCGCTTCAACAACATACAGGAAGTCTCCTTCATAATCACTGGCCGCCTCTGCATATTCGGGGTCGTTGTTTAACAAATTGGCACTTTCATCCAGCCATGCCTGTGTAGCAAAAATCGACATCTTCATACCTCCAAAAATTTTAAGTGAGAAAATTATAATGTCCAAAAGGCTTAACGTCAATGGCCTGAAAGTTAAAAATATTGAAAAATCAGCATTGAACAAAGCTAAAATAATTATCATATTGAAAATTTAGATATTGTGATATATTATTGGGGGTCAGGGATTGCAGGAGATAATAGTTTTTAACGAATTACAGTGATTGGTTGAATTTTGGTGTATATTGTTTTGATCGGGAATAGCAGCTATTATATAAGGACGGTGTTATGCAATGGGTAGCGGCTTGATTCAGTACTGTCTGGCTTTATCATTACTATTACCTTTCATATTTTCATGTTTACAGGCACCCGCTCCCGCAACGACAAATAGCGCATATACAGGCGACGATTTCACTACATGGGAAGACGCCCGTCTGGGTATATTCGTACATTGGTCACATTCTTCACAGCAGGGTGTGGAGTTGTCCTGGCCGATGGTGGGTGGCACTTCGACCATGCCGTATTGCCAGAGTATGACAGTCGAACAATACCAGAGCAGCGCAGCTACTTTCAATCCTGATAAGTGGGACACTAAGTCCTTAGCGAAGCTGTTTAAGAGGGCAGGTGCCCAGTACGCGGTGATGATTACCAAACACTGCGATGGTTATTCCATGTATGATACGCAGCTATCCGATTTTTCGGTGATGCATTCCCCGGTCGGCAGGGACCTGGTACAGGAGTATGTTGATGCCGTCAGGGCTGAGGAAATGGGGGTCGGGTTGTATTATTCATTACCTGATTGGAACCATCCGGATTATCCTGCCGTTACTGAGGCCGATAAGCCTTACCATTATTATATGGGCGCCCCGCTGCCTTCTGAAGATAGATGGGAAAACTATCTGGATTTCATGTTTGGACAGGTTAAAGAAATACTTACGAACTACGGCAAAATCGATGAAATATGGTTCGATGGCCAGTGGGAGCATAAACCAGCCGATTGGAAGGTCCAGGAATTGGCAGCGCTGGTGCGTCAATTGCAGCCGGGGATAAAGATCAATGACCGATTGACCGGACAGGGCGATTTCGACACGCCCGAGAAGTTCCTGCCGGCTGTGCCCCCATCACGCCCTTGGGAAACCTGCATGACCATGAATGACAGCTGGGGATATAACAAGGATGACCCATACTACAAATCATCAACAGAGCTTATCCAAACACTCTGTGAGATTGCTGGTAGGGGCGGGCATCTTCTACTTAATGTGAGCCCGATGGGCGATGGCCGGCTACCACCCGAGCAGATCGAGCGGCTTAACGACCTGTCTGACTGGATGGCACGCAACCATGATTGTATAAACGGTACTGAACCCGTCCTGGAACCATGGCAGTTCTACGGTCCTTCGACTCGCAAGGGTAATACCATTTATTTACATCTCTTTGGCGAGCCTTACGAGTCTGTTACGGTACGCTCTGTACACGTTAACAAGGTTAAGTCAGTCTATGTACTGGGATCAGGTACCGTACTGGAATTTACCAAGCGTATTACTTTATTTGACCAGGTCCGCAAAGAGCTGAGCGGCTTCGATGATCCCGTGGGCGACCTCATTATCAAGGTGCCCGGGTCGGTAATTGAGCCGCATGCTACGATCATTGCAATTGAGATGAACCCTTAACGTTCATAACGTAAGTAACATATTACAAATACTATTTGGAGGTAATCAATGGCGTCCATTGCCGATAAACCCTGGCTGAAACAATATGATGTCGGAGGGAAAGGATTATTTGTACTTCCCCAAACTCTGAAACCCTATCCAAAGGTGCCGCTTTACACTATCCTGGACAACAGCGCCCGTGAATTTCCTGACAGGCCGGCCGTCCATTTTATGGACAAGGTCATTAATTATGCTGAACTGAAGGAACTCACTGACAGATTTGCTAACGCTTTATTTAATCTAGGAATAAAAAAGGGTGATCGCGTGGCTACCTATCTGTCCAACTGCCCGCAGTTTATCATCAGTGACTTTGGGACCTTAAAGGCAGGCGGTACACATGTGCCCTGCAGTCACCTGCATAAAGAAGATGAATTGATCAGCGAGATTGGCGGCTCTGGAGCTGAGACCATAGTATGTATGGATTCTTCAATAGAGATGGTCAATAAAATTAAAGAGCGGACCAGTATAAAAAGGATAATTATTACTTCAGCCGGCGAGTTTTCGCCCGCTGCTGAAATACCCAAGAAAATAGCTGGGACATACCGTTTCCATGATCTAATTGCCGAATATGCTCCTCAACCTCCCAAGGTCGACATCAACCCTGAGGAAGACCTGGCTGAACTAATATTTACGGGGGGCACCACGGGCACACCCAAAGGTGTTATGCTGCCGCATACCAGCAGGCTGGCTAATTTATGCCATATGGGGTGGGCATTTGGGCCCCTGGAACAGGTTATGCGTGGCCAGTGCTCATGGCTGATCAGCGTCCCTCTTTTTCACCAGTTTGGCATGACGCTGTCGCATTTTTGTATTTACTGGGCTTTTGAAATCTACATGGTCCCGGATTCAAGGGATCTGAAGGCTATATATAACATACTGAAAAACAACGAACCGACAGCCTGTTCCTGTGTGCCGACGCAGTATGTTAAGCTGGTTGAGATGGGGCTTGGCAAGCTTAAGACGTTCTTCACATCCTCGACTGCGCCGTTGCCCAAAGAGGTCTCAGCCAAGTTTAAGGAAGAGACCGGCGTACAGATTGGCGACAGCTATGGGGCTTCGGAGATGGGCGCAGGAACCCATGCCAACCTGTCGATATCCGATTTATCTGAGGTTAAGAAGGTAGGTTCTATCGGAGTGCCCATGCCTGATGTGGAAGTCAGGCTGGTTGATCCTGAGACCGGGAAGGATGTCGGGACTGGAGAGGAAGGAGAATTATGGGTAAAGGGGCCCCAGATCATGAAAGGCTATTGGCCGACCCCAGGCAGCGGGTTGATCGATGGTTGGCTGCCCATGGGAGATATTGCCCGTATGGATGACGATGGATATTTTTATATCACCGACCGCGTTAAAGATATGGCGAATGTGTCCGGCATGAAAGTCTATACTATACTTGTTGACAGGGTTTTGTATGAGCATCCCGGGGTTGAACTGGCTGCAGCTATTGCTGTGCCGGATAAGGAACGGCCGGGCAGCGATAGGGTAAAGGCCATCATAAAGTTAAAGCCGGAATATGTCGGCAAGGTTGCTGCGGAAGAAATTGTAGAATTATGCAAGTCAAAGCTGGCACCCTATGCTGTGCCCAAGTATGTTGAATTTCGTGATGACCTGCCTCTGTCGGGGGTGGGAAAAATATTGAAGCGTCAATTAAGGGAGGAGGAACTAAGAAAATTCAATGCACAACAATAACCCGGTGTTATTTTTACAACCTAGTCCTTATTTAAATAAGTGTATAAGCTCAAGGGTTTACTGAATAAATAAAATGATGTATAATTTCACGGTTTAACAGGCAGAATACTGATATATCGAATAATTCAAATGGGTAAAATCATGTCAGTCAAGTACAAAGCTTTTGTGTCTACGGTTGCGTTAACAGGTAATATTAGTGGTAATGAAAACTGGAACAATCGGTAGAAAAGAGAAAATGTTAAGGAAGGGAAAACGGTGCCTCCAGCAATATTAATAGATAGCCTGGTACTGTCATCGATGTATATTTTAATGGCA
>JAFGLP010000117.1 GCA_016927965.1 Dehalococcoidia bacterium
GGCATTCTTCATTTCCCTCTTGGCCCTGCATTTCATGCAATAAGCTTCCATGTACTAACCTCCTATGTATTTAGGACTAGAATAGTTCATTGTTTGAAGCTTGTCAAGTGTGGCGGCACGTTTGACGCAAATATAAATGCCAAAATTTTACTAAAATGATCGTAAAATAGTCATAAAAAAGCCTTAAAATTTTTTACAGATGACGGTCAATAAAGAACCGCTCATTTTCCGCTAGGTGAGGCATTTTTTAGGAAGCTGTTATTTTTAAGGCTATTTTTTGCCAGCATAAGTGTGTTTTTTCTATAATTGGCTGTTTTTCAATATATTATGAAGGATGTGGCGCAGGTGAAAGTTATTGCCCTGGTAGGAATGCCAGGCTCAGGTAAATCTGAAGTAGCCAGGATGTTTATCGCAAACGGGTATAAGGCTATCAGGTTTGGCGATGTGACGGATAACGAAGTTAAAAAACGCGGCCTCGAGCTGAACGAGAAAAATGAGAAAGTGGTCAGGGAAGATCTGAGAATGCAGCATGGCATGGCGGCTTATGCCATCCTTAACCTGCCGGGAATCGAATTAGCCCTGCAGTCATCGAATGTCGTTCTTGACGGGCTGTACTCATGGGAAGAGTATAAGTATTTGATGGAGAAGCTTGGCAACAGGTTACAGATCATAACCGTTTGGTCCCCACCACAGTTGCGCTATACCAGGCTGCAGCGGAGGAAGATCAGGCCGCTTACTGATGAGCAGGCCAGGTCGAGAGATTTCGCCGAAATAGAGAATATCAACAAAGGGGGCCCCATTGCCATGGCGGACTATATGATTAAAAACGACTCGACGATGGAATCGCTCGGCGAGCAAACAAAGCATATAATCAGGATACTGAGATGAAGAAATTCAAGAGGCCGTCACTTGATGAATATTTTCTGAAAATAGCCTGTGTTGTGGCGGAGAGGGCTACGTGCGTACGTCATCACGTCGGCGCCGTGGCTGTCAGGGACAAGCATATACTGTCCACGGGGTATAACGGCGCGGCTGCGGGCGTGCGAGATTGCCTGGAGTTGGGGTGCCTCCGTGACGAGTTGAAAATACCTTCCGGGACACGTCATGAAATTTGCCGCGGCATCCATGCCGAACAGAATGCCATTATACAGGCATCACTGCATGGGGTCAGCCTGGACGGGGCCACCCTTTACTGTACACACAGTCCCTGCATACTATGTGCCAAAATGGTGGTCAATGCCCGTATCAAACGCTTTATTACCTTCGGTAAATACGCTGATGATGCGTTTATGGACCTGTTTCAGGAGGCAGGCGTGGAATTTGAGGTCAGCAAGCGTCCTCCATCTGTAATTGCGTACCTGGATTAGCCAGGCCGGGAGTTGTCAATGAGCGAATGTAAAAAAGATGTAAACCTTTCCCGCTGCAACTGTACATATGAGCCATGCTCGCGTAAAGGGCTTTGCTGCGAGTGTATAAAGTATCACCGGGACATGGACGAGCTGCCGGCCTGTTATTTCCCGCCTGAAGTTGAGCGCACCTGTGACCGCTCCGTGGAAAGGTTCATCGCTCTGTATCAAAAAAAGCGCGGCTGATTTTAAAGGCCGAGCTTGCCGCTGATGCCCTGCATGGCTGCAAGCGCCATGGCGACGTGTTCCTGCAGTGGCAAGCCCAGTTCAGCAGCGCCTCTCTCGATCATCTGGCGATCGACGCCGGCGGCAAAGGACTTCTCCTTCCATTTCTTCATTACGGCCTCTACGGTAACATCGGCCAGCTTTTTGGAAGGACGCGTTAGCGCCACCGCAATGATAAGCCCGGTCAGTTCATCGACTGCATAAATGGCCTTCTTGAGATCGGTGTCCCTGGCGGTATTGGTATGTTCAGCATGGGCCAGCACCCCTTCGATAAGCTCTTCCGCATAGCCCTGTTCTCTCAGCCATTCCACTCCTTTGAAAGGATGGTCTTTGAGGTCGGGATATTTCTCATAATCAAAGTCATGCAGCAGACCCACTGCCCCCCACCTATCCGGGTCGGCCCCGTATTTCTGCGCGCAGGCCCTCATGGCGGCTTCCACCGCCCAGGCGTGTTTCTTCAAGTTCTTGTTGGATACCCACTTATCCAGGATTTTCTCAGCTTCCTCTTTATCCGGCCATCTGCTCATTTTGTTTCTCCTTTAAGACTGTATATGCAGCCGCAGTAGTTTTGCCGGTAGAGGCCCCATTGCCTGGCCGCTGCAGAAGCCTTTTTAAAACCTTCCTTTTTTTTGAAATCCCTGGCCATAAAATGGTCTCCGCATATTGTTGCTCCGATATTATTTATTACCGCCGCCGGCTTGTGCGGGCTGATGGTGAGCGTCGAGGTAAATGCCTCGTAACCTCTTTCCTGCATAAACTCGTATGATTTCTGCAGTCTGATACGGTAGCAGATTTCGCAGCGTCTTCCTCCTTCCGGTTCATCTTTCAGCGCCTTCGCCTCAGCCAGCCAGTTTGCCGGATCATAGGGTCCTTCGATAAGCTCGAAACCGAGACGGCCGGCGGCCTCCTGCGCTGCTTCCAGCCTGCGTTCATACTCTTCCGGGGGATAGATATTGGGATTATAAAAATAGCCGGTTACCTGGTGTCCTTCGGATAGCAGCACATCGGCGGCGCCCGCCGCACAGACACCGCAGCAGATGTGTAAAACAACCTTCATTTATTGTAAAACAGGCCTGCTTCAGGATTTTTTATTCTTGACCTGCTGCATAAATCTTTTTTCTATCCTTTTCAGGAAGTCGGGGTCATTGAAGCAGATAGTCTGTGACAGACCGGCGCATTCCATCCCATCCCAGGCGCTCATATTCATGCTCATATCGATGTTGCGCTTGGCCAAACCTACGCCCATAGGGCCGTTATCCATGATCTGCCTGGCCCAGGCAACGCCTGTTTTTTCCAGGTCTTCATAGCTGACAATTTCATTTACCAGTCCCCATTGCTCGGCCTTCTTGGCATCAATCATTTTCCCTGTCAGGATGAGCTCCTTGGCCCTGCCCAGGCCTACCACCCGCGGCAGTCTCTGGCTGCCGCCCCCATCCGGTACCATGCCCATGTTAACCTCGGGGATGCTGAACCTGGTATCGGGCGTGCATATCCTGAGGTCGCAGGCCAGTACAATCTCCAGTGCGCCGCCGAAACAGAAGTTGTGAATGAGTGCTATAACAGGTTTTTCCAGCAGTTCGATCTCCGTGAAGGCGCCCTGAAAAGCGCGTACAAACTTGCGTATTTTTTGCGCGTCTCCGGCCTGGAATGAGGTCAGGTCCGTGCCTGCGCAGAAGCCCTTGCCTTCGCCCGAAAAAAGCACTGCCTGGGCGCTGGATTCAAAAGCCACCTGTGAAAAAAACTGCTGGATATCCATCACTACCTGCGGGTTGATGGCATTTCTTTTTTCCGGCCTGTTCAGCTTAACGTGCAGGATACCTTCTTTTTCAGTATAGGAAAGCGTTTGAAACTGCATTGCACAACTCCTTTTAATATATTTGGATGCGGATATCTACACCGGACATGTTCGGGAACGCTTATAAAAATAGCCCGCTGACGGTGATAATGTCAAGAGCTAGTGTGCATGCCGTTTCCCGGATATTCTTAAAACGGCCATAATAATGACGCTTAAGCCGATGGCTGCCCCCGTTAATAGGTACATAAAAGGATATCCCCCTGACTGGGCTACCGTTCCCAGCGAGGTAGCTCCCAGCGCCAGCCCAACCTGGTAAGCTGTTGCACCTGCTCCCATGGCGGGCCCCCTTTGTTCTTCCGGCGCAATCCTGGGCAGCCATGCCAGGGCCGCCGGCATGGAAAATCCTATGCCAATGCCGAATAAGAGGGCTGCCAGTGCTATCAGGTAAACGTTATCAAGTATAGTCAGCGCCGCTATTGATATGCTGCACAGCGCAGTCCCTGCCAGAATAAGCGGCGCGTTGCCGTACCTGTCTGACAGCGTTCCCGCCGGTATGCGCAGGGCGGCCGAACCGGCATAGCAGAGGGTGATTATCAGACCTGCAATACCTTCATTTATACCGAATCCCTGAACATAAAGAGGAATGAAAGTGTTCACCGAACTTGCGCCGACAGCTATCATAATAAGGCATAAGATACTGATGATAAAACCCCGTGTACGCATCCAATTCCAGGAAGATGCTTGATGTGGTTGTTGCGTCAGTGCTTTTACCGGTAGCTGACGCATCCTGATCAATACAAAAGTCAGGGCCAGCAGCGGCATCAATCCGCAGCTGGCGTAAGCTGCCGTGAAGCCGAAATGCTGCAGGATAAAACCTCCGGCAACAGGCCCTGCCATCAGGCCCAGTTGTGCTGATGCAGAATACCAGCCTATCGATTTACCGAATTCATGAGGTCCGGAAAGCTCTGTCACTATTGCCAGTGCCGTAGGCACGAAGAGTGTCGCTCCCAGGCCGTGCAATATAGTGATCAGGTAAAGTACCGGTATGTCTTGGGCAAACGGATAGAGCAGGGGAGCAACTGTAGCGATTATCAGCCCGGCGATTAAAAAGTTACGACGGCCCCAGCGCTGTGAGAGCATGCTGCTGGGAAACATGCCGGCGGCGTTTACATAGGCATAGGTGGCTATCATCAATCCAATCTCCGAGACACCTATTCCCAGGCTGGCAAGGTAATAAGGAGTGACCACTGACAGCCAGCTGAACCCGGCAAAGCCCGTGAATGCCACCATGTATATGGTTACGAGAGTAAATGAGTTTGCCATACGTAAATCTAAACAGGGCGGGGTCTTCTATATTGTCTGATGGCGCTCATTCAATGGATGTATGCATTACCAGCGTCGCTAATGCGCAGCGTCTCGGGGTGCAGGCGGTTTGCAGAACAGTATTATAAGTGTACCGATAAAAGCACTGCTGCAGGCGATCATGAGGGCCAACCCGTAATTGCCGTTTACATCGTATATATGTCCGGCGACAAAAGGGGCCACATACTGGGAAACGGTCCCGATAGGGCTGGCTATAGCGCTGATCTTATGAAATGACCCGGAGCCGAAATAGTTGCCAAGTATCAGCGGAAACGAGACGTAGGTTGCACCGAAGCCAAAACCGACCAGCAAAGGATAAAGATAGGCGATCCACAGGTTATCCTTGGAGACCAGCCAGAAGAGGATACCACCAATCACCAGGCAGGAGCCGGCGATGACTATAAGAAAGCGCGCTTCCATCAACTCGCCGAGGAAAGAAACGCTTAACCTTCCGATTACACTGCATGCCACTATCAGGCCGTAAATAAATGCCGGCTGGAGGAAAAGCGCCGGATCTGAAGGGGAGAACCCCCTGTCGCTCAGGTGGGCAGGTGTTTGAGTCACTACTGTTTGCCAGAGGAAAAAAATCATGGATGTGCCGATTACCATCGACCAGAAAGCCCGCGTTTTCAGCGTATCTTTAAAGCTCCAGTCGACAGGTGAGCGGTATGTCCTAGCAGGCTTATGTCCTGCTTTGGCCAGTGCTTCCTTTTCTTCCTCGGGAGATATGCCGTCAGGATACTGACCGAGGTCTTCCGGCCGGTTGCGGACCGCCAGCATAGCTATCAGGGCGCCTGCAAAACAGGCGATGGCAATCACATACCAGCCGATCCTCCAATCATTACCGAAGCTGACAATGGCGGCGCTGATTATCTGCGGATATATGAAACCGCCGATTGCCCCTCCTCCCAGTACTATTCCCATGGCCAGCGCTCTCCTGGCATTGAACCATAGCAGTACCAGCGCCTGGACCGGGACGACGGAACCGAATGATATGCCCAGGCCGGCAAGAAAGCAGAGCACCAGGTATATGGGATAGGATTGGCCGATGAAAGCCATGCAAATACACACCATAGCTGTCATTGCCGCACCGATAGTCAGTGTCTTTCTCGGGCCGAAGCGGTCAATCAGCCATGGTATTATGAAAGCCCCCAGCCCGATCATCATACCGATGATGGTATAACCGAGGTTGATCTCGCCGCGCTGCCATCCCAGCTCATCCTGCATAAACCGGTAGATTACTGGCGGCCCATAAAGCGCAAAGCCGATCGGTATGGAATATACGAGGCAGAGGACAGGCAGCAGCACCCACCCGTAGAAGCCTTTACTGTTTGTTTTTTCGGACATTCGCCGGCTCTCCTGATACAAAATTGACCGTTAAAATAAGGCATTATAGCACT
Source organism: Dehalococcoidia bacterium (assembly GCA_016927965.1). The sequence continues at coordinate 6,189 of JAFGLP010000117.1, forward strand.
GCTTATAATAATTGGATAATTAATACATACGCTCCGTAGACCCTGCCAAAATGCCTACGTGTTTTATGAAGTGGTGCGCAAAAGGCCGGCAACAGCCGGGACGCGGTTCGTATACCTAAACCGAACGTATTTAAATATATGAGCAGTTGCGCAAAAGCGCAATTGCAGATTAGGCATTAATGCGGATGGCTCTGGTTGCGGGTGGTGTTAAAGTATGAATGACTGGAAAAAGGCAGATCAGGAGGTGAGAAAATGGAAAAAGTATTAGAAAAGATAGATACCGCAGCAGATCCCAAGGAAGGACGCGGTTTTAATTTTTGGGCGGGCAAGCAACCCTGCTGGGAAGTTGCGCATTGCACAAATATGGTTAAAGCTGAATGTCCTGCTTTCAAATATCAGTTTCTTCCGTGCTGGGAGATTGAGGGCACTTACTGCAAGCTTGATGATTACGGCGCTAATGGTAAGGATACCAGCATTTGTGAGATGTGCCGTGTATACAAGACATACGGCGGTGGCAAGCCGATCCAGTTGAAGCTGATGGGGCGTGGCATCAATACGTCCCTCAAAGTGCTTGAGAATGTCGCTTCAAAATAAAAAGCGGTTTTAACTAAGGGTTTTAATTTCCCTCTCCGCCAGGGGAGGGAAATTTTATTATCAGATGCAGTGTAATCAGGCTAAAGACATTTGCGCTTTTGCGCAAACTTAGTTTAAGTGTTAAGACGGATGGCGGTAAGCATTGATGGTGATAAAGTGTTAGTGTCAAAAGAAGAAGATAACCATACAAGGAGGTAAATACGATGACTGAAAATAAAGTGAAGACAAGGAAAGCTGCTGAGATAAAAGAGGAACAGGGCGTAAATTTCTGGGCTGACAAGTCCCCGTGCTATAAACTGTGCAATTGCCCGGAGATGATTACCAATGAATGCCCGGTTTCCAAGTATCAGTTCCTGCCCTGCTGGGAGATTGAAGGCACTTACTGCAAGCTCGATGACAGGGGTTCCACCGGCCGTGATACCAGCATCTGCGAGACCTGTCGCGTGTATAAGAAATATGGTAAAGGTGAACCGATTGTGCTGAAGCTCTTCGGTAAGGGAATCGATACACACCTCAGGGAACTTGATAAAATCGCAAAATAAAAATATTTGCTAAGTAAAAAAGAGGGTTGACCAGCGATAGTCAGCCCTCTTTTTTTGTCTGTCATCCCCTGTACTTATCTGCGCCCCGGTCTGTAACAGTACTGTCTATTAAAGAAAGAGATTCCCTTAATTGCTTTAAATTAACCACGTCGTCCCTGTTATATTTCAACAAGAGATCTAGTGCGGAATTGTCATGTGTCCTGCAATATTTGTCCCACAGCCATACTGCATGGAGCCCCGTAAGCCCGTCTGTTTCCCTGCTTATATCCAGCCTCCGCAGCACTGCTTTAAACCCTCCCTTAAGGTCATGCTTCCAGCAGTCGAACATAAGGTCGGTATGTTGATGCATGCGGCTGAGGTCCGCCCCAAAGTGCACATTGATGAAAGGGATATCGAAGCGGTCGCCGTTATAGGTAAATACGTTTTCGGTGCCTTCCATTGTGCAGAGAAGGTTGCTGCAGCTCAGCTTCTCGTTATAAAGCTGCACCAGACGTCCTTCATATCCATTATGAAAATAGATGCCGATCACCGTGATGCGGTCCCGCTGGGCATACAATCCGGTGGTTTCTATATCCAGGTAGGCGTCGGGGAATCCAATCATTTTTGATCGAATTGATTATAGCGCATCGGCCGCTCCGGGTATACAAAAATTGAGGCGGCGGAGCTTTTTCCGGCAGGTCAGGCCAGCTTTTCCTTGATATAGTAAATAATCGCTCCGAAGCCGAACAATATGGCGGCCAGGTCTGTGACCATGTTTATGAAGGGTATCAGCGCTAATATGTATACCGCCAGTAGGCCGAGGGCCAGCGCTCCAATGAGATGTGCTGCATTGTCATCGTAGGCCAGCTTGCGCAGCATCCATTTGCCCACCCATATCGATGTGATGATATGGCCGAGGTACACGGCAATAATATAGACCGCCAGGACTGCCGCCGCTAAGGGAATTCCCACGATTACTATGCACAGGACTGCCGCCGCAACCGGGATCAATATTGCCACCAGCGCGCCATAACCCAGACAGGGCCAGGGTTTATTCCGCAGCGTTTCCGCTACTCCGGCGATATGTTTCCTGGCAATCAATATGATAACTATGCCCGTTAACAGGGCTGCCGCATATGTGACCAGGGCCAGAATGGCTATGAACCCCAGTATGAAGGCGATTGCGGTTGACATCATGACGCCCAGCGCTGCAGCCATGGTCTGCCCGGAGGGGGCGGCGGCTTGCTCCGGCTCGGTACGCTCAACATTCCCTGTAATGCTGGCCCCTGAGGAGATGTTTGCTTCATTATCCGAAGTGTATGCTAGGTCTCCCTGGATACTGGCCGAGGAGCCCAGGTTTACCTGTGTGGCTTCTGCGCTTACGTTGCCTCCAACACTGCTATTGATAGCCAGTTTGCCCGAATTGCAGTCGATGTTTCTATAAACGGGGCCGTTGACATCCACCGTGCCTGAAGCTGCCACCAAGTCCCTTCCGATCACCGCTTCAGGTGTAATGGAAGTTACGCCAGCCAGCGAGACCACGTCATTCCCAACATTGCTTTTAATGGTTACAGTATTACCGGCCGCACGTACCGAACTGCTGATCCGGCCGTTGATTATGACAATAGAGGCAGCTGCAATAACACTGCCGTTTACATCGCCGTTGATGGTTACCCTGTTTCCGACGGCTATTACATCACCGTTTACCGTGGCGTCAACGGTCACCTCGGAGCCGGACAGGTAAAGGTCGTCGTTGACCACCTCCCCTGCGCCCACAACAACGTCCTGGCCGCTGCGCATATCGGCTGCCTGGACCGGGATGAACATCAGGACAAGGAGTATCAATGATGATGCTAATACTGCGCTGAACTTGCCCCATTTATTTATCATGTACGCCTCCCGTCTCCGATTTGCTCTTGCAGATAATTCTTGCATAAATGCTGGCGGTATACAACAACGCTAACTTTCACCGGCTTGTTTTTGCAGGCGCAGCCTGGTCGCGCTGAGTTTGGCGAAGAACAGCAGCGCCCAGGCAGAAAGGTAGATATATACCAGCAATGCGATGACTGCCCCGATAGACCCGTATACCAGATTATATTGGCTGAAGTGCTTGATATACCATACAAACCCGAACCGGATGATTTCAATGCTGACTGCCGCCATCAGTGCGCCTGGCCAGATGTCTCTCCACCTTGGCCTGTCACTGGGGATAACTTTATAAAGCAGCATGATAATCAGGAAAGCCAGCAGGCCGCTGGCCGCGGTAAAAATGGTTGCGGAAGCGGTAGTGCTGTTGAGAAATTTGAAATAGTCGCTGTAATAATGGGCGCTGTGAATTATTCTTATGCCGGCAGACAGCCAGATATAGCCCATCAGAAGTAAAAAGGAGGCCAGCAGCATGGCGATATCGATTATTTTCCCCTTGAAAAAAGAAGCGTCTTTATTTATACCCCAGGCTTTATTGAGCGTATTGCGCAGCGCATAAAAAAACGAAGACGCACTCCATATGAATACCAGCATGGCAAGGATGCCTGTCTCTGCCCTGGCATTCACTACCTCTTGCAGGTTATTAGCCAGCATTTCTCTGGCTACCGGTAACAGGTTGCCCATGGCGTTGATAACGCGCGTTTCGAAGCCGGGGGCCTCTATGAAAAATCCCGCTGTGAATATCATGGCCAGGGCAAACGGAAATATCGAGAAGAGCAGGTAATAGGCTACCGCTGCTGCCAGGAGTCCGCCCTTGTCCTCACCGAACCTGGTAATTGTCTCGGTTATAAGTATTACTATCCTGCTGTTTTTCAGCCTATTCCACAGGCTCATAATCGTCTTCTTTTTAAATAGGCTTCCGCTGCGTGGAGACCGCACATCCCGTGAACTCCGGCGCCCGGCGGTGTGGATGCCGAGCACAGATAGATGCCCCTGACCGGTGTCTCATAGGGTACCATTCGGCAGGCCGGGCGGCAAAACATCTGTTTCAGCGTCTGGGCCCCTCCGACAATATCTCCCCCCACCAGGTTCGGGTTCTCCTTTTCCAGTATTGCAGGTGTAGAAACGCGCCTTGCTAATATATTGTCCCTGAAGCCAGGGGCAAACCGCTCTATTTGGGCTTCGATACTGCCGGTCATATCGTTAGCGCACCAGTTGGGCACATGGCAGTAGGCCCAGGCGGTATGTTTGCCCGGAGGTGTGCGCGAAGAGTCGAAAAGGCTGGGCTGTGCCAGGATTACAAAGGGTTTCAGAGGCGCTTTCCCCTGCCAGGTGGCCTGCTCTGCTTCAGCTATTTCCTCAAGGCTGCCTCCCAGGTGCACCGTACCCGCCTGCAGGCATTCCCGCGCTTTCCAGGGTATCGTCCCGGAGAGTGCCCAGTCAATTTTGAAGACGCCCGGCCCATAGCGATAGTTTTGTAAAGCCTTTCGGTATCCTTCAGGGAAGCGGTCCCCGTATATTTTCAGCGCCTGACCCGGAGGGCTATCAAAAAAAACAGCTTCCGTATGCGGCAGGTCGGTGATGGTCTCGACCTTTTTCCCGGTGATTATTTTCCCGCCGAGGGAGATGAAATATTTGGCCAGCGCCGCCGTCAGGCTGCCTGCTCCCCCAGAGGGGATGGGCCATCCTGCGCTGTGGGCGGTGAGGCACATGACCAGTCCTATGGCGGCTGAGGGTATCCTGTTAAGCGGCAGCACCGAATGCGCCGCCAGTCCTGCGAAAAATCCCCTGGCCCTGCTTTCTTTAAAGTGCCCGGCAGCCAGGCCGGCCGCTGAATTAAACGCTTTAAAGGCCAATCCGGCATCCGCCAGCGGGTGTTCGGCGCGTCTCAGGGTCCCCAGCAGGTCGGTATACAATTTATCTGAGTTTGCTGCCAGTGGAGACATCAGCTTTTTATAGGCTGTGGCATCCCGTCCCAGTGTTTCACC
>JAFGLP010000118.1 GCA_016927965.1 Dehalococcoidia bacterium
GAAGCCGATGGGCGGCATGATGACATCGTTTACCAGCGAGGTGATAATCTTGCCAAAAGCCAGGCCGATGATGATGCCCACCGCCATGTCCATGACGTTGCCGCGCATGATGAATTCTTTGAATTCGCCAAGTAGTTTGCTCATGTTCCCTCCTTTTTATAGTTATTTAATAATTTATAGGACTATATTATAGAAAAGCAGGTAAAGATTCCAGCGGTTGTGCAGGGATCACCAGACTTTGTCGCTTGATGATAAATCGGAAAATGTGCTTGCACCCGCAGTGGCAGGAAAAAAATCTGCCCGTACGCACAATAGCAGCAAAAGGTAATTCTGGAGGCTTATTTCCACTTGGCGCCGACACCGGCCAGCGGCGCCACCGCCAGCCATAAGGTAACATTTATCAGCATGGCCATGGGATAATTTATTTTGTCAATGCCCACCTGCGGCGCGATGACCCCCCAGAGCAACATGAGGAAGAAAGCACTGAGGAAAAATCCGGGTATCGCTCCGAGTATCCTGAAATAGCCCATATTTAATCCTCCTCTTGGGTAGATTTTATTTATTACTCTACTATCTTCTGGGTCAGGTGACAAGCACTAGACTCGATTTGAGAGCGCTTTAATTGCGGAAGGGTAAAGGCTAAGTTTCGCTCAGCCCGTGCTGAATGGCAATCACAGCTGCCTGTGTGCGGTCGGCCACCCCCAGCTTAGCTAGAATGGCGCTGACATGATTGCGCACCGTACCTTCTGATAAAAATAACCTGTCTGCAATATCCGCATTGCTCAAACCTCTGGCAAGCAGGCGCAATACCTCTACTTCACGTTGTGTTAACTTGCCGGTAATCAAGGAGGCTTCCTGTTTTTGCGGACTTGAAGCCTGGCGCAAAACCCTGCCGGCTACAGCAGGGTCAACATATGTCTTGCCACCTGCCGTCCCTTTGATCGCCCGGACCACCTCTTCCCGGGGCGTGTCTTTTAAGAGATAACCCGATGCTCCTGCCTGTATGGCGGCAAAGAGCCATTCATCCTCGTCAAAGGTGGTCAGCACGAGCACCTTGACCTCCGGGTATTTTTTACGGATCTGGCGCGTGGCTTCCACTCCATCCATAATGGGCATCTTTAAGTCCATCAGCACCACATCCGGTTTGTATTTACCTGCCATTTCCACGGCGATGGAGCCATCTTCAGCAGAGCCCACAACCTCGATATCCGGCTCCAGTTTGAGCAGCATTTCCAGCCCATCCCGTACGATTGCCTGGTCATCACAAATAAGTATTTTCATATATAATCCTGATTATACCGCCAGGCTGATGCTAGTGCCACTGCCCTCTTTGCTGCTGATATCAAACTCTGCACCGACGAGCTCAGCGCGTTCCTGCATTCCAGCCAGCCCGTAATGACCGCTCTTCCTGGCTTTGTCCACGTCAAAACCCGCTCCATCATCCCGTAACTGTAGCGTCACCTTGCCATCACTGGATTTCAACCGCACGCTTAAATGCCGTGCATGTGCATGGTTAATCACGTTGGTGACGGATTCCTGTGCTATGCGGTAAACACACTGCTCCACATCCGGCGAGAGCGCCGGCATATTCTCCATGATATCCAGTTCCAGTTCTAGGTTGGCACGCGCTGCAGCTTCACGGAATAGCTCTCTGAGTGCGGGTATCAGCCCCAGCTCATCCAGCGGGCTGGCACGCAGGGCTTTCAGTGCGCGGCGGGTTTCCTCCAGACCGGAATGGGCTGCGAGCAGTGATTTATCCAGCATAGAATGCGCCGCCAGCGTATCCACCTCCCAGTAGGCTTTGACAGCCTGCAGCTGCACGGCTAAACCGCTGAGCGTATGTGCCAGTGTATCATGCAGCTCACGTGCCACCCGGTTGCGCTCCCTGCTGGTAGCCAGGTGATCTAGCGTGCTGGCATAATGCGTCAGGCGCAGGTTGGCCTCTTCCAGGGACTGCTGCTGCCGCCTCAAACGGCTCATAAGGTAGCTGATAGAGAACCCCACTACTAGGAAGATTACAGTCTGTATCAGGGAAATAATCATTCCACCCTGGAAAGGCGGAGAGCCGGGTCTGGCCGAAGACCAGCTGATGCCCACATTTAAAGCCGTGAAACCAAGGATAACCAGGAGCATATACTGCCATTTATATTGCCAGGCAACCAGCAGCAGGGCAACAAAGAGGAAGGGAAACATGGCCAGAACAGAGACTTCGGGCATGGTGAAGCGCGGACCGAAGGGCGAAAGACGCCCCATAAAATAATTCACCAGCACCGGCATCACAGTGATAATGACAATGACAAGCGGCACAAAAGCCTGCCGCAGCTTTTCCTGTATCCAGGACCAGAAGGAAAGCCCCAGGCAAAGCAGTGCGATTACTGACAGCAGAGCATAATAGATAAGGTTTACCCAGGAAGGCTCACGAAACGTCTGGCTGATAAAAGCCAGGGCAACCAGATAAGCCAGCCAGAGAACTGAGGCAAAGCGGATCAGCCGAACCGCTGTCAAACGTGGCGTAGTTTCATTCATATCGTCATTATAATTCATCGTCACATCGATTTCATGTACCCCGAGTCACCCATTAATAGATTACCCTATGACAGATGTCATCTTCAGCAATTATGGCAATCATAGACCCAAGCCGTTTTTAATGACCTAGCTCACTGTAACACTATCCCAAACCTGCGCTAAGCTAAGGCAGTAAAACGAAAAACAAAAATTAAAGTAGAAAAGAGAACAAAAAATGAACGTACTAACTGATTCTGGAGAAAAAAGAGTAACCCATGCCGAGCTGCAATGCTTTCTAAGGGATATTGGCTGTAACCGGATGCAGTTCAGGTTACTGTACTTCTGGAGCCGGCATCCCAGGGCAAAACTGAGCTTATACACATGCATTCATGCCCTGCACGTATCAGGTTATGCTTTAAGGGAAGCGGTCACAGCACTAGTACAGAAGGGAATCCTGATCACTACGCAGAGTGCTGGCGGGCTCACCACCTATGCCCTATCGCAGCGTTCCTGCCGGGAATATATATACGAGATGGGAAATCTGGACTGGAGATCCCTGAAGAAACTGGAAGCAGGGCTGGAAAGTGACGGTATATTGAAATATACGCCTGACAACTTGAATCAATGTCAATCTCGGGAGCAAAAAATATGAACTGGGAAAGGTCAACCCTCCTCATTTTACTTGCCGGCTTAATAGGCATGGCAATGGCAGGCTGCGGCATATCTGCAAATCATTCTTCTAATACAGCGCAGCCTGCGCATGCCAGCCAGCAACAAAGCCGACCTGAAGGATGGACAGAAGAAACCCATAGCAGCAATGTCGAACCGGATTATGCAACAGTCTTCCCTGACGACCGGGTCAACCAGATTAAGATAACTGTTGCCGCGGAAGACTGGAATAACATGCAGGCAAATATGAGTGAACTCTTCGGCATCCCCGGGGAAGGGCAGCAAGGTGCACCTCCCGGGGCTCCCGGTATGCCCCCTGACAGAAAGGGCATGGCTCCCGGCAAGTTGCCGCGGGAAGGTGGCATAGCTCCCGGAGCACCGGGCATACCGAACTGGATTGATATGACACCGCAGAACCCCGAGTGGGTCCCGGCAACCATCGAGTTCAACAGCCTGACCTGGACCGTTGTGGGATTCCGCTATAAAGGCAATTCATCTCTGAGAAGTAGCTGGAGCAGCGGCTCTATCAAGCTTCCTTTCAAGCTGGATTTCGATGAGTTCGAGAACTTTTACCCTGAAATTGAAAACCAGCGGTTCTATGGTTTTAAGCAGCTGTCATTCTCAACAGCTTTTAGCGACAGCACTTACATGCATGATGTAATTGCTGCCGACCTCCTCAAAGAAGCTGGGCTGACAGCAGCCGAAACCACATATTATGAAGTCATACTGGACTACGGCGAAGGTCCAGTCAACTTGGGCTTGTACGTCATGGTAGAGGTAATCGATGACACGGTTATTGAACGTTTCTTCGGCAATGACTCTGGCAATATCTACGAGGGCGATGGACCGGGGGCCAGCCTGGCTCAGGGTACGTTTGACCAGATACAGAAGAGCTTCCTTAAGGAAAACAACGAGGAAGAGGCTGACTGGAGTGATATCGAAGCTCTGTACAACGCCATCCATGCGGAACAACGCAGCTCAGACCCCGAAAAGTGGCGGGAAAGCCTGGAGTCAGTATTTGACGTAGACGCTTTCCTAGAGTGGCTGGCGATCAGATCTATTATCCAGCACTGGGATTCCTATGGTCAGATGCCACACAATTTCTACCTCTATCACGATACGAACACAGGCATGCTCACCTGGATATCATGGGACCACAACCAGGTGCTGGATAGCAGCGGAATGGGCAGAGCCGGCGGAGTACACGCGCCTGCAGGTGGCATGGGAAGGAGCGTTTCTTTAGGGAGGGAGGAGGTAGGGGAAAACTGGCCGTTAATTCACTATCTCCTGGACGACCCGGTCTACTACGAGCGCTACATTGATTATATAAAAGAAACGGTTGATGGCGCATTCGACACGGAAGCTCTAGAGAAAAAGTGCCGGGAAATAGCAGAGATGCTTGCACCCTACGTCTCGAAAGAGTCCAGCGAAATTACCTTCGAAGCAGCCGTACAGGAAATGATAACCCGCATTTACGAGCGACATCAGGCAGCTACTGATTTTCTATCAACCCAGGGAGGTAAATAAAATGGCAGTCCAGCTATATAGTCCTGCAGTCAATACTGTAAATACCCTTCCGGAGAGGTTTGAGCGCAAATACTATTTAGTGCCACGGGATGTAGGCTTGGCATACGGACTTCTCCGCCAGGTATGCCTGCCCGCCAGGGAGTATCCCTACGAGCAGATAAACAGCCTTTACTTTGACACAGCCGACCTGGAGCAGCACGAGCACTCTGAATCCGGAGACTATTATAAAGACAAGGTGCGTATCCGCTGGTACGGTGAGTGCGAAGACCTCCAGGGCATGCAGACCGTGTTCCTGGAGTTAAAATCAAGGAGGGGCTTTGCCGGCATTAAACAGCGCCTGAAGTTGCAGGTGCCTGCGGAGAGCCTGACACCGCTTAATCTGGGAAAGGGAATTATTCCCAGGACATTACTCCTGGACACCATGGCGAGGTTTGGTTATTTCCCGTCACAAATGCTCCTCCCGATAATAAAAATATCTTACTGGCGTTACCGCTTTAGCGAAATTATGACCGAACAACGGGTTTCGCTTGATTATCACATATGGTCTACCGTGATAACACCGGGGCTGTGCAACGGTGAAAAGGAACTGGAGCTACCCGGTGCTGTTATCGAGATCAAAGGACGGACCATGGAGCTGCCCACAGCTTTAAGATGTGCAAGGATGCTCTACACGGACTGGTCCAGGTTTTCAAAATACTCTGCCTGCATCAATTCGCATTATGAGAATCCCGGGACGGTAGGCCGTTTATCTCCGTCAGGAAGAATAGTCCAGATACAGAATCTATAGGAGAACAAAAATGTTAGAAGAGATTACAGAACTATTTCAATCACCGCTCGGAGTGTGGGAGGCTATCATACGTGTGGGGGTATCGCTAATAGCTTCGGTAGCCGCATATGTACTTTACCAGTTGTTTTACGGCTCAAGGCATATCGGCGCCGGCGTGCACCGCACATTTCTTATCGGCGGTCCAGCCATTACCATGATATTCCTGGTTATCCAGACCTCAATACCGCTCGGCATCGGGCTGCTCGGAGCCCTCTCCTTCGTCCGCTTTCGGACGCCGATAAAAGACCCTGCCGAGATAGGATTCCTGCTTCTTTTAATTGCCTCCTCAATCGGGGCGGCGACAGGTAACCTGCTCGCCGTCGCCATCTTATTCGCAGTCGTATTTCTGGCACTAGGAGTGCAGTTGCTGGTGAGCAACCATGTCACCCTTTTTGGCAGGGGGCATCTTATGATTTCCGTTGACCAGCAATCCTTCCCGGCGCTGGAGAAAAAACTGACATCGTTCCTGAGGGAGCGTCTGCGCGGGCTGACTCTAGATACCATGTCCACACTTGACGACCGGGTTGGACTGAACTATCAGTACCGGAAGCAATCAGGCTTCGACTGGACGGCTTTTACCCGTGAACTGAACCAGCTTGCCGATGAGGCTAAAGTGGAGGTCTTCGTAGGCTAGCAAAAGTGTAGACAGGGACGTACGAATATTAATTAGAGGAGTTTAAACTTACATGAAAAAAATAATCACATTAATTCTGGTATTAATTCTCATCATATCTCTCAGCGCTTGTTCAGGCAGTGGAGTTCAGTCAGCGACGGCTATACCATCATCCCTGCCGTCCAACCCTGCAGGGATTGATGCTCTGCAGAACTCGGCTACCAGCACGATATCCGTTAAATATGACAGTGATGACCTGGATTCCAGTCTGACCGGCTCCGGCATGTCTTATATCGTTTTGGAGGGTAATTCAATAAAGCTGGAGGGAGACGGTGCTACAGTCGAAGGAAACATGATCACTATCACATCTGCCGGTACATACAGCATTAGCGGCATTTTGAACGACGGACAGATAAGAGTAAATACCGGGGATAAGGCAGTGGTAAAACTCGTGCTGAATGGAGCGGATATTGCCTGTTTAAGCAGCGCACCAATCTATATTATCAGCGCGGAAAAGACGGTTATTACCCTGGCGGACGGCAAGGAAAACCATGTGGAAGATGGCGCCAATTATATCTTCGAGGATGCCGAGTCAGACGAACCCGACGCCGCTATTTTCAGTCACGATGACCTTACTATCAACGGCAATGGTTCGCTGACGGTTACCGCCAATTATAACAACGGCATTCGGAGCAAAGACGACCTTAAGATCGTAAGCGGCAATATCACCGTAGCTGCCGTAAACGATGGCATCAAGGGGAGAGACGAGCTTGCTGTTAAGGGCGGTAATATCACGGTAAGCGCGGGAGGGGATGGTCTGCAATCCAATAATGATGAGGATACTGCAAAGGGATATGTCTTCATTGATGGAGGCTGTTTTAATATCACTGCCGGGACTGACGGTATCCAGGCGGAAACAAGCCTTCTCGTCAGCGGCGGGAATATCACCATATCCTCAGGCGGTGGCAGCATCAATAGCAGCAGCAACTTCGACCAGCCCGGAAATACCTGGGGTAAATGGGGTATGAAAAATAACTCGGATGTTAGCGCTGCAGCCAGTGCCAAGGGACTAAAAGCCGGCGTTGACATAGCGATCACAGGCGGTACGATTAAGATTGACTCTTCTGATGATTCTATCCATTCCAATTCAGGCGTAAAGATTGACAGCGGAGACATCACTCTGGTCTCTGGCGATGACGGAGTGCACGCTGATGCTACCATACAGATTAACGGGGGGGATATAAATATTACGAAATGTTATGAAGGTATTGAAAGCGCGGTAGTTACTATCAACAAGGGAAATATTCATATAGTCTCAAACGATGACGGCATCAACATCGTCGGCGGCAATGACGGCTCCGCTATGATGGGAAGGCCGGGGCAAAATGAATTCGTTTCCTCCGATAACAACTATCTCGATATTAACGGCGGATACATAGTGGTCCATGCTTCAGGCGATGGCCTTGATATCAATGGTCCAATCAATATGACCGGTGGTAAGGTTATCATCAATGGTCCCACAGCCAACGATAACGGCGCCCTGGACTATGCGGGTAGTTTCAATATCAGAGGCGGTTATCTTATAGCCACGGGCAGTGCAGGGATGCCGCAAGCGCCCAGCACATCATCCACCCAGTACTCAGTGATGCTGAATCTCGAATCATCGCAGCCAGCCAGCACAATGGTACACATCGAAACTAAAGAGGGCAATGAGGTTCTCACGTTCATGTCGGCAAAGGCATACCAGTCTGTGGTATTTAGCTCGCCTGAGTTAAAAAATAGTGCAAACTATATTGTTTACATAGAAGGCAGTTCAACCGGCTCAGAGAGCGACGGTATATACTCCGGAGGGGTATATACTGACGGCACCCAGATTACCAGCTTTACGGTTTCCGGCATGGTGACCACAATCAGCTCGTCCAGGGTCAGCCCGGGCGCCGGTGGGCGCAACAACATGCCCCCTGGCATGCACCGTTAATGCAGCTAATGCCTTTACCCGCCCGCAGCTGGCATAGATAACCTGTAAGCAGTATCTGCTTTTATCCCCATGACAGCCAGAAAGATCGGAAGATAACATCCTCCCGTGGTGAAGATATAGGCTGTTACCCGAGATTAAATGGCAGATAACTAGACCCTGTAGCAGACTTCCGGAAGTTTTTTATCAGGGTTGGCTTCACGCACATAGCGCAGCATATGGCTGACGATAGGTATCATCAGGCTAACAAGATCTTCTCCAGACATTAGCTCCAGCCTTTTACCGGAGAAGAGAGCTTTAAGCCTGGCAGGGAATTCCTCATCAGCCTTTTCAAAGACGAAGTGTATCTTCACGCCAGGGAAGATTTCCTTTACAATGCACCAGTCTCCCCTGCATCCCTGAACCTCGATTTTGGCGCCCATAAAACGAGCCAGGGCGCCAACATCATTTACAAAACTTAAGGCCTCTGCACGGACTCTTAGAGCCCTATCAAGCTGTCCCTGGTGCGGACTTATCTTGCCCTCTACATCACGTAAATTCAGTAAGCGCGTCTTTTCTATAGTCATAAATCTCCTTTACTCTGTCGCCGCGGTACCGGCAACGGGATACCCCGCATTTTTCCAGCCATTGAAACCATCCTTCAGAGCTTTGGCATTATGATAGCCTTGACTTGCCAATTCAAGCGCTGCACTGGCGCTGGTATGCTCGTCTGGTCAGGTGCAGTAAAAAATTATTTCCCTGTCTTTGTCCTCTGGAAATAGCCATTTACCGCTGACTATATCGCCTAGAGGAGCTGATACTGCGCCTTCAATATGCTCCTTATTATATTCTTCCTTCGAGCGTGTATCCACAATCAGAATATCGGCTCCGCTGTCATATCCCGCCTTGAGCTCTGCAGCTGTAATGCGCGGAATCATATCTTCATTGCCGGGCTGAGCCGTTGACGCAGTTTCGGTTGGTTGCCCGGATTCAACTGGTATCGCAGCAGGTGGTGTAGTCGGAACTGCGGATGGAGCAACCTCAGCAGGCATACATGCCAGCAATATCACGGCTAGCAGCATAAACGAGTATAATAACTTTTTCACTATTCTACTTTATTATAGATTTAGCTTATTAACCACTTCCTGCGCACCTATCTTCAACGGGGAGTCCTGAGGCAAATCTATAATAGGCCCTCCCTTGATATCAAGCTCTGCAAGATTGGGATCTTCTGGGATCACTGCCAGCAGCGTGAGGTTGTAATCCTTGATGGCCTGATCCAGCTCCGCGGGCAATCCGTTTTTGACCCTGTTGACCACAAGTCCAACCTTGCCTACCCTGGTACGCATCTCCGTGATAAGGTCCCTGGTGCGTACGGCGGTGATGAGACCGCGCATAGTGGGGTCGGTAACAATAATAAGGTTATCCACATCCTGGGTGGTCTGCCGGCTGATATGCTCCATGCCAGCTTCACTATCCACCACAATATAATCATAGTTTTTTTCAAGCCTGTCTATGGAGGCACGCAGCCAGTTGTTGGCTGCACAGTAGCAGCCCGGCCCCTCAGGCCTTCCCATGGCCAGAAGATCGATCTTGCTGGATTCCACCAGAGACTCATGTATCTTCATATCCAGAATATCCTGTTTCGAAATATTGGGTGCTATTTTGCCCTTCTGAATATCTGCGGTGAGATCCTCCCTGGCTCTGCCCACTGTGGCATTATCATCCAGAGTTAAACCCAGGGCTATATTCAGATTTGTGCTGGGGTCGGCATCGATAGCCAGAACAACGCCTTTCCTGGAAAGAAGATCTATAATCAAAGAAGCTATGGCAGTCTTGCCCACGCCTCCTTTTCCTGCCACGGTAACTGTCTTGGGCATGCTAACCTCCTCTGGATAAATCTCGAAATACTAATCGGCAAATACAAAACAATATATATTGCCAGTTCAGCACTGCGATAATCAAATTTCGTATTTTCGATTGCCGTTTAATGATCTTTGTAGCGGCGAATCAGGGTTAATACTACCCTTCTTTTTTAATCGGCGCTGCAACTTTTGTCACAGGGAGTTTGCTGACCGGTGACAGCTTGACCACGGCACTATATTCCTTGGGGCACACCAGAAGGCAATTGCCGCATTTGGTACATTTTTCCTGGTCTATAACCTTGACAAGTGTCTTTTCATCCGTAGATATGGCTTTCGTGGGGCAGGAGAGAACGCAGTGCTCACAGCCGCGTTCGCATTTCTCGGGAAGGATATAATAGGCAATCAAGTCCTTACACACCAGTGCCGGGCACCTTTTCTCAACGATATGCGCTATATACTCATCCCGGAAATAACGTAATGTGGTGAATACGGGGTTGGGAGCGGTTTTGCCCAGCCCACAGAGTGCGCCGTCCTTGATATCTTCGCCGATTTCCAGGAGCAGGTCCAGGTCTTCCACCTTTCCCTTGCCAGCAGTAATATTTTCCAGGATTCTATACATGTGTTCTGTGCCTATGCGGCAGTGCGTACATTTGCCGCAGGACTCCTGCCGTAGAAAGTCGAGAAAGAATTTGGCCGTATCCACCATACAGTTATCCTCGTCCATAACTATGAGGCCGCCGGAACCCATAATGGCGCCTGCGCTTCGCAGCGAGTCAAAATCTATAGGCGTGTCCAGCAGGTCAGCCGGCAGGCAGCCTCCGGATGGTCCCCCTATCTGCACCGCCTTGAACTGCTTATCATTGCGGATGCCGCCGCCAATATTATATACGATGCGGCGCAGCGAAGTCCCCATCTCCACCTCGGTCAGCCCTGTATTGTGCAGTTTTCCAGCCAGCGCAAACACAGCCGTACCCTTGCTGGACTCGGTACCTATCTGGGAAAACCAGCCTCCACCACGTTCTATTATGAGAGGTACAAAGGCATAAGTCTTAACATTATTGATGAGAGTGGGTTTACCCCATAAACCCGCTTCTGCAGGATATGGCGGTCTGTGGTCAGGCGAAGAGCGTTTGCCCTCAATAGCCCGCATCAAGGCAGTCTCCTCCCCCGAAACGAAAGCGCCGGCACCTCGCGCTATATAGATATCAAAGCTAAAATCACTGCCCAGTATATTCTTCCCCAGCAGCCCAAGTTTACGCGCCTGCTCCAGGGCTATCTCCAATCGTTTTACTGCCAGCGGATATTCCGACCTGATATAAACAAAACCCTGCTGAGCCTGAATAGTATATCCAGCGATAATGATACCTTCGATCACCTGATGCGGATCGCTCTCAAGTACCACGCGATCCATAAAAGCACCGGGGTCTCCCTCATCGGCATTGCAGATAACATATCTCTCCGTATTTTTGGATTTAGCGCATAATTCCCATTTCTGCCCGGTGGGGAAACCGGCGCCGCCTCTACCGCGCAGACCGGAAGTTTTTATCT
Source organism: Dehalococcoidia bacterium (assembly GCA_016927965.1). The sequence goes on from JAFGLP010000118.1 coordinate 11,508, forward strand.
CCTGCAGTATTGACTCTGGAGGCATTTTAAGGGCTTTATCCAAGCTGCTATAGCCGCCCTGGGCAATATAGTGATTTATTTCCTCTGGACTGATATAGCCGCAACGGCGTAATATCAATCTGTGCTCGTACTCAAAACGGGATAATTCAGGAA
>JAFGLP010000119.1 GCA_016927965.1 Dehalococcoidia bacterium
ATAAGGCAACCTCACTGGTTCTCCTGCTGATTATTGCCGGGTTGATCGCTACAATCGTTTACCTATATATTACTGGCGGAACGCAGGACAGGTTCACCGAGTTTTACTTGCTGAACCAGGAAGGCAATGCATCTGATTATCCTGCAGAAATGATAGCCGGACAACCATCAGCAGTCATGCTGGGTATTGTCAACCATGAAGGAAAACCGGTTGACTACACGATACAAGTGATAGCAAACGGTGTTATAATCAATTCTGTTAAGACAGGGATATTGTTGCACAATCAAAAATGGGAGCAAGCAATAAACATTAATATGAACAGCGCAGGTAACAACCAGACTATCATGTTTTTTCTATCTATGAACGGGGATGCTGTGCCTCATATCAAAGACCCTCTCGTACTTAATACAAACGTAATAACCTCTGAATAATATTACAATAGGATGTAGAAACAGCATGTGCGGAATCATCGGTTATTGTAGCAAGAACGGTAATGCCTCCTCAGTCATATTTGAGGGTCTAAAGCGTATGGAATACCGCGGGTATGATTCTTCCGGTATCGCCATGATTGATAAAGGCCGTCTGATTGTAAAAAAAGGGGTGGGGACACTTGATGAGGTTAATAAAAAATACAATCTGGATAAAATGCCAGGCCTTCTTGGTATAGGTCATACACGCTGGGCAACGCATGGGGGCGTAACACGGCCAAACACCCATCCCCACTGTGACTGCAAGAATCAGATAGCCGTTATTCACAACGGCATCATCGATAATTACCAGACGCTTCGCAAGGAACTTATAAAAAGAGGGCATCATTTCACATCCGAGACCGATACCGAGGTTATTCCCCATAAACTGGAAGACGAGATGAAAAAAGGCCGCTCCCTTGAAGATGCAGTACGGGCGGTAGCACCCAGGTTGCAGGGTTCCTTTGCCTTCCTGGCCATCTGCACTAAAGAACCGGGGAAAATCGTAGGAACACGCAGGGGCAGCCCTTTGGTTACAGGCGTGGGAGAACAAAAGGCCTTTGCAGCCAGTGATTCCATGGCACTGGCAGGTCAGATCGACCACCTATACATGATAGGTGAAAATGAAATGGTAGTGCTGACGCCGGGAAAAGCAAATTTCTTTGACGCCACAGGCAAAGAGGTAAGTAAGAAAGCAGTAAAACCCGATATGATCTGGAATGAAAGCGATAAGGGAAGCTATCCTTATTTCATGCTGAAAGAGATCATGGAACAGCCCAAAACATTAATCGGCGCCTCGCAACAGGATAAAGAGCTTTTCATCTCGATAGCCATGGATGTCCTCAGGGCCGACCAGGTCATCGTCACAGCCTGCGGGTCCTCCCGTTATGCAGCCTTGGTAGGCAGGTACCTGTTCTCAAGTGTAGGCAAAAAGTTCTGCGATGTAGTAATGGCCTCGGAGTTCCAGTATTTTGCCGATTCCCTCGATAAGAACACACTGGTAATTGCCGTCTCGCAAAGCGGGGAGACACTCGATGTAATAGACGGCGTCAAGCTGGCGCGACAAAGCGGAGCCAAGATCATCTCCATCATCAACCGGCCTCAATCCATGCTCGGAGAACTGAGTCACAATATAATATACTTAAACTGCGGACCGGAAATAGGAGTCTGCGCAACCAAGTCATTTCTCAACCAGCTGGCGGTTTTTTATCTCCTTTCTTTTTCCATGGTGCATTCATTTGATATGGCAGCCGACAACATCCGCAAGATCAGCAAGCAGGTTGATAAAGTAATCGCCTGGAACAACGATGAAATCAAACACATAGCAGACCTGTACTATAAGTCCAACGACTGCTACTATATCGCCCGCGGTATCAACTTCGCCATTGCATCAGAAGGCGCATTGAAGTTAAAAGAGATCTCTTATATACATGCCGAAGGAATGCCGGCCGGTGAGCTCAAGCATGGAACACTATCACTAATTCAGAAGGATACACCGGTACTGGTGATCTGCCCTGCAGACTACACTTATGACGAGACTCTAAGCAATGCCATCGAGGCTAAATCGCGGGGAGCCAGGATCATCGCCGTGTCAGATCAGAACAACGAGGTATATGATCACTGGATCAGACTGCCCAAAGTGCATGATTTACTTTACCCTATAGTTGCCGTCGTCCCGCTTCAGATGCTCGCTTACGAGATGACCATCAGGCTTGGCAATAATCCCGACATGCCGCGTAATCTGGCTAAATCCGTCACTGTCAGATGAAAATCCGTGCACATTCATCCCTTTTGCCAATACGCGGTATGCAGCACAGCAATCCGATGATAATTAGTAATAACAAGACATGGGTACTAAGAGCAATACAATCGCTATTAGACACACGGCTCGGCAGGTGGCACAATAAATTAAATCTCATTTTAAAACAGCAGATATAGATGCCGATTTACGAATACAGAGCAATTGCTCAGAGCTGCTCTTACTGTAAAAAAGGATTTGACGTTATACAGAAGATGTCAGAGTCACCGCTTGAGGCGTGTCCAAAATGCGGAGCAGCGGTGCGCAAAATCATGTCCAGATTCAGGGCCTGTGTTGTAGATACCCCGGATGAAGCAAAATCACTTGAGAGCCAACTGCATGGCTATGAATCCGAGGGACAATGGAGCCATGCCGCAGAGCTGGCCGATAAGAAAGGGCTGGATGAGCGGGCCATGGAGAATTACAAAAAAGCCGGATATAACTTTTAATCCTCCCAAGAATTAGATACAAATTTTAGCAGTCACCCCTTTACATTGATAATTTTTTATGCTACCATATTTAGCAGTCTCGAAAAGAGATTGCTAATTTTTTAAAGGAGGTAAGAATGGCTGTAAAAATTCAACCTTTGGGTGACAGAATAGTTGTAAAGCCTTTGGAAAAAGAGGAGAAAACTAAGGGCGGCATCTTTCTGCCTGATACAGCAAAGGAAAAACCACAGGAGGGTAAAGTTCTGGCTGTCGGCCCCGGCAAAATGTCCGATGAAGGCAAAAGACTGCCCATGGACGTAGCCGTAGGCGATATCGTCATCTTCGCCAAGTATGGTGGCGTTGAGATCAAAGAAAACGATCAAGAGCTGATCATACTTAGAGAAGCCGATATCCTGGCCAAGAAAAAATAACCACATCATATTTTAGAAAAATTAACCGCTATTTTATATAGGAGGAAAGAGGTTAAATGGCAAAACAGATTAAATATGGCGAAGACGCCCGCAGGTCTCTGAAAAATGGCATTGATTCTTTAACCGATGCTGTGAAAGTTACACTGGGACCCCGTGGCCGCCCAGTAGCGCTGGACAAGAAATTCGGCCCGCCCAGCGTGATTAACGACGGCGTGACCATTGCAAAGGACATTGAGTTACCCGATCCTTTCGAGAATATGGGCGCACAGCTTGTTAAAGAAGCATCCACCAAAACTAACGATAAATGCGGCGACGGCACAACAACCGCCACCGTGCTGGCCCAGGCCATTGTTACCGAGGGCTTCAAGAATATCGCAGCCGGAGCTGATGCCATGGCATTGAAGTACGGTATCGAGAAAGCCGTAATAGCCATGGTCGCCGATCTGAAGAAAATGTCCAGCCCGGTAACCACCAAGGAACAGGTAGCCCAGGTCGCCACTATCTCCGCCGCAGACGCCCAGATTGGCAACCTGATTGCCGAGGTTATGGAAAAAGTCGGCAAAGACGGCGTAATCACCGTAGAAGAGTCCAAGGGGCTTCAGTTCGAGACCGATTATGTAGAGGGCATGCAGTTCGATCGCGGCTACATCAGCCCTTATTTCGTTACCAATGCCGAGCAGATGAAAACTGAGATCGAAGACCCTTACATACTTATTACCGATAAAAAAATCACAGCTATCTCAGAGCTTCTGCCCGTTCTTGAGAAAGTCCTTCAGGTATCCAAGAACCTGGTTATCATCGCTGAGGATATCGAAGGGGAAGCCCTGGCTACGCTGGTCGTCAACAAGCTGAGGGGCACTCTAACCTGCCTGGCCGTCAAAGCTCCGGGATTCGGTGACAGGCGCAAGGCCATGCTGGAAGATATCGCCATGCTTACCGGCGGAAAAGTAATCTCCGAGGAGATCGGCCGCAAGCTGGATACTGCCGCAGTGGCCGACCTTGGCCGTGCCAGGAAAGTCGTTGCCGATAAGGACAATACCACTATCGTTGAGGGCAAAGGTTCTGATGAAGAAATCAAAGCCCGCATCAAGCAGATCAAAGCGCAGGTTGAAGAGACCACTTCGGATTACGACAGGGAAAAGCTCCAGGAAAGACTGGCCAAGCTGGCTGGCGGCGTTGCCGTCATAAAAGTCGGCGCTGCTACCGAAGTAGAGCTGAAAGAGAAAAAACACAGGGTTGAAGATGCGCTTTCAGCCACCAGGGCTGCCGTGGAAGAAGGCATTCTCCCGGGCGGCGGCGTAGCCGTTATCAACGCCAGTTCTGCTCTCGATAAAGTTAAGGCCGAGGGCGATGAGAAGACAGGCGTAGATATCATCAAGAAAGCTATCGAAGAACCGCTCCGCTGGATCGCCATTAACGCCGGCAAAGAAGGCTCTGTAGTAGTCGATAAAGTAAGGCGCAGCAAGAAAGGCGTCGGCTATGATGCGTTGAATGACGAATATATCGATATGGTCAGCAAGGGCATCATCGATCCCTTGAAAGTATCCAGGACTGCCCTGGAGAACGCAGCCAGTATCGCTACAATGATCCTCACTACAGAGGCGCTGGTCTGTGATATCCCTGAAAAGGAAAAGGCAGCTCCCATGCCTCCCATGCCCGAGTACTAAACAATAACCAACGGATAAATAAAAAGAGGGCCTCCATCTAGTGGAGGCCCTCTTTTTTCATTGCATTATTATCAAATTTTTAGGATCTCGATATCTATATCCTGCTCATTAATAGGCCCCACTAAAGCCAAATTCACTCTATCTGTTTCAAATAGCTGGCAGGCCACTCTTTGAATATCTGCAACTGTCACCTTTTCGATGGCCTGTGTGACATCATCTACGGTCATGATCTTACCAGTCAAAATCTCTTGAGCTCCATACCAGCCGGCAACATTCCTGCTGTTTTCCATGCTGAGCAAAAGCCGTCCCTTGGCCATCTCTATCGCTTTATTTAATTCCGCAAAAGGTATACCTTCCCTCATCAATGCCAGTTGACCAAGTACAGCCCTGATAGTATTGACGGTCTGCCCCGGCTCGATGCCGGCCTGAATAACGAAAGAGCCGGATTCTCTGAAATGTTCAACATAGCTGTGAATATCGTAAGTCAGGCCCAGTTTCTCCCTTATCTCGGTAAACAGCCTGCTGCTCATACCCTCACCCAGTATCATGCTCAGCAGGTCAGAAGTAAAGCGGTCAGGATGAAAAACAGAATAACCTTCCACACCCAACAACATATTGACCTGTTCAGTGTCCCTGTATTCCATCCGCATACGCATCTGCTTCTGGTCGCTCATGCTGGAAATATAATCCGGCCTGACCCCTTTCTTCCAATCCTCTGTATATCTGGTAACCACAGAGATGACCCGGTCGTCCTCAACATCACCGGCGATGCTGATCAATATATTCTCCGGTGTATAATAATCATTGAGATACTTAAGCATCTGCGGTCGGTCGATAGCGCTGACAGACTCCTTACTTCCGGCCACATCCCTGCCCATGGGACCTCCCGGCCACATTAGCTCATCAAAAAGCATACCGGCGCGTTGTTGAGGCGAGTCCAGGCTCATGTTGATCTCTTCGATTATCACTTGCCTTTCTTTATCGACATCTTCAGATCGGAAAAGCGGATCACGCAAAAGGTCAACGATTACATCGACCGCCTTCTCAAAATGCTGGCTGGCCAGTTTGCACCAGTACGATGTCATCTCCCGGTCAGTCCCGCCGTTCATGATTCCGCCAACTCCTTCGATAGCCTCGCTTATTTCCCTTGAACTGGCACGTTTTTGCGTGCCTTTAAAACACATATGTTCAATGAAATGAGATATGCCGGCCAGATTATTGCTCTCATAGCAGCTTCCTACCGTGACAAAGAACAATACCGACACGGACCTGGTATGAGGCATATGGCAGGTAATTAATTTGACTCCATTATCCAGTATGATTTTCTTATAATCCACTTCATTCTTTCCCGACGACTATTACATAAACTTATTAATTATTTGACCATTATAGCAAATTCAATTTAGCTGATATACATGTTATAATTTATTTAAAGGTGGTAGTTGATCGCAATCCAAATATGCTGAAAAACAGGACATGAATTATGAACACAGGAACTTGGAAAGTTAAAACAGGCCTCGCACAAATGCTTAAAGGCGGGGTCATTATGGATGTGGTCACGCCGGATCAGGCTAAAATTGCTGAAAACGCCGGTGCCTGCGCAGTCATGGCACTGGAGCGCGTGCCCGCTGATATAAGGGCAGCAGGAGGAGTAGCCCGGATGGCAGATCCCACTATCATTACCGCTATAATGAAGGCAGTAACTATACCGGTCATGGCAAAATGCCGTATCGGACATTTCGTGGAAGCACAGGTCCTCCAGGCGTTGGGAGTGGACTATATCGACGAGTCTGAAGTTCTTACTCCGGCTGATGAAAGCCACCATGTCTGGAAACATGATTTTAAAGTGCCGTTTGTATGCGGTTGCCGTGACCTGGGCGAAGCTCTGCGCAGAATATCTGAGGGAGCAGCCATGATACGTACCAAGGGTGAAGCAGGTACGGGCAATATAGTGGAAGCTGTCAGGCATATGCGCTCAGTCCAATCGGCTATGCGCAGACTCCAATCGCTGCATGCTGATGAACTTCCCGCTGAGGCTAAAACGCTGGGCGCCCCGCTGGAACTGGTAATAGAAGTACACAACACCGGCAAGCTGCCCGTGGTCAATTTTGCCGCCGGCGGCGTGGCAACCCCCTCTGACGCTGCCCTGATGATGCAACTGGGTGCAGAAGGCGTATTCGTAGGTTCCGGTATCTTCAAATCGAGTGATCCGGATGCACGTGCCCGTGCTATTGTGAAAACTGTAACCCATTATAACGATCCTGCCATCATTGCAGAGGTATCCAAGTCATTGGGAGCGGCCATGCCCGGGCTTGATATTAAGAGCATACCAGAAGACAGCTTACTGGCTACCAGGGGCTGGTAATTGACAGGGAGTTGCAGGAAATAATCTTGCAGACTGTAAACACCGATGATATCCAATCACTTCTCAACGTAATGCCGCATGCTGTCGCAGCGAACGTTTTGAAGGAAATTCAAGATGGAGATCTCCTTGAGATCATCCTTGACCTGGGAAGGCTGCCGGAAGCACGGTTTCTCCACCGTGAAATATTTCTGGGCGAACACGAGATAACCCAGGCCGATATACAGTACGTGATCAGCAGGATTGGCACATTCTCAGCAGACAATCGCGCCGGCCTGCCGCGCACCTTGCACCGCATCTCAGCTATCAGAAACCGCGAGGGAACAATAGTTGGCCTTACGTGCCGCGTTGGCAGGGCGGTGATGGGGACAGCAAAAATTATTCAGGACTTGGTGGATAAGGGCAAGAATGTTTTGCTGATGGGACCGCCGGGTATCGGAAAAACCACCATCCTGCGTGAAACAGCCAGGGTTCTGGCCGACGATCTCAAAAAAAGGGTGATAGTCGTAGATACATCCAACGAGATAGCCGGAGACGGTGATATCCCCCACCCTGCCATCGGCCATGCCCGGCGCATGCAGGTGCCGACACCTACACAGCAGCATGCGGTGATGATTGAAGCTGTAGAAAATCACATGCCTGAGGTTATCATCATCGATGAGATCGGCACCAGTCTGGAGGCGGAGGCATCGAGGACCATTGCAGAACGCGGGGTACAACTGGTCGGCACCGCTCACGGCAATAGCCTTGAAAACCTGATGATGAATCCTACCCTATCTGATCTGATAGGAGGGATCCAGACTGTTACACTGGGTGATGAAGAGGCGCGCCGCAGGCACACCCAGAAATCGGTGCTTGAGAGAAAAGCCCCTCCTACTTTCGATATCGTTGTAGAAATACAGGAACGTTATAAGGTACTTGTACATCCCGATGTTGCTCAGGCCGTTGACTCCTTACTGCACGGACAGGAAAACCAGGCCGAAGTGCGCTGGCTTGCCCCGGACGGCAACATAATTAAAGAGAAGACTGCGTCAAGAGTTGAACCGCATAATAAAGCTGAATCCAAGAGGCAGAAATTATATATTTACCTTTTCGGTATCAACCGGCCCATTCTTGAGCAGGCAGCACACGAAAAGGGGCTGGATATTAGTATTTCCGACGACCTTAGAAAATCTAACCTGTTGATCACCACCAAGAACTACTTCCGCCGTAAACCTCAGAAGATAAGAGACGCTGAGATGCAGGGGATACCTGTATACGCCATCAGGGGCAACAGCCTGCAGCAGCTTCGCCATTGTCTGGATACGATCTATACCGGGCCAAAAGACGAAATAGTTGATTCCGCTATGGATGAAGCTTTGCATGCGATCCGTCAGATTAAAAATGGTAAACCGGAGGTAGAGCTCAGCCCGCAAAATGCTTTTATCCGCCGCTTACAGCACTTGCTGGCGGAACGTCATGATCTGTCATCGATGAGCACCGGCAAAGAACCTGTCCGCCGGGTCAAGATATTAAATACGTGACAATACTTAGGATTTGATTGCAAAATATGAATATTTCCCACGGCTTATTCATCACTTTCGAAGGCTGTGAAGGTTGTGGTAAAAGCACACACAGCAGACTGCTGTATAAAAGGCTGCTTAACATGAAAATTCCAGCGATTTTAACCCAGGAGCCGGGAGGCACGCCGCTTGGGATGAAAGTCCGGGAACTTTTAAAAGTCAGAGGCACTATCAACATCAATCCCATGGCGGAGCTGCTGCTTTTCAACAGTTGCCGCACGCAGCTGATTTCCGATGTTATTAATCCGGCGCTTGCTGCGGGAAAAGTGGTTATTTGTGATAGGTTTGCCGACTCCACAGTAGTCTATCAGGGCTACGGCCGCGGGCTGGACATGAAACTTGTCTTCACTATTAACGACATCGCCACAGGAGGGCTGGAGCCTGATCTCACCATACTGCTGGATACCGAACCGGCTACCGGCCTCAACCGCAAGCGCAATAGCACGGAAGACCGCTTTGAAGCCGAGGGCCTGGCTTTTCACAATAAGATCAGGAATGGCTATCTGGAGTTGATGCGTAAAAAACCGGGCCGCTGGCTTTTAATCGAGCCGGGAATGACGATAGAACAGATAAGTGACATTATATGGAAAGGCATTTCACCTTCTATTGATCAACTTCATCCCCCAACCAGCGACGTGGGATAACTGACTCCATTTTATTTAGTGGACTGTGAGAGCGATTGGTAGGACACAAGCATGATAAGCTGCGGGACCATCCCAACCACCAGGAGGAAGATGCGCTTTTTTCCTCAGGATACCGCCGCATCGCCGGGCTAGATGAAGCAGGAAGGGGAGCGCTGGCCGGCCCCGTGGTTGCAGCAGCCGTGATACTTCGTGAAAATGCATGCTATGATTGGCTGGAACTCGTCAGGGACAGCAAGCTCCTTGCATTCCAGGAACGTGAAAACATATTTGAATTTATGAACCAGGCCGGTATTGAAATCGGCATAGGCGTGGTTTCCCCCCAGATTATCGATGAGATCAATATATTAAATGCCACAAAAAAAGCCATGAAGCTGGCGCTGGCGCAACTGGCAAATCCTCCTGACTATATACTCACCGACTATGTAAAGCTGCCACGATTGAAAATTCCTCAGAAAAATATTACCAGAGGCGACCGTATTTGTTTGACCATCTCCTGCGCATCAATTGCCGCCAAAGTTACCCGCGACCATATCATGCAGGAACTGGACGCTAAATATCCCAAATATGGTTTCGCTAATCACAAAGGTTACGGCACAGATCGACACATAGGCAGTCTGGAGCGTTATGGGGCCTGCAAGGAGCACCGTTTTACTTTCGGCCCGGTCAGGGATTTAACGAGGCTTATATGAACAAACAGGACTTAGGGGTAGCCGGTGAGAAACTGGCTTGTAAAGCTCTAAAGAAGCAAGGCTACCGTATCATTGATCAAAATTACCGCTGCCGCCACGGGGAAATCGATATTATAGCCCGTCACAAAGAATATCTGGTGTTTGTTGAAGTGCGCAGTAAAAGCAGCAAATCCTTCGGCTGCCCGGAGGAATCAGTCACAGCACAAAAAAAACAGATCCTTATTTCAGCAGCACTTGATTATTTAAACAGCCATGAGAATCTGCCTCCTGACTGGAGGATCGACTTTGTCGCCGTTGAGTTCGATGAGACAGGTAAAAACGCAGTGCGCATTGAGATTATCGAAAACGCAGTATGCTAATCATGCATCACATGATATTCCTCTACAACTTCTGTTATAATTCCGCCATCAAGTAATTTACTCTGCTTAAACAGTACCGCTTATATCTGCTGGAGGAACAGTATCATCTTGAGTGTTTTCTACCGGGTACTGCTGGGTATTGTTATCCTGGCAGGTATTTATCTGACCAGCCTCTATAGCTTTCTGCTTTTTCATATCACCATTGAGCTTCTCAGCATCATTATATGTTTAAGTATATTCATCGTTGCATGGAACTCCCGCAACTATACTGACAATAACTATTTCACCTTTCTGGGTATAGCGTATCTTTTCATCGGGATTATTGAGCTTCTGCATACTCTGACATATGATGGAATGCCTTTTTTTACTGAGTTCAATACCAACGTACAGACACAGTTATGGATTGCGGCAAGATACATCCAGAGTCTTTCTTTGCTGGCAGCAATCATATTTATAAAACGCAAACTACGCATTAATATCGCACTGGCGGTTTTCACTGTCTTCCTTGGAATTATTATCCTTTCCATCATGTTCTGGCAAAATTTTCCGGTCGCTTACATTCCGGGACAGGGGCTTACCCTGTTTAAGGTAAGCAGCGAATTCATTGTCTGCTCAATTCTCATGATTGCAGGTGCACTGCTATGGATAAAAAAGGATTCCTTTGACCGATCCGTACTCATGAATATCATGATGTCAATCGCCTTTGGTATTATGGCAGAATTGTCCTTTATGCTATACAGGGATTCCACCAATGTGTTTTACATGCTGGGTCACCTGTTCTACATCGTTTCTTTTTTCCTGATTTACAGGGCAATAACAGTGACAGGCTTACAAAAGCCATACAATATACTATTCCGCAACCTAGCTAACAGCCATGATCTACTGCAAAGGGAACGCAACAAGCTGCAAAATATTCTGGATCTGGTAGAATCCATCATGCTGGCCCTCGACTTGGAAGGACAGGTAACACTGATTAACCGTAAAGGGTGCGAGATCATCGGAACAGGCGAGCGGGAAATCATGGGTAAAAAATGGTTTGATACCTTTGTACCTGAGCGCGTCCGCCAGGAAGCCAGCAGCTATTTTAACCATTTCATCAACGGGCAGGCTAGCCAGGATAAATATTATAACAACCCCGTTGTAAACATCCATGGAGAGGAGCGGCTGATTGCGTGGCATAATGAACTGCTCAAGGACGAGACAGGAAAAATAATAGGCAGCTTCAGTTCCGGGCAGGATATCACCGAGCGAAAACAGGCGCAAGAGATGTTTCAGGCCATTTTCAATACATCTCCCGTAGGCATGTATATTGCACAGGACCATCAATTCCGGCTGGTGAACCCTCAATTTATATCATACGTGGCATATCCAGAACAAGAACTGATCGGTAAGGACACCTTATCGCTGGTTGAACCTGAAGACAGGAACAGTGTCAGGAAAAACGCTATCAAGGCTTTAAAATCGGGCAGAGGGCAATACTCAACTTACGATTACAGGGTAAAAACACGCAGCGGCAAACAGGTGTGGTTCATGGAATCCGACACATCTATCTTGTATAACGGTAAAAAGGCCACCCTCGGCACTATAGTGGATATCTCCGAGCGCAAACAATCGGAAGAGCTTTTCAAGTCATTGTCGCTTATCGATGATCTCACCGGTCTATATAACAGGCGCGGCTTTCTTATGCTTGCCACCAAGCAGCTCAAGCTTAGCAACCGCTTGAACCGGGGAGTTACTGTCCTTTTCGCCGACATCGACAGGCTCAAATGGATCAATGATAACCTGGGGCATGTCGAAGGCGACCTGGCTTTGATAAATACGGCTAAAATTCTCAAAGAGACTTTCCGCGATTCTGATATCGTTGCAAGGATGCATGGCGACGAATTCGCCGTATTCATGGCGGGCAGCGATGAAACTTTTTCAGAGACTGTCAAAAGCAGGCTAACAGATAAAATCAGTGAATTTAATATCAGCGCTAAAATGCCATATGAACTGTCACTTAGTACAGGGATATCCTCCAGCGAAGCAGGGCAGCCATGCAACCTCAACGAACTGCTGGATAAAGCCGATCAGCTTATGTACGAGGCAAAGCGCCAGAACCGGTAGCCGGTCTGTTTATCAAGTACCTCAATAGATGTGTGGCTGTGCGCCATATATACATAGCACACGCGGCCAGGCTTTAATGGCCATCTGATAGCGACATTTCAGCAAATTTACCCCCTGATTTTTCAAGGCGTATTATCGCCAGCCTGTGCTGCTATCAGACGCCCAGCCGGAAAGGCGGGTACTTATCAGTTATCATCATCAAGGCATAGGCCATCACTCGCAATCCCCATCTTGCGACATCAACCACAAATGTGAACATGTCTTTGGGAAACGTGCCTGTGCATAAAATAGCAAACCATGCAATGATTACGATGAAAAAAGCAGCAATACCCAGGAAGGCCAACACGATGATATGCGGTATGGCCAGAAACCATTTTACCAGCGGCAGCCAGCGGTTCAATCCGGCAGTGTCAGGATAAGGCATATCCACATGCACGGTCTGCTCCTCATCGGTGGAAGGATAAATATCAGTCATCAGAGAAAAATATACCCGCACCCTATACATGAATTTGGTCATCTCCAAATTCCAATCGTACCACCACCTGGGATATTTCCTGCGGAACAGGATCATCAGAACCAGCGGAAGCATAATAATGCCCATACCAACCATACCTGCTTGCGCACCGTCCTTGCCGCCATACTGATAACTGCTGCCCATCAATAAAAAAAGTACGATCATAATTGGTATAACGGTGAATATGCGCAAGGCAGAGGTGAGTCTGTTCAGCTTATGGTCAGGATAGTCGATAGAAAGGTTTACCGGGTATGCTTCAGTCATACCAATACCTCCTGTATATTATATTTATGTTAAGTAATTATTCTATTTTTCTTCCACCTTTCCCCAGGTCGAAAATCTCCTGTATTTGCACCAGCACCGCAGCCTTGGGAGGCACGGGTATTTTCATTGCTTCGGAAAGCTTTTTAGCTTCATCATAAAGCGGCCCCGATGTGAGTAATTCTTTGACCTCGCCTTCAAAACGAAAACCCTGGAACTTGGCCCGGTCGGCCACAACTATCGCTATGCGTGGATTTTTCTGGATATTCTCCCAGGTCCTGCCACCTGACATCTCAAAAAACACTATATGTTCATCATCCACAACGCGTGTACTGCCTTTCATGCTTATACTGGGCTTCCCATCCGCGCTGGCCGTTCCGATAAAGGCCTGCTGGCTGGAAATAAGGGCTTTCATTTGTTCACTCAACTTCGCCATTGACATACCTCCTCATTAGTATTGAGCAGATTATAGTTTAATATAAATCCTGATACAAAGTTCATCTATTTGCCAAATAACCTTTCTTGACAATTGTCGCATGGGCCTCTAAATTATTGGTTAGCCTTTACATTTAATAAATATGGGGAGAAAACATGCAGCAGATTGACCCGCGCTGGTACTCTGCCATTGGTTTCAGGCGATCGCGGAGGAGCTACCAAAAAAACAGGCCGCTGGAGAACATAATGAAAGAGCAGCTTCAAACTGTTTGTGAGGAATTCAGGCCCTATAACACTGCCCGGGTAGAGTTCATTGCAGAACCTCCCGATGATATTTTCGCTAATGCCCTGGGTTTTTACGGAAATATAAAAAACGCTCCTTCTTTCTTGGCATTTATCGGAGATACCTCCGATCCCAACTTACAGGAGAAAATGGGATATACCGGCGAAGGTATTATACTGGAAGCCACGGCGCTGGGGCTGGGTACCTGCTGGGTGGCACTTACATACAATGCAAAATCGGTGCTGTCCATTATCAAGCTGGCCGCCACAGAAAAAATGCTATCGGTCAGCCCGGTCGGCTACACGGTAGAGCAATGGAGCTTCCAGGAAAAGATGTTTACTGGATTCGGCGCCATGCACCAGAGAAAACCGCTATCGTCGATGGTTACCGGTATGCTGGACCTTCAAAGACCTGAATGGGCCAGAGCAGCGGTTGAAGCAGCGCGCCTTGCCCCATCGGCCACTAACCGCCAGCCCTGGACTTTCAACATCCAAAATAATAGCGTTACTATAGCAGTCAAAGACACGGGAATGGAGTTTAATGTATCGAAAAGGCTGGATTGCGGCATTGCAATGCTACATATCGAGCTGGGAGCTTTGAGCTGTGGTGTCCACGGTAAATGGGAATATTTAAAAAAGCCGCATGTTGCCCGCTTTACAATAAACTGAGAGGTTGAGTCTATGGGTAATAATATGACTTCTGCTGCCGTGCCATCCTTAAGCATCATTCACTATCATAACGGGGATTACCTCTATAAAGACACAGCAGACGTTGAGGATTGCCGGCCGTATAAGGATGCACTCGGAACTACCTGGATAAATGTCAATACCGTCAGTGATCTGGCACTCTTGCAGCAGCTTGGCGAAATGTTCGGACTCCATGATCTGACTATCCAGGATATCACCAATACCAGCCACCGCGTTAAGTACGAAGATTTCGGTCAGTACCTGCTGATCATATTAAAAATGCTTAATTTCAACGAAACTGAAAAGTCCATTGAAACCGAGCAGCTAAGCATAGTGTTAGGGCCCAATTTTATAATAATGCTCCAGGAGCTGCCGGGAGACTTCTTCGGATCACTGCGGGAGGAAACAAAAATACACGGCTCGATTGTCAGAAAGATGGGGCCTGACTATCTGGCCTGCCGCATCATCGACATCATCGTCGATAATTATTTCAACGCTATTGAAAATTTCGGCAATGAAATCGAAGAGAGGGAAGATGATCTTATCAGCAATCCCACACGCCAGACGTTGAGCGCCATTCATAGCATCAAGAAAAATATGATGCTGCTAAGACAATATGTCTGGCCTGTACGCGAGATCCTCAGCGATCTATCTAAACAGGGCTCTCATCTAATTAAAGAAGAGACTACAGCTTATTTCCGCGACGTATACGACCGCATCTTCGAAGCCATGGACCTTTTAGAGAGTACGCGCGACATGGTGAGCGGTATGATCGATATATATCTTTCCAGCATGAGCAACAAGACAAATGAAGTAATGAAGGTGCTCACGGTAGTCGCCACAATATTTATTCCGCTGACATTCATTGTAGGACTATACGGGATGAACTTTAAGTATATGCCTGAGCTAGACTCACCCTGGGGCTATCCGGCCATTCTTTTCCTGATGCTGGCTGTCGCCATCGGCATGCTAGTTTATTTCCGCAAGAAAAAGTGGATATAGTGCGTTTAAACTCCCACATCAGCAGGGGCTTCAACCTTTTTGGCCCGTCCGAAAGGCAGAAACATGGCAGGTATTATTCCGAGCGTAATGATGAGAGCACTGATTACATAGTCCAGTTCATAGGCGGCTACTATCGCCCGCAGGTTAACATACTGGGACAGCAGGGAGATGCCCATCATACGGGCCGCTTCCATAGTCTGCCCTGCCTGCATCATCATTACCTGTACTGTCGATAAAAACTGCATGGCTATCGATGAATCGGGCGTCAGCGTCTGGGCCATTACCGCAGCATTGGTCTTTTGAAACTGATCGAGCATAGTTGCGAATACCGCCACGCCCAGCGATGCAAAGATAGTTCTCGAAACGTTGGTAATGGATGATGCCTGGGCAGTCATATTCAAAGGGACAGCCGACATGGCATAAGTCATGATAGGCATCATGCAAAACCCCATACCCATGCTTCGGATAAACAGGATGAGCAGCAATATGGAATCGGGCGTCGTGACATCCAGCATCTGGAGCCAGAACGACGAGACTGCCGTCAGGACAATGCCGATGACGGCAGGTACACGCGGCCCTATTGTGTCATAAAGGCGTCCGCCGATAGGCATGGTTATCATCGACCCCAGCACCATCGGCATCAGCATCAACCCTGTCTGCATGGCATTTAAGCCGCGTATATTCTGCAGGAACAACGGCAACAGGAAAATAACTGAAAATAAACCGATGGTAACGACAAAGTTTAACCCGGTTGCCAGTGAAAAACCTCCGTATTTGAAGATATGCAGGTCAAGCATGGGTTGCTTCTCCCGTAACTCAACCAGTATCCATGTTAATATACACGCACTCCCAACAACCAGCATCGTTACTATACGCCAGTCATCCCAGTGCCAGCTCGGAGCATATGAGAAAGCATAAAGTATCGAACTGAAACCTATGGCTGCCAGCATGAAACCTTTGATATCAAAAGTAGATTTTTTTAGAGGGCTGTCGGCAATCCAGATCATACCGATAGCGATAGCCAGCAATACCACGGGCACGTTGACGTAAAAACACATCCGCCAGTCCCAGTAGGTGACCAGGTAACCACCCAGCACGGGACCGATGGCCGGCGCCAGCATCATGGGAATACCGAAAATGGCCATCATAGTACCCCTGTCTTCAGGCGGAACGTTCAGAAAGAGCATGGTCATGGCTATAGGGCTTAGCAGACCGCCTGCTAATCCCTGAAGAACACGGAAAAAAACCAGCGTATTGGTATTCCAGGCCAGGCCGCACAACACAGAACCCACCAGAAAACCGACCTGGCTGAGCAGGTATACCTTTTTTATACCGAACCTGTCGCATAAATAAGCAGCCGCCGGCGTCGTGATAGCGGTAGCCATCAGGTAGGCGGATATCACCAGTTGCGCACGGTCTGCCGTTTCATTGAAAACGGCCATAATATGCGGTAAAGCGATATTCATGATGGTCTGGTCAAGGATCACCATGAACGTTCCCAGTACAGATACAATTAATATCTTGTATTCGGCGGACCTGTTCATAGATGCGTATACGCTTCGTTCAGCGGACTTTTATTTTAACTTCCACCGATGTTCCTGGCACCAGAACATGACTGCCGGTATTTTCTAGAGATATCTTGACCGGCACTACCTGTACTACCTTGATGAAATTGCCGGTCGCTGTATTCTGTGGCAGCAGTGAGAAGGTTGCAGCAGTGGCCGCCGATATACCCGTCACCATGCCTTTCAACTTGAGGCCTCCCAGGCTGTCGACGGTCACCTGCACTTCCTGTCCCGGTTCAATTCTGTGCAGTTGGGTCTCAGCGATATTGGCGTTGACCCATGTATTGGAATTATCGTAAATCGTTACCAGCGGTGAACCGGCGTTAAGCAGAGCCCCCGGGTAAGTCCATACGGCAGCAACATAGCCGTTAACAGGAGACTCTATCCCGGCCCTTCCCATAGGAATTTCTTTTAATCCCTGCCTGTCCACCACGTTATCCGGGCGCGGCTGGCCCACAGTGGCTATTTTCTGCCCTTTCTCCACGTAGCTGCCACAGTCAACATCCATTTCGATAACCTGGCAGGCAGAAAGAGCGGACACTGGAATCAGGGGAGCGGCCAGCCGGGCATTATCCGTGCTGACATAGGTATAACTTTCATGCCACAGGTATGCGCCCAGTGCAATGCCGCCCAGTAATATAAAGACTATTATGATAAACATCACCCTGCCCCTTGTATTGGACAGGCTGGATTTTATTTTCTCCGTCAATTTATTGGCCATCTATGTTGCCTCCAAGCAAATTTGAGATAACGCTTATTACCATATTAATTCCATCTACTTTTTAATGTTATTGATATTAAGCGGCCTGGCAGGGGCTGCAATCTTATCCAGCAATACCATTTCGCCCTCTTGCAAACCGGATAAAATCTCAGTTTGCGATCTCGTCTGGACACCTATCTTGACCGGCCTCTGCTCTATAATGCCAGTTTTCTCATCCTCTAACACACGAACAGTATAATTACCGCTCTTGCCGGAAACCGCCCCCTTTGGCACTATCAGCACATCTGCTCGGCTATCAATTAATATTTCCGCACTGGCAGTCAGCCCGCCATATAGTCCGGCAGTCTGGTCTTTATCCATTCCGATTTCTACTTCATAAGTACCCACTGTAGGTTGAGCGGTACCGTAATACTGGATGCCGCTGGCTTTCTGCGGGCCATATGTGGAGATAAATTTTACTATCCCGTCAAACTGCTGGCCGGGAGCAGCATCGACGAACACCCGGGCTTTTTGCCCGGCCTTGATCTTCACGGCATCAATTTCATCCACCGTCCCGACCATCTTGATATAGCTGATATTGGCAAGCCGTATGATATAAGAATCTATCGGGGCGCCCGTTACAGCATATCTCTGCGCTATCAACTCGCCCTCCCTCAGGTTAATGTCTTCAACCCTGCCGTCGAACGGCGCAATAAGCTCGGTTTTGAGCAGGGCCTGCTTGGAGCGCTCCAGGTTGATGATGGCAGTTTGTATATTAATGTTATAGTCACGTAACGCCTTAAGGTTAAGCCCCTGCCTGAAGGTGGAGATATTTTCGTCGATTATTTTTTTACTCAGCTCGAGGTCGTGCCTGGCTATACTTAGCGTTTCAGCATACTTTATGTTATCGATTTCCTTCTGCTGAGATAATGCCTCCAGTTTATCCAGTGAACTTAATACTTCACTGATAACCGTGTAGGTAGTGCAGGTATCAGGATAGTTTACAGCGCCGGGAAAGTGGTTCAATCTTTTGACCACGCTGTAGGTATCGGTCATCTCGATCAATATATATTGCAGCGTTTCCCTGACGGCTGTATATGCCCCTTCTTTATACAGGTTTTGCAGTTCGATAAGCTGGTCGATTTCAGCGTTCAGCCTCGCAACGGCTTCATCAATATATATATCATCTTCCGTACCCGTCTGGATCATATCGGTAAGATCAGGCCTGATCTTATGATAAGAAGGGTCGCTATAAAAATCCCGTGCCCCCTCCAGGTCCAGCCTTGCCAGGGTTATCTGCTCAGATGATTGATCATACTTACCGTCCAACAGGTAAACCTGGGCTTTATGCATTTCATTCTGGGCAAACTCAAACCTTTTAAAAGCAACGGCGTCGCAATAAAAGCCGGGGGACCTGGCTACCCCGCAGCAAACCGTCTGCACCACATTATTTATAGCCAGCTCCAGTGCATATTGCGATGCCTCTACATTCAACTTCTGGGCAGTATCATCAAGCTTGGCCAGCAATGCGCCTTCTTTGACCACGTCGCCTTTTTCAACATAAATCTTCCTGATTTTGCCGCTGTACGGCGGGGAAAACATGGTCGTATCAAAATACAGGTTTATCGATGCTGGTGTCTCGATATAACCATCCGCGTCCGCCTTGATCTCCAGGTTCCCATGCTGTACGGTTGCCACGGTTTGCTGTTCACCGGCAGGGACACTGCTGCAACCACCTAATACCATGGTTATGAAAACGATCATAAATATAATGTGTGTATGTAGTTTTACTTTATTCATACTAGTTATTACTCCCGGGTAAAATCTAAGCATATATAGGGATATAATTTATATAAATACCGCCTAAATGCTCCTGTCTAACTTCGTTAATATACCATGAAAAATCTCTAATGCTTTCACAGTTTCATCGATTTCAGCATCATCCCATTTTGCGAAGACATTTATTATATATCTTTTCATGATTCTTCTTCGTTTTGCTATAAGCTTTTTACCTTTATCGGTGATGCTGATTATTACTACCCGCCTGTCCTTATCATCATGCAATCGTTGAACATAACCATTATCAGCCAATTTGTCGACCATTGTCGTGACATTAGGTTTGGAAATTTGAAATATTCTACTTATCTCTGACGTCTTCATCTGTCCAGTCGTTAATCCTCCCAGCACCCGGATTTCCGTATCAGTCGACCCGGTCTTTGTTTTCATCATTGTGGCAAACATTATCTTGCGTATAACAATAGGAAATAGTATCGTATTGCTATCCAGGATATCACTCAGGCGGCCTTGAATATCGGACCTAAATTTTTTTTCCATTTTAATTAATTATGTATATATAACTATCATTTTTTGCTGTATTCTGCCACTGCCTACGTTGAAACGCAAACCATTTTTCTTTTACAGAAAATATTTTATTTAAATTACTATAGGCGCACCTCCTTCTTTTTTAACAGGGCCATACGGCAAGAAGCAAGCAGGCAATATTCCGATAAATGAGAGAATTGCAGTCAGCACAAAATCCTTTTGAAATGCTGTAATACCAGACTGCAAACTACAATACTGATATAGCATCACTATTGCCACCTGGTAAGCGGCTTCTGCAGTCTGCCCGGCTTTCATTAAACCAATTTTTATCTGAGACAGCATATTAAGCATCAGTGGGGAATCGGGAGTTGTACCCTGTACGATTATAGCCAGGTCTGTTTTCTGGAAATTATCCAGTAATGTAGCAAATAATGCTACAGCCAATGCCATACAGACGCTTTGTACAACATTGATCATTGACGACCCCTGCGTTGACCATTTCGGCGGGGCAATTGATAGGGCATGCGAAAAAATGGGGACAAGTGCAAAACCGCAACCGACGCCACGCAGGAACATGACCCACTGAAATACTATATCGGAAGTCGTCGTGTCCAGACCTTGCAACCACAGTCCCGTAAAAGTCATGATCAACAGACCTACGATTACAGGTACCCGGGCACCAATCCTTGCATACAGAATCCCGATTACCGGCATAGCGATCATCATGCCGATGGCATTGGAAAAAAGCAGGAGGCCTGCAGTCATAGCATCCACCCCGCGCAGGTTCTGCAGGAACATGGGGACCAGGAAAATAACTGAAAACAGTGAGGCTGCAATCGTAGCAACCAGGACCACCGATAGCGTAAATTGACCCATTTTGAAAAGCCTTATCTCAAGCACAGGAGACTCAGTCCGTAATGCAAGAATTGCCCATATTATCATTGCTATGCCGCCTACAACCAGCAATCCAATTACCCGCTCATCCCAATTCCAGGTCGGAGCATAGGATAAGGCATATAAAATACAGATCAGCCCGATCGAGATAAAGATAAAACCCTTCACATCAAACCTTTTTATAATTGTCGTCGTTTCCCTGAGCCATGCGATAGCTAAAGGTATAGCTATTAACATGACCGGTACATTGAGGTAAAAGCAATACCTCCAGCTCCAGTAGGTAACCAGGTATCCCCCAACAACCGGTCCTAAAGCTGGACCTAACATTGTAGGAATTGCCTGAGCGGCCATAGCCAAGCCTCGCTTTTCAATGGGTATAAAAATCACCAGCATCGCCATAGAGCATGGCAACAATAGCCCCCCCGCAGCACCCTGTATGATCCTGAAGAAAATAAGCGTATTGCTGTTCCAGGCCAGCCCGCATAGTACAGATCCAACCAGAAAACCGACCAGGCTAATAATATATACTTTCTTTATCCCGAATCTATCTACGAGGAAAGCCGATGCCGCCATAGTTATGGCCGCAGCCAGGGTGTAAGCAGATATCACGAGCTGGGCGCGGTCTGGCGTTTCATTGAATACCGCCATGATATTGGGCAACGCTATGTTCATAATTGTGCCGTCCAGGGCATACATAAACGTGCCGAAGACCACGACAACCATGATCTCGATTTCTTTTCGTGTTAACATCTGTTACCCGTTTCTTCTTCGCAATCGATCAACCGGAAGCCTCCCGATTGAATCTCAGTGACTACATTTTTTGATGCAAAATTGTTATATTTATATAACTTTTCCTCATACAAGTCAACAGTTTGCCCATACGATTCGATACTGCTATACTATCCGTCGTTGTGGATTACGAAACAATCATCGGTCTGGAAGTACATTCTCAGCTTTTAACAAAGAGTAAGATGTACTGCGCCTGCAGTACCGACTATGCCAGCGCCCCCCCCAATACCCACGTCTGTCAGGTATGCATGGGCATGCCCGGCGTACTGCCCACTATTAATCAACGTGCAGTGGAGTACACCTTGATGACTGCGCTGGCACTGAATTGCACAATCCCTGAACACGCCAAATTTGACCGTAAGAATTACCCATATCCTGACCTGATGAAGGGCTACCAGATATCACAGTACGACATGCCCATGAGCGTGAACGGATACCTCGTCATCGACATCGAAGGAAGAAAAAAGAAGATCGGCATTACACGTGTGCACCTGGAAGAGGACGTGGCCAAGCTGGTCCACCGCAGCACTCCTGAAGGGGAAAACTACAGCCTGGTTGACATCAACCGCGCTGGCATGCCGCTGATGGAGATAGTCGGTGAGCCGGATATCAGTTCTCCCGAGGAAGCCCGGTTATATCTCGTCAAACTAAGATCAATACTTCAATACCTGGGTGTATCAACCGGCAATATGGAGGAAGGCAGCTTCCGCTGCGATGCTAACATCAGCATACGGCCCATCGGCACCAGTGAATACCTGGCCAAAGTAGAGGTCAAGAATATGAATAGTTTCAGGGGCGTCTACCGTGCCCTTGAATATGAAGCCCAACGCCAGAGAGAAGCGCTGGCTGCAGGTGAGCGTATCGTACAGGAAACAAGGGGATGGGTCGATGATAAGGGCATAACCGTCAGCCAGCGCAGCAAAGAGTATGCGCACGATTACAGGTATTTTCCTGAGCCTGACCTCCCGCCCCTCACTTTCAGCAGGCAAATGGTTGATAAAATAAAGACCACGCTGCCTGAGTTGCCCGAGGCAAAGTTCGACAGGTTCGTTGAGCAGTATAATCTCACTCCTTACGATGCCGGGTTGCTCACGGATACCATAGCGCTGGCTAACTATTTTGAACAGTGCGTCAAACTGGCAATCGGTAATAATGGGCAAAACGATGTTCAGAAAAAGGCCAAGTCCATCAGCAACTGGATACTGGGCGATTTTATGCGTTTGCTAAACCTGGAAAACATGCGGATCGAGGACTCCAAAGTAAAACCTCAACACGTGGTTGAATTGCTGGAGTTGATGGACAAAGGTACGTTAAGCGGACCGCTGGCCAAAAAAGCTTTTGAGGTTACCTTTAAAACGGGTAAAAAACCGGCGGAGGTAATTAAAGAGCAGGGACTCGTACAAATCAGCGACAGTGGAGAACTTGGTATAATTATAGATAAAATAATTGCAGATAACGAAAAGGCGGTTGCCGACTACAGGGCCGGTAAGGAAGCCTCGTTGACCTTCCTTATCGGGCAGGTCATGAAGGCATCCCGGGGCAAGGCCAATCCGGCAGTGGTCAGGCAGATAATCGTTGATAAGCTCGGAGGAAATTGATATGCCTATTTATTTAACCATTGCTCAGATAGTTATAGCAGTGGCGCTGATAGCCGTCCTGGCTTTGCAGGTGAAAGGCGGCGGTCTGGGAGGCATTTTTGGCCAGTCGGACGGAGTGTACCGGACCAGGCGCGGAGTTGAGAAGACACTTTTCCATGTTACCATTGTACTGGCTGTCATTTTCATAGCATTATCCATAGTCATAGTCAGAATCAGTGCCGTTTAAATAATGCCATGTCGCGGGTTATTACGCTGACAACCGATTTCGGTACCAGCGATAGTTATGTCGCAAGCATGAAGGGTGTCATGCTCAGCATTAATCCGCAGGCCAAAATAGTCGATATAACGCACGCGGTAGAGCCCCACTCCATCAGGCAAGCCTCTTTTATCCTTCACACAGCCTGGCGCTATTTCCCCGAAGGAACAATCCACCTGGTTGTCGTTGATCCGGGCGTCGGCAGTCACCGCCGCTCCATCATACTGAAAACCCCTTCAGCATTTTTTGTCACTCCCGACAACGGCGTCCTGAGCTATATACTGCATGAGCTTTCCGATATCAAGCCTGCGCACAGCTACCCTTTCTCAGACCTGTTAACTAAAAGGGTATTGCCAGAAGGATGCGAAGCGGTCTCACTCACCAAACAGGAATTCTGGCGGCACCCCGTCAGCACTACCTTTCACGGACGGGATGTATTTTCCCCGGTGGCTGCACATCTTTCTCTTGACCTTCCTATCGGAGAGTTTGGAGACCCCGTTGACAGCCTGAATTCCTTTGCCATCGCTGTGCCCTTTAGAGACGCTATGGGACACCTTATCGGCCACATTATCCACATCGACAGATTCGGTAACCTGATAACCAACCTTAGAAGCCATGATATCCCTGCAGGAGGGGCAGGCGTGGAAATCAGGAACCAGCAAATTGCTAACACCTCCCACTATTATGCGCAAGGGAAAGGCCTGATGGCGGTTATCGGCAGCAACGACTACCTGGAATTATCGGTTAAAGAGGGCAGTGCCGCCGCCCTGCTGGGAGCAAGAGTGGGCGATATAGTTACTATCCTGCAATCACCGAGATAAGAATCATAGTCTATTAATCTTGCGCTAAATTACAAAACGCTCTGATTTTTGAAAGACTGGCTTAATAATTGCATGCCTTCGGACCAATTTGACAAATTCTCATCATGAATACTACTATTGGACGAAGGTTCGTTCACACTCAACAAAATTACAGATAAAATACTACCGTTTGCGGCGATATCCAGAATCATGACTTTAGCAAAAGCACGGCAGCTAAATAATACATTAGCTAACCGGCATAAAGATCACGTTATTATGCGCCGGTGGAAAAGCTGTCCACTCTTATTGCAGGTAAATTATCAGTTTTCAAGTATACGGGAGAATTAGAGCGTATTCCACCACTTTCTCTATAACACATAAATATAAGGCAGGTATGAGAGGTAATTATGGATTTCAGGTTCAGTAAAGCAGAGTTGTACTTTCGCAATGAGGTTGACGAATTTATCAGGGCTGAAATGCCGGCAGGTTATTTAGACAGGAACTATAACTGGCCATGCGCTTACGGGGCCCTGCAGGAAGCCGAGGAACCCTTCCCTGAAGCCGACTCTTTCCTAAATAAAATGAAGGAAAAGGGCTATCTTTTTATGGCCTGGCCCAAAGAGTACGGCGGAAGGGACGCCTCTTACATGGATCAGGCCATCCTTGCAGAGAGGCTGGGTTATCACAGGGCACCATCAAGAGACCAATCAACAACTATTATCGGGCCCACAATATTAAGGCACGGCAGCGAGGAATATAAAAAAGAATGGATCCCCAGAATTATGCAGGGGGCAAGGTTCTGGCTGGCGTACAGTGAACCCAATGCAGGTTCCGATCTGGCAGGAATCCAGACAACGGCTGCCGAGGATGGGGATTACCTCGTTGTTAACGGCCAAAAAATATGGAGCAGCGGGGCCCATGTCTGGGAGTATGGATGGATGATTGCCCGGACTGACCGGAACCGGCCTGCACACAAAGGATCATCATTATTTATCGTTGAGACAAATTCTCCAGGCGTCACCATAAGGCCTCTCATCAATATCGCCGGTTTTCATTCTTTCAATGAGGTCTTTTTCGACAATGTGCGCGTCCCCAAGAAAAATATTGTGGGCGAGAAAAACATGGGCTTTTATTACCTGATGACCGCTCTCGATTATGAAAGGATTGGCCTTATGTCGGTTGGCGGCCTGCGCGGGACTTTTGAGGAGATCATTGAATATGCCAGGTCAACCATACGTAACGGAAAGCCCATCAGTTCCGATCCGCTGTTAAAGAACAAAATGGCTGCCATCGCTACCGAGATAGAGATTGCTGAAATGTATTATTTTAAAACAGCATGGATGATGGACAATAACCTCTTCCCGAATATTGAGGCCTCCGCTTTCAAGCTGATGGCAACTGAATTGAGTAGAAAGCTGGCTGACCTGGCCATGGAAATAGCCGGGATGAGCGGACAGATATTTGACAAAGATGGAAAGGCCACACTGGTTGGAAGGATAGGCGTCGGCTACCTTGACGCAGTATCGGCGACGATCGGGGCGGGTACCTCCGAGATAATGCGGAACATCATTGCCCAGAGGGGATTGGGGCTGCCGCGCAGACAGTAGAGAAAAGCAAAGCCGAATAAATCTGAGAAAAAGGGTCAACTCTCACTATTGTGGCGCCGACGTATCATGATAATCCCCAGTACGAAAGCGACAAGGAAGCATACCCAACTGATAATAAGAACCAGGTATCCGCCAATCCTGTTGTTTACCACGAAATCACCTGCATATTCTCCATCGACATATACACTGTATATTCCAGGTTCATCCCGATACAGTATAAAAACCAGTTCACGCTGTTCTCCCCCAGCCAGCGTTATCCCCTGTACCGATTCGACGTAGCCATTGATATACACATTTATGGTACTCGAACCGTATACGGAGCCCCTATTCTTTATTAAAGCGGTCACCTCAACAGGCATGCCTGATTCCACCCTGTCGGTTGAAATAGAGGTATGTTCAATATTTAAACACGGCAGGTAAACAGGCGGTGGATTGGCCTGTGGCCCTGTTGTTGCCGCCGCTGAGCGCGGCGGAGTTACTGCCATCGGGTTGACCCGCCGTGTTGGCTTTGGGGGTGCTGCCACGGCACTTTCAATATATGTAGAGAGGTTGCTAAAGCGCGGCCCGTATGCTGTACCGGCAGGATGCTGCCAGGATGTAGCACCGGTCAGAATAACAGATGAACCTGCCGCATTGCCCAGCGTAATTACCACCGTCATCTGCCGTGTGGCCCCAGGCGACAGGTAGCCGATGATCCATTGTACGGTGCCATTGGCAAAAGTGCCCCTGTCACTCGAGCCAAGGTAATTACTGCCGGAGGGCAGCATAAACATAGCCAAGACATTGCTGGCAGTCTGAGTCGCGCTGGTATTCGTTATTGTCACTGTGTAGGTAAGCTGGCTGCTCTGCGCCCCGCTGGCCGGGCCAGAAACCAGTACAGTCAATGCCGGATAAGGCGCCACTATAGTCCGGCACGTACCTGGCGAAGGCCCGTAATCTGTGCCCAGCAAGTCCTGCCATACAGCCAAAACAGAATTAATCAGGGTCTGAGACTGGATCAGGGCCGGGTCCACCGACAACACCAGTGTTACTGTGCGCGTGCTGTTGCCCGCCACTGTTCCCAGGTTCCAGTTTACGACGCCGGTTACGGGATCATATATGCCTCCGCTGGTGCAGCTTACGAAGTCCATGAATGAGGGTACGATGTCATTCAGCATTACATTGACCGCCGGCGCGTCCGAGATGTTGGTAAGAGCGATGTTGTATGTACAGTTGTCGGAAGCGCTGGCCGAGGCAGGTCCTGTCTTGCTTACAATAAGCTGCGGGGAGGAATAGATGGTTACCGTGGCTGATGCCCCGGCTGGGCCATATGCGTTCCCCATCTCATCCTGCCAGGCAACCGAAGATGTATTAGTTATCGGCGTATTATCGGGAGTTGAGCTATGCACCAGCACGGTCAACGTAAATGTCCGGCTGGCATGCGGGGCTATAGAATCCACATTCCATACTATGCTCCCACCTGAGAAAACACCAGGCGGGTCAGAGCTTATGTAAGTATACCTGGTGGGCAGAAAATCCATGATGCTGACATTTTTAGCTGACAGCCCTCCGGAATTGGTTGCCGTGAATGAAAATATCAAGGGACTACCCGGCTTGCCGTACAATGGTCCTGTCTTTTCCAGAGTTATCAATGGATGTGTATGACAGACGATCTCTGTACTGGCTGAAGCCGGTCCGTAGCTGTTGTTGCTGCCATCCCGCCAGGATGTACTGAAGCCATTCACCAGGTGTGTGCCGTCAGCCACCGAGCTGTCCACCTGCACGGTTACCCAGCCTGTTATGTCCACACCACTTCCCACATGACCGATATTCCAGATTATAGTATGGGTTTCCGCATTATACACGGCAGTATGACTGGAGCTAACGAAGGTCAACCCGACCGGCAAGCGGTCCATCAGGACCACATTCTCCGCCGACAGTCCGCCGACATTGGACAGCGTACCGGTGAACGTAATATACGAGCCCACGGTGGCTTCCCCAGGACCTTCCTTGGTAATTTTTATCTTCGGGGTGGAATAGACGATAATCTCCTTGGATGCCAAGGCTGGTCCGTAAGGATTGGCAAGATTATCAGTCCATTTCACCTGGAAGTTATTGACAAGGCTGCTGCCGCTGGTGATATTATCGACCAGAACGCTGATCCAGCCCGGTATGGAAGAGCCATGGCTGATCTTGCCGAGTATCCAGGTGACCGTGCGGGCAACAGGATCGTAAACGGCGCTGTGGCTTGATCCCAGGTAGGTCAGGCCCACCGGCAGGTAGTCCACCAGCACGACATTCTCAGCCGCCGCCAGTCCCACATTGGTCAGTGTACCTGTGAATGTGTAGCTGGAACCGATGACAGCCCAGTCGGAGCCTTCTTTGGTAATTTCAAGCTGCGGCCTCTGGTAGACCACAAGGTCATGATAATGCAGCTCGGGACCGTGAGTGTTGCCCAGCGCATCCCGCCAGTAAAGCAGGGTGACCATTTGCAGCACGGTGCTGTCAGGCGTAGCCTCATCGATATGCACGGTGATGCTGCCTGTCATATTTGCCCCGGCAGGAAAGTTCCCCAGGTTGAAGGTGACGTTGTCCGCCGTGATGGCAGCTGCATGGGAGGAACTGATAAAGGACATGGCAGGCGAGTCGAGCTGAAATACCAGCACGGAATTCAGCGCCGTCCCGGTGCTGGGATTGCTCAGGATGCCGTTGTAAACAACGTTCTCCCCGGCGAAGGCATATGTGTGAGCATCCAGTTGAAGATTAAGATAGGGCAGGGCATGTACAAGCAGGCTGGAGCTATTAGTTACGGGACCCAGATGGTCGCCGAGGATATTGTCCCAGGTTAGTGTAGAGTTGGTCATTACTATGGTCCCGTCCGGCGTAGCCGGGTTTATCTTCACAGTTACATAACCGGTTATCTCCTCGCCGGCTGTTATGCTGGGTACCATAATACTAACCGTCCGGGTAGCAGGATTATACGTACCACCGCTGGAGCTGACATAGGTAAATTCGGGCGGTATCTGCCAGGTCAGGGTGGAATTATAGGCTGTATTGGAGCTGATATTATGTACCGAGCCATAGTAAGTCACGTTCTGACCAGCCATGCCCTCTAAAGGTGGTGTAATGGAAAGCGTAAGCACGGGGTTCTCGTAAGTAGACAATTGCTGAAAGGG
>JAFGLP010000120.1 GCA_016927965.1 Dehalococcoidia bacterium
AATGAAAAATTCAAAGAAAGGCTGGCGCCGGTTTACGGTGTTAAACCTGAAGAGCTTGTCTGCGACGGCTGCCTGTCCAACCGTGTTTTCGGCTATTGCCAGACATGCCCGATTAAAACATGCTGCAATGACAAAAATATAGAGGGCTGTCATCAATGTACAGATTTCCCCTGTACGTACATCGATAATTTCCCCATAGCCGTGGGGAAAAAGGTTATCCTGAGAGTAGTCCCCAGGCGACGCGAAATAAGTACAGAGCAATGGATGGCCGAGGAAGAAAAACGCTACAAGTGTCCCTCGTGCGGATATCTCCTGTTCAGGGGAACCAAAAGATGCCGCCAGTGCCATACTGCTGTTGACCTGGATTAAACACCCAAGTTGAAATCGAATAATAGCAATCTATTTCTGCCGGTTCAATCAACCCGTTTCAGAAGAGGCAGATAATAGAAATTCTTAACTACGGCTTAAAGGCAACGAACTGCTGCTTATCGCTCCTGCACATCATTTGAATAACAAAGCGTCCGGTCATGGCTCCGCTGGGTATACCACCGCCAGCCATGACCCACTGTCCTGCCATATAAAAATTATGCAGGCCCGGCAGTGTTTTACTCATCTTTAACGTAACTGCATCCGGCGTCATTAGCCATCCCTCATAGCTGCCCTGCCAGTTCCCAGTATAACGGTGGAACGTTACAGGCGTAGCCACATCAACCATTTCAACCTGCGATTTAAACCCGGGGAATCTCTCTTCCAGTTGCTCAATTACAATATCGGCTACCAGCTCTTTTTCAGCCCGGTAGCTGTCAGTATCATTATGCAGATTCGACCAGTAATCAAATGGGGATTCTATGGTAACGGTCACAAGGGTCTTGCCGTCGGGGGCAAGCGATTGATCAAAGTTATGTATACGGACATTCAGCCATTTCTGTTCGGCCCCTGCAATAATTACAGGATCTTTGAGCTCAAGGCAAATACCGGATATAGCCGGTGGTATATCATCAAATTTACGATTGACACCGATCCCAATATAAATAAGAGGTTGGAAGATAGGCATCTGCTCATAATCAATCTGTATTTTTTCGTCGATATAATTACCTTCCAGCATATCGAAAATGGTAGTATGCCCGTCAGCCGCAGAAATAATATACTCAGCCCTGTGCTCGCTGCCGTCTTCCAATATAACGCCTACAGCGCAATCATCCTCTACCAGTATTTTGGTTACTCTGGACCGGTAATTTATCTGACCACCCAGGTCGATGTAACGTTTTTCGATCGCTCTTGAAAGATTCATCGACCCGCCTATCACATAACCCGCCTGTTTCTTATGCATCGAGGCCATGGTCATCAATACAAACATACTGGCAAATTCAGGAGGCCATGCATTCTGCCAGGCAGCCCTGAGCAGCGGATTATTAAAAGACTCGGCCAATTCTTTGACAGTCAACGTGCTGTACTTTGAAAAAACACCCATTTTAAGCAGCACGGTTATTGCCATCCGCAGCATATCAAATACAGAATACAGCTCGGGCGCTTTATCTACAGGCATGTTCATGCGTGAAAAACTTCTGATCGCCCTGATGGTACGTTTTATTACTGCTTTATCCTCCGGTGCGATTTCAAGCATATGCTTTTGCAGTCGTGATAAATCAGTGTAAAAATCAAAGACATGGCCATCGGCGCTTTCATACCGGTAGAATGTCTCGGGGTCATATATCCGCTGTCCCTGTATCATTCCCAGTTCCTGCCATAACTTGTACATGCCTGCACCTGGCGCCGATCCGGTTAACCAGTGCAGGCAGCCGTCAACCGTATACCCGTTCTTTTCCCAGGCAGTACACAGCCCACCCGGCTTGTTATGCATCTCAAATACATGTGTTTCATAGCCGTTCATCTGCCCGTAGCATCCGGCGGACAAACCTGCCATGCCTGCGCCAATAATAATAACCGACTTGCTCATTTTTTCATTTCTTTAATACCTGATCAACAGGGGAAAATCTTGTCTAGCAGTACCACAGCTGCAATAAAAATCAGTCTGCCACTTCGATTTCAAATAAACATAGGATAAACCGGCTGCACCCCGGTGTCAATTGCATGCAAATGTACACATACATTTTCAAGCCTGTTATAACGGCAATAGAATTTACTATCATACGATATATGATATAATTTAATAGTTCACAAATGCCTAAATTCAGCTTCATGCCCCGCGACGACAGGTTCTTCGACCTTTTTGAGGTCAGCGCCAGTAACATAGTAAAAGCCGCTGAAACACTTAAAGACATGATTTATACATGGGAAGATATCTCCACAAAAATGGATAACATGACAAAGATTGAACACCAGGGAGATACGATAACTCATGAAATCATGTTCCAGCTCAACCGTTCTTTTATCACACCTTTTGACAGGGAAGATATCGGCATACTTGCACATTCGCTGGACGATGTCACCGATTTGATACACGCTGCGGCTGATACCATGGTCCTTTACAAGGTCAATACCCCGGGAAAACGGGCCAGGGAACTGGCCGATATTATCTGTCAGATAACCAGGGAGGTTGAAATAGTAATGCCCAGTTTGCGCAAACATAATGCCAACCTGGAGAAAATCCTGAGCAGCTGTGTCGAGATAAACAGGCTTGAAAATGTTGCCGATACCATTTACCGCACCGGGCTGACGGAGTTGTTCGATGAAACCGACATTGCAGATGTAATTAAATGGCGCGAGATATACGAGCATATGGAAAGCGCTACAGACATGTGCGAGGATGTGGCCAACGTGCTGGAGGGTGTAGCATTAAAACACGGCTGATTTTTTGTTTTCCAAATAGATCATCCCGCTTGCCCTGCATTATCCGGCAACACGCTTCAGAGAATACCCTCACATGTGTATTGACTAAGGACATAAAATTGCATAGAGTTATGTCAGTACAATGCGGTTACATTTTAAAGTAATACTTGTCATACTGATAATTCTCCCCCTATTTTCGTGCGTCAAGCCGGGCATGGCCGCCTTTAAATACGGTGAGCTTGCCCGCAACGCAAAATCCTGGGATGAAGCCATGATCCAGTACGATAAAGCTATACAGCTTGACCCGGTATACGCCCCGGCTTATTTCAGCCGCGGTCAGGTCTATTACCATAAATACCAGTTCACCAGTGCCGTCAGCGATTTTTCCAAGGCTATCGAACTCGATCCTTCCAACCTGGAATATTATTCCCACCGCGGGAAGGCATATTACAATATCGAGGATTACCCTGAGGCCATAAAGGACTTCAACAAAATGCTGGACATGGACAGCAAATACATTGACGCCTATTTCGAACGCGGCAACACCTACTATAAAATGGAAGACTACGATAGAGCGATCAATGATTATAATAGTGTCATAGCAATAAACCCCGAATATGAAAATATTTATTATTATCGCGGTAACGCCTACGCATCTCTAGGCTACTATGAATTAGCCCTGGCGGATTATAGAAAAGAGCTTAACAAAAACCCGAATAATAAGGATACGCACCGCAAGCTTGGATGGATGTATACGAGGGAAGGCGATTACGATAACGCTCTTCGCAGCTACAGCGAGGCAATCAATATAGACCCCAATGACCCGGAGAGCTACCGGAGCCGTGGCCGTACCTATCATATTAAAGGCCAGTATGATCTTGCTGTGGCAGACTATACCACGGCTATCGAGCTTGATCCCAACCTGGCAGGCGCTTACTACGACCGGGGAAAAACATATTATATTACACTCTCCTATGAAAAAGCGCTGGCAGATTTCAGTAAGGCAATAGATATTAATCCCGAATATTTTGAAGCATATACCGAGCGCGGACGGACACATTTCGCCATGGGGAATCAAGATCAGGCTATAGCCGATATAGATAAGTCTATCCAGTTAAGACCAGAGTATGCCGTTGCTTATAATGCCAGGGGCAAATTTAAACACAACAGCGGCCAATACCAGGAAGCCGTCGTTGACTTCAATAAGGCTATTGAGCTGGACCCCGAATACAGTGATGCCTATTACAACCGGGGCAGTGCCTATTACAACCTTGGCGAAACGGAACTGTCCCTGGCTGATTACAGTAAGGCAATGGAGCTGGACCTCAATGATGACAGGTATTATCAGAAACGCGGCTGGACT
Source organism: Dehalococcoidia bacterium (assembly GCA_016927965.1). The sequence goes on from JAFGLP010000120.1 coordinate 4,154, forward strand.
TACTACAAGAAGGGCGATTATGAACGTTCAATACAGGACTATACCAGTTATATAGATATAAGTCCGGACAACGCTTATGCTTATTTTGGCCGCGGTAACGCCTATTACAATATAAAGAAATACGATAAGGCGCTTTCTGACTTTAATATTGCCATAGAACTGGACCCTAACTTCGCTAATGCGTATTGCAGCAGGGGAAATCTTTACACTACGCTTGGCTCGTATGACCTGGCAATGACAGACTATGACAGAGCGATCTCTCTGAATCCCCTTGTATACACTTTTTACAATAAACGCGGTTTGCTCTTGAGAAAGCTGGGGCGTTACGATGAGGCCCTAGCTGATTATACCAGCGCTATCCGTCTTGATCCGGCATATGCCTGGTCATATAACAACAGGGCCTGGACTTATTATTTAATGGCCGACTACAATAACGCGCTGGCCGATTTTAAAACAGCGGTTCAGTTGGACGGCAACCTGCAGGAAGCAATCAAAGGCCAGACTAAAACAGAACAGGTGATGTTTTATACCTACTAACCCGGCCTAAACAGGCTGTTATCTTCATTTCCAATCTGAATATCTGTTCCGTGATCTTCTGGTCATAATGATAAGGACCAGCATCGCCACCGGCACCAATATTACAACCAAAATTACAATCCACAGATAGTTGGGGCCGAACTGCTCCTCCTGAAGCTGCCTCTGTGTCTTCACCGGTTCCGGTTTGGGAGCACTAACAGTTGTAAAAGTAAATACCGAGCTCCAGTCACCTACATTTGATTTTCCATTAATTTCGGTAACGCGTACCCGCCAGTAATAGCTCTTCGAGTGTTCCAGCATATCCTCATACTGATACGCCGTTGATGTGGTCGTGGTCCGTTTTATGACCTGCATAAAGGCCGGGTCTTTAGCCAGATTTACTTCGTATTTTGTAGCTTCCTTGTACGGCGTCCATGACAGGGCCGTGGGCTCTACAGGACAAGCCTGACAACTATTATCAGGGCTCAATAACTCAACACCCAGGACAGGGGTGTTGACTATAAATCCGGGTTTAATGGAGAAGTTCCTGATCTCCGTCCATGGGCTGATTGCCAACTGCCCCGTAGATGACCTGGTAACCCTTACCCTCCAGAAATATGAAGCGCCAGCTTCAGGCAGAGTACCGGGCGGCAGCCAAACATGAGGATTAGTCACATTGTATTCATCAAGATTGATGGTAATCTGCCCTGTTACAGCAGTAATGATTGCTATACCGCCCGGATTGGTAATAGCCGGGTTGACTTTCATGGTCATTTGCCTGTCTTTATATATCTCCAGGTCATACCTGATGCCCAGGCAAAGCTGCTCCCAGGAAAGGTCAACCTGCTGGTTGCGTCCTGTTACAGGGTCACTGCCGATAAAACCGCCATCCGGGGGCAACAGGATAACTGGTGGTTGTTTGGCCAGGCAATCGGTGTAGGCCCAGAGCATGCCCTGGTTAATAGCCGGCGTATAGCCAGCCACCGAGGGAGTTTGAATTCCGCCGTTAAACACACCATTTGACTGGTTGTCCAGGGCAAATAAAGTAGTATAGCTGTCCAGCGTACAGCAACCGCAGTATTTCAGTGAGGACGGCTCCAGTGTGAACTTTACGTTTTCCTGTGTAACCGGGGAGAAAATATCCAGGCAATCCCAGCCGACACCGTATTTGGGCATGGGCTGCCATGGCTTAAGAGTGCGGCAAACTGCGCTGTTATCTCTGCCCAGCGTGGTTGTAATATTATCATGTGCGGAATAAAGAGCAGGCTGGGGGTCGCCGGTTTTTGCCGATACAATCCCAAATTGACCAATCTGATGCGGAGGATCATCCAAAGTAATGCCCCCGGCAGTAGCAGGCCAGTCAACCGTAGCATGGGCTGAATTGGCCTTAGCCATCATATCTCCATCTTCCAACCTTATGTATGCCGGGACCTCTTCACGGAATACGCTGCCTGCGATACCTGTGGTTATTTTGGCCCCGTTCTCGTCCCTCATATCATCAGCCAGATAGACGAATTTATTGTTGGCAAAATCCGAGTCAAAAGTCACATGCACATTGCCAAGGAGAGCGGCATTTTTAGGTATCTCTATCCACTGCTCGCCGCCGGTAGCCGAATAAGAGGCAACATACATGCCATCAGCAGCCGCACCTACCAATACCTTGCCTTTCGGTATGACAGCAATTGTATGAGCGTTGCCTACCCGGCTGTCATAACTTCTAGCTTTGGTAGACCATTCCGTCCCGGAAAATGTCATCTTCTGCACCAGTCCCCCCGGGGTAAGGTTATAAATAATAGAGCTCGTTTCAAAAGCAAAATCCTGTATCGACTCCCTGGCCTGTATACTTGCCCAGAAATCGCCATAATCAGGCGACCACAACTGCGTAGCAGTCAACTGAGCAGCCCAGGCCACCACCTCACCATCCGGCCGGTCATCGCATTCCATGGGAAGGCGCAGCAGCGGTCTATCGGATTGCGCCTCCGCACAGGAGTCTGAAGTTGTATGCGTTAATACCCGTTCCCAGTAGAAACCGAGATGGGGACCCATCGGCAGGGGCATCATTATCTTCGGATTTATCGTTGTCCGCCAGACACTGTCAAACTCATTGCATACGCCAGCCAGACCTGTGTTGCGGTTGGATGATGCGAGGTATATGGTGGAGCAATCCAATGTCGGAGCAACATCGTTAAACCAGTCGATGGTCGTATTGATAAGCCCAACCTCGTTCCATGTCTCTCCGTTATTACGGCTGATAGCAAAGGCTGCCTCGTCATTTATGAGAGGAGGACCATAAAGTGCGCTCCACCAGTTGGCGCCCGTCTGTTCAGCCAGCGCCCCGGTACCTGCAAAAGCCAGGGCGCCGTATTCATCCCAGACTACCCGGCAGGCACCGATGCCATCCTTGGTGCCACTGACGCAGTTCCCCTGGGCCGCGGCCCCGGTAGCCGGTTTTAATGCAGGGTACCAGCACGGTATAGGGCAGGTAGTCGGCGAATCTGTAAACCATGTGGGGACAGTAGCTGAGCAGGGATATCCAAGACGTTCACCGGCCAGCAGCTTGCCCTGCGTATAAGTACCGTAATAAGCAATGCTGTAAATTGATTTATCCAGGGTCTTCGTGGTGTCCATCAACGAATACGTATGTGTATCGTCGATCCTGATTATCCCGTCTTCACAAGTGCCGACCGCCTTGGTACCCGCGCTAACGTCCAGGCTTATATATGCCCTGCGCAAAGTAGAAGTAAGGCCAGTGAAATCCGATGGCAATTGCAGACATGTCGTATTAAGATCACCTAGACCCGGCGAAGCATTGGCGGCAGACGACGAGTTTTTCACCTCCACCCCCGCAGGAAACGCATAGCTCAAAGTGGTATTCAGGTTTATATCCCTGAAGCCCACATTAAAATATGTTGCAGCTGCAGTGGCATAAACCAGCGCTACAGAGGAATCTGTACCGTAACTGGGTGAAAATTTGATGTCAAAGTAATCGGCATTGCCAGATGCCAGCGGCAGCACTGAGCCGCCAGCACCTTGGTTCTTCCAGGCTCCCCAATTTTTCGAGCTATGAACATAAAAACTGCCGGCGCCGGCGCCGGTTACGGTAGTAACTCCTATATCCCTGACTCCATCAGCATAGAGCGGCGAAATGTCAATGCTCCGTATAGTCTCCCCGGCGGGAAGCACAAGCTCAGTGTCTACCCAGTGTATGCCAGCTTCATCGGTGTAATAAACCAGCGTGGGGCCGACTAGACTGCTGGTGGCGACAGTCATAGCCCAGACAGCGGGATCGTCCGGCGATATTGTGATATGTACTATCTGATACGCACCCCAGCCCTGGTTCTGCATGATGTTATAGAACGAATCGTTCCAGGAAAGGCCGTAATCCTTGCTCCCCAGCAGGACGTTCTGCGGGACCCCGCCGAACTCCGGCGGGTCCATACATACGATAGCCGCCACCGTACCTGATGCGCCTACGGCATAGTCGATGATCTCTCCCCCGCCGGGGCTGAGCACATCATAAGAGCCCGGCATGGAAGTAAGACCGCTGCTGGGCACTGAACCGGGGGTGGGGATCGTGTCCCATCTCATAATCCCCCCCGCTGCCTGCGCTGGTACTGGGCTAATCAAACACGGGGGTACGGCAAAGGCTAGCAAAAGGAGGACAGATAAGAAAAATCCCGCAACCGGCGGGATTACATTCCTTTGTCTTAACAGCTTTATCAAGCCTGGAAATCTCATGCGTCGATACACGTTATTCAGCGTTTGACACTTCCTGTACTGCGCATTATCTATAACAGCCATACGGTAGTTATTATTTACCGCTAATTAAGACCAACCTATATTCCAATTTGTTTTCATTATATCATAAATGCAGCAAGTTAAAACCCGCTATTTAAATACAAAATGCTGTTGTTTTCACACGGAGTCCTTTTGCACTTTGCCCAACGCGGAACTATACTTTTGTTATTGATATCAGGAGACAGCACCACAGCATGAACGGGCATTTTTCACGATGACAAGGCGGGCTGTATTTTTCATTGCTACCGGTTCAATTATAGTTGTAACAGCGGCAATTATATCCCTCTTCACACTGGGTATTATTAATCCCGGTAAAACATATGTGAGCGTAATAGACCCGCACCCTGTACCATGGATGCTGGGAGGTGTTGTGCTCGATCTGGGAGGACCGGGAAGCATGGATGAGAAATCCATAGAGTCTCCCACCGTTATTCAGCTTGATGACGGCTCGTATGCCATATGGTATCGAGGACAGACCTACGCGGATAAAACCGGCCGCATTATGTACGCTACCTCGGCAGATGGGATTACCTGGACAAGAAAAGGTGTCGTGATGACCCCAACAGAAGATTACGAAGGGGACAAGGTTGATCCCATGACTGTCATCTTCGAGAATGGAGTTTATAAGATGTGGTACGGGGGTCAGGCCATGGGAGGCTGCGCCTGCTATGCTACTTCAAACGACGGGGTAAACTGGACTAAATACTCTGGCAATCCCGTACTAAAAAAGACCAGTAACAACTGGGACAACGAGGGCGCAGGTGGACAGCATAAGGTCATAAAAGCAGGGGATAAGTACATAATGTACTACAAGGGTTATGGCAACAAAACTCCCGAATGGGTCTACTATGGGATTGCTGAATCTTCCGACGGCATTCACTGGGCCAAAAAAGGCAAGGCGCTTTCGCCCCAACCAGCTTTAGGCGAGTCGACGGCATTCAGGAACTTCGCTGCTTTCAGACTGGACAGTAATTACTACTTAATGTACGCGATGGCCGGCAATTTGCAGCTTTTCCTGGCCAGCAGCAAAGACGGCAAAAATTATACAAAACATGGTCTGGTCTTCCCGAAGGGAAAAACCCCCGGCGATTATGATGTAAAATGGGCAACCTCACCCTGCGTTTTGACTGCAGGCGATACGCTAAGAATGTGGTATGAAGGCGGAAATATGGAAGGCCGTGTCAGGACACTCTATGCGGATATATATAAAACTCAATTCTTAAAAACGCTGAAAAACAAGGTCTGGGGGCTCTAATCCGATTAAATCCGCCCTTTGCCCGCCGTCTAATAGACGTCGGCTTCGTCATCAGCCAGTACTGTAGCAAAAGCCAGCACTGGTATGCTTATTACCGTGATTAACACGGCTGCTGACACCGTAGCATAAGCCAGCGCAGTTCTGGCTTCTCTCTTTTGCTCTGCCTCCCTGACCTCTGCACCGCGCGTCAGCCACTGGGTATTACGTGCCGTCAGCATGGCATATAATTTATATGGCGCTAGCACAAAGGGGCTGATAAAAGCGTAAACAGGCAGGAACAGCAACGCCTTGGGTTCAGCAATAAGGTAAGGCAGTCCCCTGATAGCGCGAATAATGACAACGCCTGCCAGGAAAATAAGCGGACGGAACATGTGCCAGGCGGGATCAAACCAGGACGCTGCTACCACGCCTATATCATGCCCAATAAAAAACCGGATGCCAGCCAGGACTATGACAACAATCCAGAAGGGCAGTTTGATAAGGGAAACAAATAGCTGCATAGGATACATAAATCCGCGTTGATAGGCCCAACCCTGTGTCAAGACCATCAATGAGCGCCTGGTCGAATTCCTGTTCCACCTCAACTGCTGACGGAGGTACCGCCCGAAAGATTCCGGGGGATCGGTATATGCAATGGCGCTGGCCTGGTAAACCGTGCGGTAATCATATTTCAGCAGCAGCGTGGTCATCCAGCCATCATCGCCCGAATCACAGAGCTTACCCAGGAACTTCTGGTTAATAAATTCAGCTTCAAAGAGAACTGCCAGCTCTTTGCGTACAGCGTAACATTCGCCGTTCAAAACATGGACCGCATTGCTTCTGCTCAAAGCAGGGTAAATCATTTTATTACGCAGCACCAGCCCCCATTCGTAGCACTTGGCGCCGATACCTCTGTCATGGGACGTTACAACCTGCCCGGTGACCCCACCTATCCTGGGATCAACGAACGGCTTAACTATCTCATTTACCGTTTCCTGATGAAACTGGGTATCGCTTCCAGTTACCATAATGAAAGGATTGATGGCGGCACTAAATCCCCTGATCAATGCCTGACGCTTGCCGGGAGGAGCTGACAGCATCTTAACCCGTGGATGCTGCGGCAGGCCACCAACCTGGCGTGCCGTCTGATCACGCACGTCAACCAGAGCAATAATCTCATCCTCTGCAGATGTGTACCGTATCATAGAGCCGATACTCGCCGCCAGGGCCTCCGGCTTCTCATTATAAACAGGTACCAGGATGGTAACCGGTGGACGGAACACCTGCCCCGTAATAAAAGGCTTATAAGGCGCCGACCTGATAATACGCACTAGCCAGATAAACCAGCATAACGCTCCAAAGACAAAGAATATATGGAAAATATGGTAGTAAACTAAATCCGCAAATTGTAAAAGCCAGTAAATCATAATACTTAATTTACCTGTAATAAACCTAATCCTACAGGGTAATAGTAATATTAAATATCACTCGTGTCAAAGTTCATATCTTCTTTGCTTGAAAGCAAATATGCAGTCGCCTATAATAAGCAATCGTCCCTATCAAATCATCGAGAGGAGGTCCGGGAGCATGAAAATCCTGGGAATTGTAGGAAGTTGCAGACGCCTGGGCAATACCGAGATACTGGTCAAAGAGGCACTCCTAGCGGCCCGGGAGATGGGGGCCGAGGCAGACATCGTCAGATGGACCGATTTCAAGATTCTGCCCTGTGATGGTGATGCTAACTGCCTGTTCCTGGGTAAAGACTGCAAATACCAGTCACGTGATGACCACGATTTCCTGCTTAAAATGATGTACGGTTTCGACGGCATCATCTTCGGGGCGCCCTGCTACATACTGGAGGTCGAATCAGTGGTAAAGCAGTTCATGGACCGTCTGTTTATATTATTCAGCCAGCCTTCTCAACTTAAAGGAAAACCAGCGGCAATCATCACACCGTACGGTACCCGCGGCTGGACCCCCTATGCCTTTCTGCAACCGACCATACTTATGCAGATGCTCGGCATGGATATTATTGATAAGACATTAGTTCATATACAGGCTATAAGCCAGGCCGCCGGAGACAGCAGCGCGCTGCAAAAGGCGCGCAGAACAGGAATAGAAGTTGTCAAAGCCATTCAGAGCGGGGACCATTCCTATAAAGGGGACCCTGGTATCTGCCCGGTATGTCACGAACGGAATATACGCATTTTGAAAGATAATGAGACTGTAGAGTGCGGCATCTGCGCCGTACGCGGCAAACTCACGATTGAAAATGGGAAAATCCAGGTAAACTTCCCGCAGGAACAGTTGAAGCGGCACCGCTTTTCCACCGAAAGCATCGACTGGCATGTTAAATATGACGTCAAACCTTCAAAGGACTTCTTTATGAAAATATGGCCTGCTCTCAAGGAGCAAAGAAAAAAATATAAGGACTTCCTCGATATCGACAAACACGTCATCGAGGCGGGCAGGGCAAGGTCATGCCAGGAATAGTTGTCAAACTGAGATATCCCCCTCACGACCCGGCGGGAGGCCCTTCCGTTCAGAAAGAAGACCTGGACAGGATAGCCAGGCAAACCGGCGCTGATATTTCACTCACAATAATTGACCCCGGAAACGGCGCCGGGGCAGGGGAAACTGCCATTGCAACATCTGAAGACAGCACTATAGAAGGCATGGCCCAGCGTGTGATAACCGTTGCCTCTGATGACGAGATTGAGTTACGCACTGCGGTTCGCTTATTGATCGATCTTTACCGGGCTCCCCGCACCGTTTACGGGACCTGGGGCAGCAGTGAAGAGGGGGCTAAGATAATCTCGGAGCTGCTCGACGAAGAAGATGGCTGGTATTAGGATTTAAATACTCCGGCTGGACAGGCTTGTTTGAAAAATAAAATGACCATATACTAAGTAACAGATGTATAATCACATATTAAATAATCGCCTTGCACTGATCGTCGCCATTGCCATTGCTGGAATATTAGTCCTGCCCCTTATTTTCTCAGCCTGTACTATATTCGATTCCCCGACCGAACATTATAAGAAAGGCAACGCTTATTACGCCGATAAGAACTACGACCTGGCCATTGAAGAGTACAGCGCCGCGCTGAGCCGCGACTCCCGCCAGGCCATCATATTCGTCAACCGTGCCCTGGCCTTTAACCAGGTAGGCCAATATGATAAGGCCATCTCAGATTGCGATAAAGCCATTGAATTAAGTCCCGGCAACGCACTGGCTTATATTGCACGTGCTTCAGCTTATAATGAAAAGGGCTGGTACGACCTTGCACTGATCGATTGCAACCGCGCTATCGAACTGAGTCCGCGTTCCTCTCTTGCTTACATTAACCGTGCCTGGGCCCTGAATGCCAAAGGCCGTTACGAAGAAGCAATTGAAGACTGCACTAAAGCTATCGATATCGAACCGGGTCGCGCCATTGCCTACATGAACCGCGCCTGGGCATATAATGAAGTAGGTAAATACGACCTTGCGCTATCCGACTGTAATAAGGCCATAGAGCTTGATGCTACCCTGCCCCTCGCTTACGTAAACAGGGCGTGGGTATATAATCAGACAGGAGGCTATGAGCAGGCCATCGCCGATTGCAATAAAGCCATAGAACTGGACCCCAAAATCGCCATGGCCTATGTAAACCGCGCATGGGCTAATTTAATGAAAGGCAGGCATGACGCCGCCATTGAGGACTGCAACAGGGCCATCGAGCTAAATCCTGATCTGCCGATGGCTTATACCACCCGTTCCTGGGCATATTTTGAAAAGTATTCCTACGATGATACGGAAGATTGGCTGACCATGGGTATGGATGACTGCAATAAGGCAATAGAGATCAATCCCAACTTCCCGCAAGCCTACACCATGCGCGCCTGGGGCTATATCCTGAAGCATATTTATCAGTTGGCGATCGTGGACGCCAGCAAAGCCGTGGACCTCAACCCTAAGTTCGCCCTTGGATATGTTACCAGGGCCTGGGCTTATGTGAACCTGGCGCAATGGGACCTTGCCATCGTCGACTGCGACAAAGCCATAGAGCTCAACCCCAAGCTGGCGCAGGCCTGGGACAGGCGCGCCTTCTGCTATAACCAGAAGGGAATGTACGAACGTGCACTTGAGGACAGCAATGAGGCTATCCGTATTAATCCCGATATGCCGATAGCTTACTACACGCGCAGTATCATTCATAAAAACCTCGGTAACCTGCAGAAAGCTGCCGAAGATATTCAAACATGCATTGATCTCACGGAAGACCCTGAGTTGGAACGCGCAGCCCGCACTGTGCTTGGCACGGTCCAGTAGGAAAGACTGTTATTTTTGCTCAGCTATATGCCGTTTGATAGCAGCCCAGAGGTCTGCACCGCTGTCAGGCAAATACCAGTCGCAACTGCTGTCCCATTGACTGACCGGTCCCCAGCAGAAAAATGTTATCCCATCCAGATCCTGTATGCCTGAAGCATGTTTCAAGTCCCTCTCCAGGCTGGCAACTGAAGGCTTCTGAAACTTCTTTGAGTATTCAAAAGCCCCAATAGATAACCACACGGCAGAACCCGGTGATATCCTCTTAATGTCATCAACGCAATATTCCCCCACATCCTCCATAACGGTCGGCCATTGCAGTTTTCCTTTGTAAAGGTAGTTCGAATAAAGGTTCAACGATATAATATCGGCGATCCTGTTTTCCAGAAGTCCTTTTATGTAGTCAGGCATATTATCCCGTTCCCACTCGTACATACGAGCATGTACAGGTCTGGTTGGATCTGCTGCCAGCACATCCGTCCGGGCTGTCTTTAACTGTTCGATAGTAATCCGGCCAGCGGGCCATCCCGAACCGCGAATATCCGCTCCGTCAGGCAGATTCTCACCAAATTCATTGGAGATATCCCAGGCATATATGGCTGGATGGTCTTTCAGCGCGCTTATCCACTCCTGTACATGCTGTTTTTGCCAGACAGGCAATTTTCCTTTGGGCAACCGGTCCCAGTCATCATCGGTAAAACCCCAGGCTGTATAGCTGAAGCCGCCGTCCATGACCACTTTTAAACCGGCCTGCTGGGCCTTATCCAGAAAATCCCTGGCCATCTCTACCTCCTGCTCCATGCCCCATTCTGTAGCCAGGATATCAATGCCCGCTTTCTTCATTTCATCAAAATCCGATTGGGGCAGGTCTATGCCCACACCTTTCATTCCGTAGACAAAATCCATTTCATTTCCCTGCACAGTTACGTTCTCAGCATTGATTGTGGTAGACTGCATGTGTGATGTGTAACTGATGCAACCTGATACAGTCAACACGGTAATATATATGATCAGCAGTGAAATAGAGGTACGCATCTTTTGCTCCTTCAGCATTATATATATGATAAGACTGCCGGGGCAATTGACAAAATACAGTATGCTTTGACCGGGCACCTATTTAGACTTAATATTTAATATACAATTGGACAATGCGCAAGAACAGAATGAAAAACGCAACCCGCCTGGCTTTCTCGTCTATTATGCTGCTGGCTTTTACCTCATGTTCGTTTTTCCCCGGCGGGTCCAGCGCCGTCACCACCATCACGCAAGCTGTGCAGGAACCTCATACCAGGAGACTGGAGACACCTGATTACGTCGGGAACCGCGGCGCCATTATTTTTACTCTTGCACACAATGGTGATGATAACCTGAAAGAAACAACCGATAAAATAATACGTCTATTTGCAGAAAAAGAAGCGCCGCTGGATATAGCGTTGCCCCCGTCAAACACCGGAGACTACAGCAACTTAATCTTTCTGAGACCTTATATCGATGCTGGTGTCATTGACATCAGCGTAAACGGCGGCAAGCTTAACTGGCTCGATACCGGCACTGCCAGTACCGACCCGGCTTATATCAGCTTACAAAATACTTTACAGCAAGCCAAAGACAGGTTGAAATTTATCTTCGGAGACCTGCCTGTTGCCTGCCTGCTCCCTCCTGAATACTATGACCAGGTCAATTACTCTTTACTGCAAGATACCGGATTCAAGATACTTCCTTTGCCTTACGAACCCTATTACAGTTTTTCCTCTAAGCCTCAGGGATGGGGCGGAGAAGAAGCCACCAACGGGCTATTCCGCCTGCCGGTTATAGGCACTGCCAGTTATACATCCGTAACGGACGAAAGGATACCGCCTTCATTAAGAATTGATCCTGCTAAAACGGTGCTAACAGACGTAAACCGGAGCATCAGTGATCTTGGTATTGCCGTAATTGAGATTGTCCCCCAAGACTTTGCAAATCAGGAGAATACGCCTGACAGTGAAAAGCTGCTCAATCTCGCTAACCTGGTACAGTCATGCCAGCAAATCGGTGATATAGCTACTTTTGAAGGCTGGTATTCGTATACCTCAAGATGGACAACCAACAAGCCAGGTATTACAAGGGTACTGCCTCCCTACAACGGCGGCCCCGCCATTATATTCAGGATGGACGATGTTTCGGTAGGCTGGCATGAGGAAGTCGTCGAAGCAATAATAAAAATCTTTGAGAAAAACGGTGTTCCCATCGACCTGGGAATCGTCGCTAATGTAGACGGGACTAAATCATATGAGATGCCCTGGCTTAAACCATATCTTGAGCAGGGAGTTATAGGTATAAGCGTGCATGGCTATGACTGGACATATTATCAGTTCGACACTTCGCATGACCTGGAATCACTGCAGATCATACAGGGCGATGTCTGCAGCCTTTACGGCGCCGCTGAAGAAACCCCACCTCCCGAAGAGACCCTGACTTACGCTTATATTAAATTAAAGCTGAGGCAAGCCAGGGATTCATATTTACAGTACTTCGGAATAGAACCCGTAGCTTTAACTGTTCCCACAGATTACTTCGATGAAACCGGGTACAGGGCTATCAGTGATGCAGGATTTAAAATTTTTGCCACACACATTACCGAGGAGCCTCACCCCTCCGTCATTACAGTCGACTTTTTCGGATGGCAGGACCCGAACGGCATGTACAGGATCCCCACAGCCAGCGATGTATGCACGTGGGAAAACTGCACCTGGGGAGACATCTATGATATCAGCGATATCCTTTCCATAACAGGTTACTGCAAGTACCATGCCGCCTGGGACAATGTTGTTTATAATGATTTCGGCTCCATGGTGTGTGGAGTGCTGGGTACACTGGACGTAGCGGCGGTCAGCATCCACCCGGACGCATTCGTCGGCATAGATGGCAAACCGAACCAAGCTAAACTGGATAAACTGGATATTATTGTAAAGTGGTGCAAAACCATTACCACCCTGACCACCTTTGAACAATGGTATAACTATACAACTTCTCAAAAATAGTTGAAGCTCAGGTCCGCCGACTGAGAAACCAGTCGATGCATATTTTCATCCCGCCTTCCAGCGCAGTTACAGGCCTGTAACCCAACAATTTCTCAGCCCTGTCTACATTGGCTATGCGGCTGAATACCTCAATCGCCCTTGATCTCCGTTTATCGTAGTCAATAAAGGAGACTTTAACTTGCCCCCTTAAACCAATTCCAGTTAATACCATATCAGCCAGGGTATTTATGGAAACGGCCTTCCCCGTGCCAAAATTCAGTACCTGATTTATACCGGCGACGGAAGCTCCGGCCAGCAAGGACATTATCACGCTATCATCCACAAAGGTAAAATCACGTGTTTGCGTACCGTCGCCATAAACCAGCAAGTCTTTACCGGACATGGCACGGTTGATAAAACGCGACATGACAAAACGGTCATCCTGGCGTGGTCCATAGGAATTAAAGTAACGCAATGCCGTATATTCGAGGCCATACTTTTGATAGTATGCCCGGCAATAGTGCTCTCCAATAAGCTTGGTCAGAGCATAGCTTGACTTAGGATTAAAAGGACCCTCCTCCACCATGGGTTCCCACGAATCGCCGTAAACCTCGGAAGACGATGCAAAGACAAAGCGCTTAATTCTGTTCTTCGCTGCCAGAGCTATTACATTCGATGTCCCGACTATCTCCACATTCAGCAAAGTAACGGGTTCGTCCTGCGTCTCCTCGACACCTACCATGGCTGCCAGGTGAAACACTATATCTATGCCTTCAAATAACGGTGCAATTGCTGCTGAATCCATTACATCAAGCTTATGGACATACAGATCATCGCGGTCATCGAGATGCTCGATTTTATTACCGCATAACATCGTATCGATTACTCTGACTTCAGCACCCAGGTCCAGCAGTTTCTCCACCATGTGCGACCCGATAAAACCTGCGCCCCCGGTTACCAGAACCTTACGCCCCCTGTACCAGTCCAAAATACTATTGATCATATATCACCCTTCCATATTACGCCGGAATAATTCGCTATCCACTTCCGCAGATTGCTTTTCAGCGCTAAGCAACAGTATGGTCTTTTAATTCTTTAGGATGTTTCTCCAGCAACGTACTGGCCTCTTTCGGCCGTTGTGAATACGTCTTGGTAACATCGCCGATACGCGTCACCCTTTCTCTTCTTAAATATGTGCCGCCCGCTAAGATAATATCTATAAGAGCTTTAAGCATGGTGAAATCGAGGAATTGCTTATAGCCCACAATGAACAACGGTGACAGCAGCACCAGTTTCATATCATCTTCCGCTATCAATACACCGATAATAGACAGCATGAATTGCAAAGCTGTGAAAAGGCCCAAAGCCAGCACCAGTGTCATCCATTCACCGTTTATCAGCATGATGATTGATGTTACTATCACCACCAGGCTTGCCACCGGTACCAGCGTCATGGATATTAACATATAAGGAAAGGTCAGCTTATGCATAATGCCGAAACGCGGGTTAAAAAAAGTATCGCGGTGCTTCCAGAAATTTTGAAAATCACCGCGGAACCAGCTCAACCGCTGTTTGTAGATGTCCCTCAGCGTTTCGGGGGCCTCGGTATAGCAGACTGCCTCGTTGTTGCCATGCAATATCTGGTGCGACTTGAGCAATTTAATCGTAATATCGAAATCTTCCAGCAGGTAATCAGGATCATAATATCCCGCTTCTTCGATAGCTGTCTTACGAAAGGCACTGAATGCACCGGAGGCTACCGTCAGAGAACCGAAATTTTCAAAAGCCCTCCTGACAACCTGAATCTGCGTAATATATTCAAGGGCTTGCAGATTGGTTAACAGCTTGCCCCGGTTGAATACTTTCAGATTTCCCGCTACGCCAGCCACCTCGGGATTTTCAAAACCTTTTACAATCTCAGCGATGGCAGCACGTCCGATAAGGCTGTCGGCATCAACAGTGACAATAATTTCACCGGTGGAAACGGCAATTCCCGTATTCAATGCAGCAAATTTGCCACCGTTCGGCCTGTGAACGACCTTCAATCCCTTACCGGCAAACCTGGAAGCAACTTCATAAGTGCTGTCCTGGGAACCGTCATCAACAATGATAATCTCCTTATCCGGGTAATCCGCCTCAACAAGTGTTTCAATCGTACGCGCCACAACCTTTTCTTCATTATAAGCAGGGACGATAATGCTTACACGCGGTTTATACGAATTGGGCGGCCGGGCCATCTCCTTCTTTTCCCTCAATTTATGAAAAATGGCCAGGGGTACGGTCAGGAAATTGATCATCATAGTGAATATCAGTGAAACTAAAAGCACGTGTATCAGAATCGAAGAGACAGCATCCCTTAGGGTGTAAACGAAGAGTATAAAGACAAGCAGGAAAATAATAAGCAGCGAGCTAAAATTCTGCCACCACGCAGGCCTTCTCTCCCTGATTTGCCTGCCCTTTATTAATCTGGAGATGAAATGATATAAAATTATCGCCAGCAGTACGCCCAGTGCAATCCAGATTGACTCGGTCGGCATAAAATAAAATATGCCGAGCAGTAATACCAGAAATAATACGGCAACAATAATTAACGCTGCATTCTTCATTTACTTAGGCAGATAACTGGCCGTCAACGCACCAACTATAAAATATTGAGGGGACATTTATGTCAATTTTCCCATGTCCTGTTGCTCGATAATATCTATTTTTTGCTGCTTAGCAAACTGCCTGGCCTGTTCGCTTATTTGAGGGATCCCGATGAATACTTTATTGCGTATTCCTGAATCAAATGCTGCGGCATCGAACATGGCCATCTCGTCCATGCCGACAGGCTGCCCGCTGGGATTACTGGCAACCCCTATGGCAAGGGTGGGAACAATTACTCTATCATCCTTCCTGGCAAATATATCGAATACATGCTCAATACCAGATTTGCCGACAATCAACGCCTTCTCATAAACTTCATATCCTCTGCTGCGCAGGAACCTTTCTATAACAGCAGAAGCATTGCCCGTACCCAATTGCCCCTGCGCATCAGGATGATAATCCGCTTCAAGGCTGCTCTGCAGTGATATCTTGGCATGCGGCGTACTCGTTATGTCAGAAACTACCGAAGCCAGTGTCCGCGCTTCAAAAGCCCGGATCATCTGCCGGTTGGCAAAATTTATAGCCTCCTGGCCGAGTTTGGGTATGGCAATGACAACTTTATAATTGATGCCCGTATCATAAGCGCGGGTATCGAACCTGAACAATGCCTCCAGTCCAACTTCGGATTCGCCCGTGTTGGCCACCAGTATGCCAATTCCCATATTTATTTTGGTCAGGATGTCATCTCTGACAGCAAGGATATCAAATGTATGCACAGCACCTGACTTGCCGGTCAACTGGGCAAGCTCCTGCACCTGATAGTTTTGCCGCCTGAGAAAATCCACAAGCTGGTTCTTTGGCTTCAACTGGAACTCAAGCCAGCCTTTTTTATCCGGGCTGAAGCGGTATGAATAGACTTCCATTTCCCTGAGCTCATCGGCATTCCATTCCCTGCGTGTTTTTAAATTGCGCCACTTAATGACCGGCGTAGTAAATACTTCCGCACAATCCCCGCACCTGTAATGAATCCCTATATTGCGGTAATCAGTACCAATAAGCCGCAGGTCTTTACGGCATTTGGGACAAACATAACGGCTTTCCTGCTTGAAATCACGATCAAGTCCCACGAAACCGCAGGAGAAATGCTCGACAAGCTGGCCTTTCACAAGGTTGGACGAATCGCAACGCGGGCAGTGTTCGACAGGCACAAGCTGAAACAATCCGTCCGGATCAACATAAAACCTTTCATACGGCTGTTTGATTAATATTTCACTTTTAGATAGTGCCTCAAGAATATTTACGGTCTCCAGCTCTGCCGTATCCAGCAGGCTATCAACAGCGGGATAGGCATATCCCCCCTTATAGTTGAAATCGATAACAGGCGTTATGTCAGCAAGTTTTCCCGCGACCAGCGCATCAACCAGCTTGACTATCCTGGCATCTTCAAGCACATTGATCCCAGTTTCCTCTGTCAGGGAAGCAGCCTGCTTTGATGGTTGTGCATTTGCTAACATACCTGACTGCGGTGGAATTTGCTGTCCCTGAAGCGGAGGCACAGTCACCGGCTGCGGTTCTCTGTATTGCCGTGTAACCGGCGCAGGTTGTGGCGCCCGAGCTTGCTGTATGGGTGGTAAATTCAAAGAATGCACAGGCCCGGGCTGGATCCTTATTTCATCCAAGGGGGGTATTACGGTCGGCTGCTTAACCGGCGCTTGCTGCACCAGGGGAATATTGGTAACAGGCTCTTGACTATGCTGTACCGGGGGTGGGGTCACCGGGGGTGCCCCGGTTTGAGATTGATCAGGCACAGCTCCTGAGGGTCTCGCTGGAACAGCCTGCGGCTCTCCCTCAATCTGCTGTTGCAATGGCAGCTGTGGTGCTGTCTTTAGATCATGCGGCTCATCGGGAACCTTCTCCATAGACGGCGTAGGCTGAGGTTGTTGTGCTGTGGGCTTAACGGGTTGTTGCGCCGGAGGCTCTTTGGGCTGCTCCGTAACCCCGGTAACAGGCTGCTGTATGGGGGTAGCCGGCTCTGCAGGCTTGGTAGCAGTTACCATGGTCGGCAATGACTTTTTTTCCATTACGGGACGCCTTAATAACGCTTTAATTCTCGCCATCAGCTCCCTGGGACTTACCGGTTTACGTATATACAGGTCAAAACCCAGATCTTCCACCCTTGACCATACTTCGGACTCAGCAACAGTACCCAGTAAAATAACAGGCGTATCGGATTGCTGGCGGACTTTCAAACAGGCTTCATATCCGCTTGCGTCCGTCAACTCATCATCAATAACAATCACGTCAAAGTCTTCTTTATCAAGCATAACCAGACCCTGCAGGCACTCGGCAGCACCTGTCGCATCAAACCCATTCTGCCTTAAAATCTCAAGGTTCTTTTCTTTCAGCACCGGATCGCTGGACATAAAAAACACATGGCTCATATCAGGCTCCTCATATTATTCAAGCCGGCAATTTGTGTAAATACCTCATTATTTTCAGTCGACATGTTGTGTAAACCTGTATCCATTATTTTCCCTTACCAATATCTTCGGACGGAATGGATCATCTTCCAGTTTATCCCTTAAACGCCGTACATACGCCTCAAGATATTCGGAGCAATCCGTATACTCGCTACCCCAGATTTCTTTTAAAATATCTTCGTCCGCAAGCAATCTTCCTTCGCGAGTAGCTAAACATTTAAGCAGACTTAATTCAGTACCGGTTAACTTAACAGGCGCATCATCTTTCATCACTACTCCCGCAGCCAGGTCTATCCTAATTAACGGAGACGGCAGGGTACTATCTGCCGTGAATTTGTGATTGCGCCGTCCCATGACCCCCCTGATGCGTGCCAGCAGCTCTTTATGGCTAAAGGGTTTAACAATGAAATCATCGGCGCCCAGCTCAAGTCCCCTGACCTTGTCACTTTCTTCGCCGCGCACCGTCAGAATAATCACCGGCACATCGCTCTGTCGCCTTATTTCCTTAAGCACTTTCATACCGTCAATATCAGGCAAGCCCAGATCAAGTATGATCAGATCTGGACAGAGGGTCCTCCACAGCTCCAGAGCTTCCATGCCCCCAAACGCCTGAATCAACCCGGCCTGCGGCCAATGCAGCTCAAAAATCAGCTGTGCTGCTTCCTGTATATCTGCATTATCTTCCACAAGCAGTATTTTTAATGGCCCATTCGAATTATTGTTACCCCTATTCACCTGTCATTTAACGGCAAGGAAAAAGAGAACGTGCTGCCCTTGCCTACCTCACTCTGTACCCAGATTGTGCCCCCGTGCAGCTCGACCAGCTGCTTGGTAATGGCTAATCCCAGGCCCAGTCCGGGTATACTGGCCCTATCGGTAGAGAGGTGGTAATACGGACGGAAAAGCTTCTGTTTTTCTTCATCGGGTATACCCTGTCCCGTATCCTGTACCTTCACTACCAGCCTGTTTCCTTCTATATTCGATTTCAAATAAATCTGCCCGCCTTCAGGAGTGAACTTAATTGCATTTGATAATAAGTTCAGCAAAACCTGTTCAACCCTCTGATCATCAGCAAAGATTTTTACACCCTCATTCACTTCCAGATTTAATGTCTGTTTTCTCTGCTTTACCAGGGAAGATACCTGCTCTGCAACTCCTGCCGCAAGACCCGTGAAATCGACCAGCTTTTTATTTATGCCAAATGCTTCATCCCTGTTCCTTGCCAGGCTTAACAGCTCGGTTAAGCGGTTTTGCAAGCTCACTGCACTGCGGGCGATATTCTGTGCAATTTTCAGCAGTTTCTCATCACCGCTGTCTTCCAACTCTTCAATCAGCAGGCCGGTAGATGCAATGACCGCAGTAAGGGGTGTTTTTAACTCATGGCTGAGCGCACTCAGAAATAGCTGTGTATGGATTATTTCATCCTGCTGTTTCTTTATCTCGATAGCCTGTCTTTCCGGGTTAGTACGATCACAGACCTGGGCAATACATGCGCTCACGGACGATATCAACCTCAGGTCAACCGTAGTAAAAAGCTCGAATTTTGATGAAAGGCCGCCGATAAACCCCAGCATCTTGCCGCCGGAAATGACAGGAGCAGCTATCAACGAACGAAATCCATTTTTCACTGCAACATCCCATGCATAATTGGAATCGCGGGTAACATCATTACAAAATACCGCCTTTCTCTCCAGCGCAACCCTGCCTACCACACCCTGCCCAATATGAACCGCCGTTAGTTCCTCCAATACGGCATCCGGCAGGCCGCGCTGGGAAACCAGCACCAGCGTCTTATCAACCGGGTTATAATTCTGTATCCAGCAAGCATCAACATCCAGCATATTGCTCAGTTCCCAAATTACGCCCTCGAAAATATCTTTATCCGCAAGCGAACTGGATACTATGTCAGAAATTTCTGAAAGCAAGTAAAGATATTTCTCTCTCTGCCGACCCGTTTGCTGCGTACTCATTCAATTTCCATTATAGTAGATACGTAGCATATGTCAATGATTTCAAAGCAAATAGTGCGCACCTTTTATTCAACTATCATGTACCTAACAGGCTCATTATTGTGACTGTAAAATACGTTGACAGCATGCCAGCATGCGACTAAACTATGCAAAAGCAAACAATGCAAGACAAAATATCGTAAGGGAAGAGGGCAGTTATGGCACGAGCAGAATTGACCGTAAACGACTTAAGGAACCTTGAGAATAAGATAAAAGACAAATCAGCCGAAATAGGCATAGTGGGATTGGGATATGTGGGTCTGCCGCTGGCGCTGGCTTTTGTAGAAGCCGGGTTCAGTGTAACAGGCATGGATTCCGATAAAACACGCATCAACAAGATAAGCAGGGGCGTTTCCTATCTGCTCGATATCGAATCCCCGCGTCTTAAAAAGACCGTTGCCAGCGGTAAACTAAAAGCAACTGTAAGCCCTTCGGCCATGCGCAGGGTAGACATCATTATTATCTGCGTACCAACCCCTCTCACCAGAACCAAAGAGCCTGACATGACATATATAGTTAGCGCTACTAACGAGATCGCCCGTTATCTGCGCCTGGGACATCTGATAATACTGGAGAGCACAACTTATCCGGGGACCACACGGGAAGTGGTCCTGCCGCTGCTTGAATTAACCGGCCTTAAGGTCGGGGTAGACTATTTTCTGACTTTCTCACCGGAAAGGATAGATCCCGGCAGCCGCAATTTTACTATCAGGAATACCCCCAAGGTTGTAGGCGGCATGGAGCCCAAATCGACCAAATTCGCAGCCATGCTTTACAGGCATGTATCAGACAAGGTCATAGAAGTTTCCTCACCCGAAGTAGCAGAGATGGACAAAGTCTTCGAGAATGTTTTCCGAAGTGTGAATATCGCCCTGGTCAATGACCTGGCCAAATTATGTGAAAAGATGAATGTAAATGTGTGGGAAGTCATCAAAGCTGCTTCCAGCAAGCCGTTCGGCTATATGCCTTTTTATCCCGGCCCCGGCGTGGGTGGTCATTGCATACCTCTTGATCCTTACTACCTGGCCAGCAAAGCCAGGGAATACTTTTTCCACACCCGTTTTATTGAGCTTGCTGCAGAAATCAATGAGACCATGCCGGAATATATAGTTCAGAGGATCTGCGGAGTTCTTAACGACAGTAATAGGAGTGTAAAAGGGGCGAAGATACTCTGTTTAGGAGTCGCTTATAAAAAAGATATCGAGGATGTCAGGGAATCCCCTGCGTTGCGTGTGATTGAGCTGCTAGTCGAGAGAAAGGCACGGGTGAGCTATAACGATCCTTATATTGCTGAAATAAAGGAAAACGGCGTGCGTATGAAATCAATCAAATTCGATAAGAAAACACTGGGGACTTACGATTGTGTTGTCATACTCACCGACCATACTTGTTATGATCTGAATGTTATCGCAAAGGCGTCGAAGCTGGTCTTCGATACACGCGGTTGCACCGTAGGCTTAAAGGCTAACAACGTAATTCGCCTTGGGGAATAGATAAGCAGGTTCAAACAATATAGCCTCTAGGCTTTACGTTGAGCAGAAGCCATGGCTTTTATAAAAGCTTTGACAACAGCAGTATCGAATTGGCTTCCCGATTGCTTTATTAATTCTACAACCGCTTCCCTGGAAGAAACCTGTTGCCGGTAAGGGCGTGGTATCACCATATCGTCATAAGCTTCAGCTACAGCAATTATTTTGGGTTCCAGAGGAATCTACTCACTCTTCAATCCCTGAGGGTAGCCTCCCATTGAAATAGTCCGAATCATTCTTCCGCTTTTCCCGAACAGCCCCCAATTCCACGATCCGCTTCTTGAGTTGAGTGATCTCCTCAGTCAACTGCATGCGGGTTTGCGCGTTGCTCAAAACCTCTATTTCCATTTGCCTGCCTTTATCACTCTAAAGTAAGGGATGGTACAACCCATTACCGTGCAATTTATCATGGGCCTTTGTACACGTCAAGATGAGAGGTATATCGTAAAAAAATAAAGGAGCTACAAAAAAGCAGCTCCTTTATGTGGTCAGCTTAGCCGGCTAGCGGCTTCTAACCGGCCGTCTGTATGGACGACGGCCATTAGTGACTCTGTCTACAGGCTTGCCTGGCATCACCGGTTCAGGGGCTACGTAATTAAATCCTTCCAGCGTCTTGCGTTCAAGAGACGTTTTAAGAAGATTTTCGATTTCACGTATAAGCCCGGCGTCTTCACGGGTAACAAACGTCAAAGCATCGCCTTTTTGATCAACCCTGCCTGTGCGGCCGATCCGGTGTGTATATGAATCTGTGCTGTCTGGCATATCATAGTTGATGACATGAGATATGCCCGCAACATCAATTCCACGGGCAGCTATATCAGTGGCAACCAAAACTTTAATGGACCCCGAGCGGAACCCATCAAGGGTCGCAATTCGCCTGTTCTGGGCCAGGTCCCCATGAATAGGAGCTGCCTTGAATCCGGCACGTCTTAGCTGCATGGCTACCCTGTCGGTTCGGTGCTTGGTACGTGTAAATACCAGTACCGATTCAGTTTCATTGCGCTTGAGGAATTCTATCAGTAATGACGTTTTCAGGTGCTGTTTGACAGGGTATAAAGCATGCGATACCGTGACAGCCGGCGCTGACCGGCCAATCTGCACTGTTACAGGATTGCGCAGGATTTCGTTAATAAGCTTCTTTATGTCATTAGGCATGGTGGCAGAGAACAATAGAGTCTGACGCCGCTGCATAATACATTTCAAAATGCTCTTTATATCAGGCAGGAAACCCATATCGAACATACGGTCCGCCTCGTCAATCACCAGCATATCAAGATTGGACAGGTCGATGGTACTCTTCCAGATATGATCGAGCAGACGTCCCGGGCAGGCTACTGCGATTTCAACACCGCTGCGCAGCCGGCGTACCTGCTGATCCATTCCTACTCCGCCGTAAACGGCAATGCTTTTTAAATTTGTTTTCTTCCCCAAATCATCAAAGACCTCGCATGTTTGCTCAGCCAGTTCACGTGTCGGAGAAATGACAAGGACTCCTATCCTGCCTCTGGGAAGCTGGAGAAGACGATGAAGTACCGGCAGCACGAAAGCTGCTGTTTTACCAGTGCCGGTCTGCGCAAGGCCTATTAAATCGCGCCCCTGCATAATAAGCGGGATCGACTGCTCCTGGATTGGAGTTGGAATATCATAGCCGAACTCTTCCACGCCAGCCATGACGCTAGATTCGAGATTGAAATTGTAGAAACTCAATGAATGACCTCTTTTAATAATTTATTAGCCAGGTTGGGCCATCCATTAACTTGAGATAAATCTGATGTGATTATGTGAAGTATGTGAATAACCTAAACTTGTACTTGTATGTATTATACACTATGTAAACCACGACGCCAATCCGGCTGGTATTTTTTCCTGATTTGCAGGCGTTGCGAAGACCTATTATACCAGCTTCAGATCATTACTGTAATTGCTTGCTGGAAGTATAATTATACCACTGCTCAAATGTGGTGATGGTCCCCATGCTTTTGGCCCATTTCACAATGGCATCCAGCTTCTGGAGCCTTTCCCCATCAGGTTTACCAGCTTGATCCACAAAAGCGCTGGGATGGATTCCTATAGCTGCTACGTCGAGAATACTAAGAACTGAGCAAATACTGTAGTGGAAAACGCTGTGAGGAGCCAACCCGGGAACGTTTTTATAGTTCTTACAGTTAGACTCCATATCCGACATCTTTGATATGTCAATTACCTCATCAAATCTGTCCGCTGCTTTGTCCCATAGGCAGACATCCTCTCCAGTGGGGATCCTGTACAGGCCATCCATGTCTCTACGGCCATAATAGTCTACCGGCTGATTTGAAGGATGCGGCTCAATTAACATCTGTGTTGAAAAGACCTTGAACCCGGCATCTGCGATAGCTTTATACCCGGTCTCATTATAATAATCGGTAGGCACCGTTATAGATACCGGGGACAACCCGTAATATTTCATATAATCATCTCTAGCCCTGATCAACTTGTACTTAATATAAT
>JAFGLP010000121.1 GCA_016927965.1 Dehalococcoidia bacterium
CATGGTTTGAGCAGCGTTGTCTAAAATAGTAATAATCTTCTCTCCGCCGGCATCCGTTTCCGTCTTCATTTTACTTCCCTTAATCCAAACTTTACTTATTTCGGTTGGCATACCGGTAACAGTCGTTTCCATCTCGTAGTAGACAGAGTCTATTTGTGAAAAATTGCCCAATATGTCCGCAAGGCTTTCATCTGTTGTGGACGATGTTGTCGAAGTTGAAGAGGTCGTAGTTGCCGGCATCGATGTGCTGGAAGTAGTTGTCGTTGAAGATGCCGAAGTCGTTTCGGAGGTTGTCGAACTGCTTGTTAAAGATGTAGTTGTTGAAGTAGTTGATGAAGTGGTCGGTGCAGCAGACTGAGAGGTGGTAGAGCCGGTTGTTGTCCCACCTCCGCCGCTGCAGGCGGAAAGAACCGGAATGACAGCTAGTAGAGCGCATACTATCAATCCCGAAATTACTCTTTTCATATTAACCCTCCCTGAAAAGAAAATTTGTAAAGTACGAATAAAACTACCGTAAATTAAAAACCATATATATAACAAAGTCAATAGTTTGTTCGTCTAATTGATATATATTTTTGGTATTTATTGATGAAAAAGTAATAGACAACAATACTTTGCGGGTGTTAACATAACTTATCTTTATTGTAGAAGGTCTTATACATCTAATAAACCGGAGCGGAGGCGTTAAATGGAAGACTATGAGAAACTCGGAGTTTTTTATCTGGGAAGAGAATATGATCTAACAAAAAAGCAATCTTCGGGAGGATTACTATTATACGATTCCAAAGACCTGGTTACCCATGGTGTCTGTGTCGGAATGACAGGCAGCGGTAAAACCGGCCTCTGTATTTCATTGTTGGAAGAAGCCGCTTTGGACAATATACCGGCTATTGCCATAGACCCCAAGGGCGATTTGAGTAATCTGTTACTTACTTTTCCGGACTTGAAAATGGAGGATTTCCTGCCCTGGGTAAACGAAGAGGATGCCCGTAAAAAGGGGTTAACGGTTGAAGAATATGCCGCTAAGCAGGCAAGCCTGTGGAAGAATGGGCTGGCTTCCTGGGGTGAAGACGGAGAGCGTATTCGTAGATTACGACAGTCAACGAATACCGTAATCTATACGCCGGGCAGCAGTTCGGGAATACCGGTTTCGATAATGAAATCTTTCGATGCGCCACCACAGGAAATAATCGAGGACGAGGAGTTACTGGGGGAGCGCATCAATACTACCGCTACCAGCTTGCTGGGGATAATAGGTATTGATGCAGACCCCATCAAAAGCCGGGAGCATATTCTGATATCTTCTCTTTTGAATATAGCCTGGAAAAACCGGCAGAATACGGATATATCTAAACTGATACAACAAATCCAGACTCCTCCCTTTAATCGTATTGGTGTTATGGATTTGGATTCTTTCTATCCTGCAAAGGAAAGATTCGAGCTGGCGCTGGCTTTAAATAATTTGCTGGCGGCGCCCGGTTTCAACAACTGGCTGGAAGGGGAAGCGCTGGATATCAATTCAATACTTTATACTCCGCAAGGTAAGCCTAAAATCTCGATTTTTTCAATTGCTCACCTGAGTGATGCCGAACGCATGTTCTTCGTTTCCCTGTTATTAAACCAGGTACTGGGATGGATGCGGACTTTATCGGGCACAACCAGCCTGCGCGCCATTGTTTATATGGATGAGATATTCGGATTCTTTCCTCCGATTGCCAACCCCCCGTCTAAAACTCCTTTGCTGACCTTATTGAAACAGGCCAGGGCTTTCGGTGTCGGTATTTTACTGGCTACACAAAATCCGGTCGACCTGGATTATAAAGGTTTATCCAACACCGGCACCTGGTTCATTGGCAGATTGCAAACGGAAAGAGACAAGGCAAGGGTAATCGAAGGGCTGGAAGGTGTGGCTGCAACTACCGGTATGAAATGGGACCGTGGGGAAATGGAAAAAATTATGGCAGGATTAGGCAAGCGTGTTTTTCTGATGAATAATGTTCACGATGACTCTCCTGTCGTCTTTGAAACACGCTGGGCTATGTCGTATCTCAGAGGGCCTCTGACACGCAGCCAAATTAAACTATTAATGGATCCGGTTAAAGCTGCCGGCCAATCAATTGATGTAGAGCGTCCATCAACAGTTTCTACAACGGCTCCTGCTGCCAATGCGACGTCAAATGTCGCTACCTTCGGTACCAAGTCAGGATTACGGCCGATATTGCCACCCAAAGTAACGCAATATTTTGTACCGGTTCGCGGCAGGGAGCCGGCGGGGCAAACCCTGTTTTACCGGCCCGAATTGATAGCCGCCGGCAGTGTTCACTTTGCGGATACAAAAACCGGCATTAACCATATCAGGGATGTAAATTACAGGGTGCCTGTGACGGACAATCCTATAGCTGTTGATTGGGACACTGCGATTGAAGTCGATTTCGATATGAACGACCTTGAACAAACGCCGGTCAATGCAGCCGTTTACGCTGATTTACCGTCGATTGCTATGAAAGGTGAAAGTTACTCCTTTTGGAATAAGGAGTTTTCCGGTTGGCTTTACAGAATGCAGAAACTGGAAGTATGGAAAAGCCCTGCTCTGAAGGAATTCTCCAAGGTTAATGAATCGGAACGTGATTTCCGTATAAGATTACAACAACAAGCACGGGAACATCGAGATGAAGCCGGTGAAAAACTGAGGATGAAATACGCTCCCAAATTTACCAGCCTTCAGGAGCGTTTGCGGCGTGCTGAGGCGGCGGTAGAACGTGAAAAAGAGCAGGCTAAACAACAAAAAATGCAGACCGCTTTATCTTTTGGTTCAACAATCCTAGGCGGTTTTTTAGGACGCAAGGTGCTCAGTACAGGGAATATAAGCAGGGCTAAATCAACCATAGGTGGTGTCAGCCGTTCCAGGAAAGAAGCTCAGGACATTAAACAAGCAACGGATACCGTCGAATCCGTAAAAGCCCGACTTGAGCAACTGGATGCCGATTTTAAGGCTGACTCAGCGGCGCTGGAAACAAAAATGGATATGTTAACGGGGGAACTGGATAAGATATCTTTGCGGCCGACAAAGGCAAACATCTCCATTAAAATCCTGGCACTCGGTTGGCTGCCTTACTGGCAGGGAAATGATGATAAGTTGACACCTGCCTGGTAAATATATATTACCGTACTGCTGATAATAGACAGGTTGATTTTATGAGATTAACCCGGAATATCATAAGAATAGTCATTGCGATTTTGATAGCGTTTTGTCTGATTATCGGTATAGGCGGCTGCAGCTGGTTAAACGGGAAAAATGCTCTTACGGCCACTTCGCCGTCTTCACAATCAGGTATTGAAACAATCGATATTGACGACCTTCCGTCTGAAGCTGTTATCACTCTGGGATTGATTCAAAGCGGCGGTCCCTTCCCCTATGAAAAAGACGGCTCCGTTTTTCATAACTACGAAGGTCTGTTACCGGAGCAATCCGATGGTTATTACCGGGAATACACAGTGGAAACCCCTGGTGCCTCAGACCGGGGAGCACGTCGTATAGTAAGCGGCGCTGATGGAAAATATTATTATACAGATGACCATTATGCTTCTTTTAA
>JAFGLP010000122.1 GCA_016927965.1 Dehalococcoidia bacterium
GGTGACAAAATTGCTGGCAGCAGAAGCCAGGAAGACCGCCAGCCCCTTGATATCTTCCTGCGTACCCATCCGGCCGACCGGTATTAATTTTTTGGCATTTTCCGCCACCCTGTCCAGCAGCTCTTTGTTAAGGTTGGTAGCAAAAAAACCCGGCGCAATCAGGTTTACATGGATGTTATACCTGACCAGCTCCATAGCTATCGTCCTGGTTAAAAGCAAGCCGCCGGCTTTGCTGGCATTGTAATCCGAGGCATTCTTCAACCCTTTAAAAGACGCTCCCGAAGTAACATTGATGATCTTGCCGTGGTTCTGCTTGATCATAACCCTGCCGGCAGCTCGGCAGAAATAAAACATGCCGTCCAGGTTGACGGCAATGGTGTGATGCCACTCTTCGTCGGTAATATCCACCATGGCCTTGGCGGCGCCGGTAATACCCGCATTGTTTACCAGGATATCAATCTTGCCGAACTTCTCCACCGTCTGGCGGACAACCTCGTCCACTTCCGCACTTTTGGAAACGTCGCATTTTACAGCCATAGTTTTAACACCCGTTTTAGCTATCTCGTCAGCAGCTTCCCGGCATTTAGCGAAATTCCGGGCGCAGATAACGATATCGGCGCCTACTTCAGCCAGTCCCTCCGCAATGCCGCGGCCGATCCCGCTGTAACCTCCCGTAACTATCGCCGTCTTTCCGTGCAAATCAAACATTGGTAAAAGCATTAATATTTCCTCCTGATCCAGTAACTTATATAAATTCACTTCAGATTGGCATACAGCGTATAAAGCCCTTTACCGGCCTTCCTGCCGGTATAACCGATCTCTACCATACGATTCAATATCCGCGCCGGCTTGTATCTCTCCCAGCCGGTCTGCCGGTAAATCCCTTCCAGCGTATCAACAGCCACGTCTATGCCTGTTATATCCACCAGTTCCAGCGGTCCGATCGGCCAGCTCAAGCCCAGCTTCATCATTTTATCGATATCCTCAATTCCTGCCAGACCTTCTTCCAACATTTTAGCCGCCTCATTGATAACCAGTGCCAGCACCCTGTTCAATACGAATCCGGGAGAGTCTTTAACCACGATCGCCTCTTTCCCGATAGAATGCGCAAATTCAATGCTCTGCCTGACCGTGTCTTCGGAAGTCAGCAGCGTTTTGATAACCTCGATGGCTGGCATGACGGGCACCGGGTACATGAAATGCATCCCTATGATTTGCCCCGGTCGGCCGGTTACAGAACCGATCAGACCGATGGGCAGGCCGGAAGTATTGGAAGACAATATTGCATGGGGAGGACAGATTGCATCCAGTTTCCGGAACACGTCCAGCTTTATTTCGATCCGCTCAAAAACCGCTTCGATTACGTAGTCGGCATCAGACGCCTGCGCGGCAAGGTCGGTAGAGATTGTTATTCTATCCAGCATTGCGTCAATATCACTCTGCTGATAGCGGCCTTTTCTCACAAACTTATCAAGACCGGCACGGATTGATTTCATAGCACGTTCAAGCGCCACATTATCAACATCCACCAGGGATGTCCGGTAGCCTGCCTGGGTCGACACCTGGGCAATACCATTGCCCAGCGTACCCGCACCTATAACGCATACTTTACGTATCATAACTGCAAATCTCCCGGACTCTTAAAACAAGCAGTCACTGGCCGTTAATTTTATACCGAATTCCGGACCGGTTAAAACATTAAGGAGTATAGCCCAGGTCCCTGGCCCCGTATGAGACCGCAGGGATATGAGCTCCGCCATCAAGGCAAATCTCTTCACCGGTTATATAAGCAGCCTGCTGAGAGGAGAGAAATACCGTCAATGCAGCGACTTCTTCGGGTTTTCCTATCCTGCCGACAGGTATCATATTGGTCCTCAACCTGAGCACTTCCGCAGGCAGGTTATTTACCTTGGAAGTACCTATAAGCCCGCACATTATTAGATTGCAGGTAATCCCATCCCTGGAATGCTCCAGCGCTACGGTCCTGGCCAGTCCGGACAGGCCCGCCTTGCTGGCCGCATAACAGGCCTGGCGATGAATGCCCAGCGCACCCAACGAGGAGATCATGACAATCCGTCCCCATCCTGAAGCCGCCATACCGGGTAATACAGACGCAGTGCAGTTGAAGGCCCCGACCAGGTTTACGCCCATCTCCCAGTCCCATTTTGCTCCAGTCATTTTTGCTACCGGAGCCCGGTTATCTGTTATGCCAGCATTGTTGACCAGTATATCTATTCGCCCCAGCTCTTTCCAGACCTGATCCGTTCCCCGGTTGACTGCTTCCTTATCAGCTATATTGAAAACAGCGGCAACCGATTTCCTGCCCATACCGATGATCTCATCAGCCAGCGCATTAACACCGTCGCTGATATCATTGACAGCAACATCTGCTCCCGCTCCAGCCAGGGCCAGGGCGATGGTTTTGCCTATGCCATGGGCTGCCCCGGTAACCAGTGCCACATGTGAAGAAAGATCAATATCCATCCGTTCCGCACCTTTTTTCTAAACTGATATGCCCGTGCACGGGTTTACGGCTTGATACCGGCCGCCTCTTCAGCAAATTTCTTATATTTTGCAATTTCCGCCTTCTTTTCGGCAAGTATGGTCATCCTCTCTGCCTGCAATGAACCTTCACCGTGAATGACCAGCACTTCTCTATCCTGGTTCATGGTACGCCTGATCAACTGGAGCATTCTCAGCCGGTTTTCAGTAGGTATGCCGGCTACTCCACCCAGGTATTTATCAATGTATTTACCTATCTCTGAATTAACAAAATCCTTGTAGGTCGGACCGGTTGCCAGTATACCTCCGGCTATATCCTGTACGGCTTTAATGCAGTTATGATAATTATCGGCCATGTTATATTTGGCCGTATTGGTAATAGCCGGGTTGGGGACAGCCACTCCGCCGTGCATGACGTAATCCATGCAGGCTGCCCGGGCCAGTGATTTGAGCGTATCAAGATACATAGTCAGCTCCACCAGGCGCTCTTTTATATGCGGAACACTCGTAGTGCCGTTGTATTCAGCCATGGCCTGTGCCACACCCAGCTGCAGTTCGGACATGGGAATACGGTAGCTGATGGAAGTATGCCTGTGGAAGAAGGCAAAATTGTATACCAGCGTCATGGTATGCTCCCATTCACCACACATAAATACACGTTCCCAGGGGACAAACACATCATCAAAGACCACCAGCGAGTCAGTATGGTTGGTCATCGGTCCGGGGAAATCCAGCGGGCTGGTGCCTACATCCAGGGGATGACAGATCTGTATTACCCCTTTAGTGTTAACGGGGATAGCAAAGGCCAGAGCATAGTCCTTATCATCCTTCGACATATTACGGCCCGATATGACGAACATCTCGTTAAAATAGGGCGCTCCGCTGATATGCATCTTGGCCCCTCGCACGATGATGCCTTTGGTGTCTTTGGAAACAACATGCACATAGTAATCGGGATGGGCCTGCTGGGCAGAAGACGGGCGCAGCAGGCGGTTGCCCTTGACGTCTGTTACTGCAGAGGCTACCGCCAGGTCCTTTTTCTGGAGGTATTTGCGATACTTGTTGGCCCGGTCGATATATTCCTTGTTGCCGATAATATTGGCCGTAATGTTTACCGCATTCATCACATCCGCAGCGATATCATGCGTAAAAGGCGTGGTAAACCCGTAGGCCAGCCTGGTGCCTTCCACCATCAATTCATGTCTTTTCAGCAGGTCTTCCCCGGTCTTTGGCTCATAATAATAGCGGCTGATCATTTCTCCCGTTTCGGGATCTTTGACCGTGGCCAGTTCTTTATATTGCGGCATCTCAGCCATTTCATAATCTATGGCCGCCGTATCAACGCACACCTTTAAAATCGGATCAGCGGTGACATCCTTGACCCTTTCTCCACAGATATATACCACCCTGTCATCACGAATACTCTCTTTGAACTGTTCAGCCGTCATTAAACCCATTTCTCTATACTCCCTTAAAGATATTATTTGATAAAAACTTAACTCCAGTTTTTAATTCAGTCAGGTTTGTTAATCGATTCAACGATAGCCTGGTTCAATTTATGTGAATCGGCATATGGCACCGGGGCATTCTCCCTGTTCTTTAAACTGATGGCACCGGAAGGGCAAACGCTGACACACAGGCCGCAGCCGATACAGCGCTTGACTTCAAGGCAGGCAATTTCTTCTTTCATTGACAAAGCATCCATCGGACACCTGGCGATACAATCGCCGCAGCCGATACATTCACCGGCATCCACCTGTGAAATAAAGCCGGAGATCTCTGCCAGTATTCTGACGTCCCCGGCCTTTTTCATACTCCTGATATTATCGCAGTGGCAGGAACAGCAATTGCAGATAAAGTCCAGGTATTTACCTGTATTGCTGGCGATATGTACCAGGCCCGCGTCCTCAGAGCGCTGCAGTATTTTACGGGCCTCTTCCCTTGATATAGCTCTTCCCAGCCCGTATTCAGCCATAAAATGCGCTCCCGGCCCGACTGAAAGGCAGACATCTTTGGGCTTGTCGCATTTATCACCCAGCAGCTCATACATATGGCGGCAGTGGCAAACAACCTGCGTGATATATTCAGCCTTATCAACATATTGCAGTATCCTGTCATAAGGCTGCACAGAAACATCCGACGGGATATCTTTATCCACAGTAAGTACTCGGGCAAAAGCGACCCGCGGCAATATGGATGGATCTGAAATCCCGGCCTGCTTGATAAACTCAATATAATCCATGCAAAGACGCGCCATCTTTTTTGCCCGGTCATCGGTCGCGCCTGTGAGCAACTGGTTCTCGATACTGCCTGGGATGAGAGGAAACATCGTGTAAATCCGTACACCCGAGTATTCACCGGCAAACAGCAAGCCCTTTTGGGCCATCCCTTCCAAATGCCGGCGCGCCGCCTCCGTGTCAATCTTTAAAATAACGGCCATTTCATCCGCCGTCACAGGTTTATCAGGAAAAGCCACCGCTATCCGGGCATCTTCCTCGGTAAACATTAAATCCAGCATCTCATATAGTTCCCGGCATTTAATGGCCGGGAACCCCCCGCCTCTCCTTGCTACTGCATCCACCAATTGTTCATAAATCAATTTATCCATAGCTGGTCCCCTTTACTTCTACAATCCACTGACTGGATACGACCAGGCAGATATTTAGTTTGCATAGTAAATATTTTATGTACGAAATAATTATATCAACTCTGTCAATATTGATTAAATATGTCAATATAGGATA
>JAFGLP010000123.1 GCA_016927965.1 Dehalococcoidia bacterium
AAAGGGCTGGGGCATGTGCTCGGGCAAGACCAATCTGCTGATAGCCCTGCTGCGCTCGGTGGGCATCCCGGCCCGCTACCGCATCTACCGCATCAAGGCCGATACTGTGCTGTGGTCGAAGCTTGAGAAGATGTCTTCCCATACCAGCCGCATGGGTAACCTGGGCGAGGAGCGCGACCACGTGGACTGCGAGGTATGGCTGGGCAAATGGGTGGATTATGATCCCGGGCGTGATCCTCCATTGGAAAAGGGACTACTCAAGCTGGGCGGCAAGCTGGAACGTCCCAGGGTAACGGACTCTCAGGGTAGAGTCCGTTATATGAAGCTGGCCAACTATGACGACTGGATCAGGCAGAGGCAGCACCGCCGCACCTTCCGTTCGGACCGGATGGACATCTTCGCCGACGCCAATAAAGGTTTTGAAGCTGTAAGGGAAATCGGCAGGACTGCTTGATGCCTGCAAACATGTCATCATGAGGAGCGAAGCGACGTGGTGATCTCATGGCAAACCGTGATGTATGCCGTACAGTGAAATCACCTGACATTAACGGTTACGGTCTGGAACTGTGCACCCCGCGGGTTGGTGACCGTCATCATATAGGTTGTAGTCTTAACGGGGGAGACCTGTGTGGTCCCGGAGCCGCTCACTATGCCTATGCCGTTGTCGATGGATGCTGACGATCCTTCAATAGATTGCCAGGACAGTATGCAGGAACCGCCTCGCTGTATGACGCAGGGCGTGGCCGTAAAGGACTTTATTACAGGTGTTTCCTCGTTGGGCGGCGAACCGGAGACCGTCAGGGTTGTCGTGGCGATGAGTGTCCCGTTTTCATTGGTGGTCGTCAGCTTGTAAGTGGTGGTAAAAGCCGGGCTGACCTCTCCCGATCCTTTGGGTGGTATGATGCTGAAACCCGGGCTGATTTCTACATCGAATGAGTTAGTCACTTCCCACGAAAGTACGGCCGTTTGTTCCGGCCCGATATTGGCCGGTTCCACTTTAAATACCTCTACCACCGGCAGGTTGAAGGAAGCTGCTGTAGCCACAGCAAGGCTGCCCTGCACTATCACCTGCGCTGTGGCAGTGGAAGTGCCGTGCTTGTTGGTAGCGGAGAGAGTATAGGTCGTGGTAGTGCCGGGCGATACCTGCCAGTTGCCTCTGGTCGGGACCGGGCCTATTTCATGATCCATGTTGACGGAGGTGGCGTTGGTTACCTCCCATTGTAGCATGGACTGACTGCCGGCCTGGATAGTGGACGGCAGGGCTTCGAACTTCACTATATCGGGCGTCAGCGAAGCTGTGGTCTGGTGGCTGGAGGAAACGGGTGGGGTTGAAGATGGAGGAGCTATAACCTGCTGCGTTGCGGGGATCTCCGCGCACGCTGTAAGCGCCAGTGCAGATAAAAGAGCAGCCGTTATTTTTTTCATAGAAGGTCCTTTAATACCATGCAGGTGATATTTTGACACGAACGGGAATGATGTTCAAATGGGCTCATTTCAGTTGCCGTATAAAATCGATTATCTCGTTTATGTCGGGTAGCTGGCTGAGCGGGTAGGTCTTGAAAAAGGCTACTTTCCCTTTTTCATCGATAATTATGTTGGCGCGTTCGGAGAACCCGTTCTTTTCACGGAATATATCGAATAGCGTGGCTACTTCACCATGGGGCCAGAAGTCAGCCAGGAGCTGTGTTTTCCGGATGTCCAGGTTGCCTGCCCAGGCTTTCTTGCAGGGCACTGCGTCCACGCTCAGCCCCACGGGGATCGTATTGGACGATTCGAATATATCGAAATATTTTTCCAGCGATTGCATCTGCTGGGCGCATACCTCTGTCCAGGCCAGCGGGTGGAAAGACAATAAAAGGCGTTTACCCCGCAGATCCCCTGATTTGAAGTCATTGCCGTTCTGGTTC
Organism: Dehalococcoidia bacterium; assembly: GCA_016927965.1. Next base: position 1,908 of record JAFGLP010000123.1, read on the forward strand.
TTCAGTTCGAAGGTGGGGGCTGGGTCACCGGCTTTTATCCTGCGTTCTCGCATGTCCATGCTGCATCCTCCTTAATTCCGTCTATGAATTTGTCCGGTCTCTATAATTATAATACGCATGGATCGCGGTTTTTTAAAGATCATGATCTACCGGATTGGCCGGGTGGAAGGACTGGTTTTATGATATAATTTTTAACTGTTTAACGGCCCATCGGTTCACTGGAGTTATCCAGGCGTTACCGGGATTGAAGGCCATATCAATTACTGATAAAAGGAGTGATTTCATGGATTTCAGGTTGACCCCGCAACAGGAAGAAAGAAGAAAAGAGTTCTATAAAGTCTGCGGAGAGCTGTTTGATAAGAAACCTGAGTGTTTTATTGGGGGTGAGGGCAAACTCAACGACGATGAATCATGGGAATATCACCGCTACTGCGCCCGCGAGTTCGGCAAACGCGGCTGGCTGGCCTTTGGCTGGCCTGCAGAGTTCGGCGGACAGGGCGATATGATGGACAAGGTACTTTTCAGCGAAGCGGTCGGCTATTACGGCCTGCCTGGCGTCGATGAATTTGGCGTGGCCATGCTTGCTCCCACGCTCCTGGCTGCGGCCAGCGATGAGGTCAAAAAGAAATTCCTCCCCGGTATCGCCTCCGGCGAGACTATGTGGTGTGAGCTGTGGAGTGAGCCCAACGCAGGCTCAGACCTGGCGGCGCTCACCACCACCGCTATTAAAAAAGGCGATGAGTATATTGTTAACGGTCAGAAAACATGGAACACGGCCGCCCACCGGGCCGACTGGGCTTTTGGCGTTTACAGGACCGATCCCCAGGCCCCCAAGCATAAGAATCTTACTTTCATGCTGTGCGATATGAAGACCCCGGGCATTACCGTCAAGGGGTTTCCTTATATGAACGGACTGCATATTTATAATGAGGTTTATCTCGATGAGGTGCATATCCCGGCTAACCAGATCGTAGGTAAAGACGGCGGCGGCTGGGCCGTAGTCAACGTGCTGGCCGGTTTTGAAAGGTCCAATATGGGTCTGGTCTACGGCCTCTTGAGCGGTGTCGAGGCACTGGTGAAATACTGCAACGAGACAAAGCGCAATGGCGTACCGCTTTCCCAGGACCCCATTATCAGGAACCGGGTTGCCGACCTTGCTATCGGACTTGAGGCAGTTCGCACGCTGGCCATGCGCATAGCTGATATGCAGAGCAGGAATGAGATGGGCCTGATGGATGCGGCTGCTGTCAAAGTATTCTCAAGCGAGCTTATGGAAAAAATGGCGCAGGTTGCCACTGACCTGCTCGGCGTTTACGGCCAGGTCAAGCACTCGAAGTCAGCCAAGATGGGCGGCGTCTGGGAAGAAATGTACCAGTCCTGCTTCGTCCCCATCATCTCCATGGGAACCAACGAGATCCAGCGCAACATCATCGCCTGGTATGGCCTCGGCCTTCCCAGGATGAAATAACCGGTAACCGTAATATTGATAAAACGTCCGGGCTGCAATTAGATTGCAGGCCGGATTTTTTATAGGGCTGTTTTATGCGGGCCAACAGGTCTATAATGCAGTGATGGTTTATTTAACTGCAGGCTTGGCTTAAAATAGATACAGCGTGTTTTAGATAAACCGTGTTCCGGTAAATTGGAGGCAAGCATGGCGGAAAATCAGCAGGGGCGCTACCAGTCTAAGCACAGGGTCAGGGTGGTTACGGCAACCAGCCTGTTCGATGGGCATGATGCGGCTATCAACATTATGCGGCGGCTCATTCAGGCCGGAGGGGCCGAGGTCATCCATCTCGGTCACAGCCGCTCCGTCTCGGAGATCGTGGAAGCCGCGCTGCAGGAAGATGTGCAGGCCGTTGCTGTTTCTTCTTACCAGGGCGGGCATATGGAGTTCTTCAA
>JAFGLP010000124.1 GCA_016927965.1 Dehalococcoidia bacterium
GAGATTGATACGCAACAGAATTACGGCCATCAAGAAGCAGATTGAGGCTGTTAGGCGTCACCGTGACCTGTACAGGAGGAAAAGGAAGAAATCAAATATTCCCCTGGTTGCTTTGGTCGGCTACACCAATGCCGGCAAAAGTACACTGTTGAATGCCATCAGTAAAGCGGATGTGCTTACCGAAAACAAGCTTTTTTCCACCCTGGACCCGGTGACCCGCAGACTGCGCCTGGCAGATGGCCGGACCATTCTATTAACTGACACCGTAGGGTTTATCCATAAACTCCCGCCTCTCATTGTGGCGGCCTTTCATGCTACCCTGGAGGAGCTTGAAGAAGCTGATCTGCTATTGCATGTGGTTGATATAACAAGTCCCGATGCAGTCAGCCAGAGCGGCACGGTAGACAAGATATTAAAGGACCTTAAACTAGAAAGTAAGCCTCAAATTACGGTAATTAATAAAATGGACATGGTAGTGGAAAGTCTGGAACAAGCCCATGACATCGAGCTTTCCATCAAATCGCCGCCGGAGACCACCATTATGGTATCGGCAATGAAAAACTGGAATCTAGACCAGTTGCTCGAGAAAATCGCAGAGTATCTTTGATGCCGAGAAAAACCAAACAAGCAATATGGACAACCGCATTATTAAAACAGGGCTTTGGGAGGTTTTTGCAAGAGAATGGTCATTATCCAAGTGCCTTAGAGATTGATGCCTGTCCATACCTATGTATATCCAGGCAGATACAACGCAAATTTGGGGGATTGCCAAAATTGAGGCTGTCACTTGGGATAGAAAACTCGAATTATAGTGAGGGTATACATAGAAAGGGAATAGGGGTACAAGTAAACAAACTAGCGACCAATAGTGAACGCGACGTAGGAAAAATGCTAAGGAATCGATTTGGCGAAATCTGTGTGCACGAGGAAAAACGATATGGGGAAGGGAGGAATCGCGTTGATTTCTTTGTATTTGCTAAAGAGAATTTTGCGGTGGAAGTATTTAATACCTATACGCTGCACGGGGTTCTCGGTAATCTAAATCCAAAATTAAAGAGGTTTGGAGATTTCCCCTATAAATTGTTTTTTGTTATCACAGGAGCTGAATTCAAGCAGTCGCAAATTGACAAAATAATCAATCGTAAAAAGAAACTACTATTGACCCAGAATATGAAATGTATTTGCATGAATGAATTTGAGAATGAATGTCTTAATAGAATCGAACCGCTTGATAAAATAAATGACTAATAGCAATAAGGGCGTAAATTGGCACTTTTACGCCCTTTAAACAGATTTTGGTATAATTGATTTATGAATACGGCACATTCAAGCGATCTTAACACTCTGCTTGACGAGTTCCTCCAATATCTGATTGTTGAAAAGTCGCTATCACCACTTACAATCCGCCAGTACAAACATTATCTGACCAGATTTATTTGCTGGATGGAGGGCAGTTTTTTACCTCTATCGCCTACTAGCATCAATCAGGACTTGATCCGGCAATTTCGGATATATCTTGCGTACTTAAAGAATGCTAATGGAAAACCACTTAATAAAAATACCCAAACCTACCATATAGTCGCCATTCGTTCTTTCTTGCGTTACCTTACCGTTAAGAGGGATATTTCCACTTTAAATCCTGAAAAAATTGATCTTCCTAAGTCAAGGCCCCGTATGATCAGTTTTCTGAGACAAGAACAAGTTAACATGTTGTTAAATAGTCCCCAAATATCTGATATTAAAGGTCTGCGCGACAAAGCAATATTGGAAACCTTTTTTAGTACCGGGCTACGAGTTTCGGAACTGGTTAAACTAAACCGAGATCAGATCAACACAAAAACGAAAGAATTTGCAGTGAAAGGCAAAGGCGGCAAGGTACGTGTTGTATTCCTTTCCGAAGCAGCTTGCGAATGGATTTCCCGGTATCTGAAAGTGCGGAAGGATGGTTTTAAACCGCTGTTTATACGATACGGTGGCCGAAAAACAACCGACAAATCAGGCGAAAGTATGCGATTTCCTGTTCGCGCCGTCCAAAAAATGATGAAGAAGTATTCGAAAAAAGCCGGCCTGCCCGTTGATGCACATCCCCATACATTGAGGCATTCTTTTGCCACGGATCTGCTTATCGGCGGCGCCGACCTGCGTTCAGTGCAGGAAATGCTCGGTCATGAAAGTATTCGAACAACCCAGGTTTACACTCATGTTACGAACAAACACTTGAAAGAGGTCTATCAAAAATATCATAGCCGCAAATAATATTATGTCTAATGATTCCATAGGGAGGTGGCAATAATGCAGGAATATGAAGTTGTTATTTTAGGTGGTGGACCGGCCGGTCTGACAGCCGGTCTGTATGCCTCCAGGTATGGATTGAAAACGGTCTTACTCGAACGTGGTATGTTTGGCGGCAAGATCGTCAATGCCAGACATGTCGATAACTACCCGGGTTTTCCCCTGGGCATTACGGGCATGGACCTGGGGCAGCAAATGTATGAACAGGCGCTCCGCTTCGGTTTAACTGTGGAGACTGCTGATGTCAACGGAATTGAACGGTCTGACGAGCTTTTTATTGTGGCGACGGATGATGAGAAGTACCAGGCTAAAGCGGTTATCGTCGCCACCGGTTCCAATGATCGAAAATTGGGAATAGACGACGAGGAACGACTGACCGGGCGTGGCATTTCATATTGTGCCACCTGTGATGGTTTCCTTTTTAAAAATATGATCGTGGCCGTCGTAGGCGGCGGAGATACTGCTCTTTCCGATGCACTGGAGCTGGCAGAACATGCCAAAGGTGTCTTTATTATCCACCGGCGTGACCAGCTACGCGGCAGCGAAGTTCTGCAGAAGGCCGTGCTGACTCATCCCAAAATAAAAATGGTATGGAATTCCGAAATTGAGGGCATTACCGGTGAACAGAAGCTCCGATTACTCAACCTGGTCAACAAGAAGGCCAATACCAGGTCAAACTTGGAGGTCGACGGACTGTTCGTAGCAGTCGGCATGATACCCAATAGCGGCCTTGTTAAAGGAATTGCAGAGCTGGATGATTCAGGAAGTATTATTACCGATGAGCTGATGCGCACCGGTGCCCGCGGCCTGTATGCTGCCGGCGATATCAGAAAAAATTCGGCCCGCCAGGTAGTGACTGCCGTTGGAGACGGCGCTACCGCGGCTAAATCGGCCTACCGTTATGTCAAGGGGCAGGATTGATCAATCCTGTGTATTGCTTATACGGGTATTAATCTAATCCATTTATTATCTGGTTCGCGGGGGCCGGATAAGTCCCCAGACGTCAAATTGCCCGGGTATAATCTCTCTCTTGTCTCCGACTTGAAAGCCGTGTTTGGCATAAAACTTAACGTCTATTTCAGTGTTGGTTTCCAGATAACAGGTGATTCCCTCTTTATCAGCCCTTTGCAAAATGGGACTTATCAGCTGGCTTCCGATTCCTTTACCCTGCCAGTCAGTATCAATGCCCAGAAATAAGAGATAATAATGTTTTTCCTTCATCAGGTTTTTATGCATAGGTGCAATGCAGTTGACGACATTCATAAGTCTGCCGAAAGGGTCTTTGCCCATGGTCTTGGGCAATTGACTGCGCGGGTCATAGTCGGATGATTTTGTTGAATCAGGTACAAATCCCATGAAACGCCAGGCAGCAATGCCCCGGAATGACCTGGTGGTAAACATCTGTCCGTCTGCAGCCGCATGCTGAAGGTTAGGTAAAAAGAAACGGCTGCCTGATTTAAAGCGCTCTTGTTCATCCGGAAACAAATACAGCAGGAGCGGGTCTTTATAGAATGCCCTTGAAAGCAGCTCGGCTGCATCGTTCAGTTTGCCTGCGGGTAATTTAGTTATGGTAATTTCAGTCATATTATCTGCGCCTTCCTGATATTAGCGTCTTTGATTCAAAGCTTCATACATTACCACCGCAGCGGCTACAGATGCATTTAGAGAACTTATTTTCCCTCTCATCGGGATGGATGCCAGGCTGTCGCATCTTTTCTTGACCAGGTCGGATACTCCCCTGCCCTCTCCCCCAATTACAATTGCTGTGGGCAGCCGGTAATCGATCTGGTCATACAATGTCTTTCCGCTCATATCTATGCCTATAACCCAGATGTTGTTTTTCTGTAAGCTGACGATTGTTTGTGCTATATTAGTAACCTTTGCCACCGGCACATACTCTACCGCACCGGCTGAAGCTTTAATTACTGCAGGCGTCAGGCCGACCGCCCGGCGTTCCCGAATGATGACCCCGTGTATGCCAGCAGCTTCTGCTGTTCTGAGAATGGCGCCGAAATTATGAGGATCTTCAATGCCATCCAGGATCAGGTAAAGCGGATTTTCTCCTTTCCCCCTGGATATATCAGGCAGGTCATTTATTTCAACATATTCCTTAGCCTGAGCCAAGGCAATTATACCCTGGTTGGCGCCGATGCTGCTCTGCCTTTCAATATCCTTTTTATCGGCATATATAATGTTGATGGCTTTTGAATTGGCCAGCTCCAATATTTGGATGATAGTGCCCTGGCTTCTAACATTTTTTTCGATCAGGATTTTGGTAATTAGACGGTTTGCCCGCAGAGCCTCTATTATGGGATTGCGCCCTTCAATTATTTCCATGGCATTCAATGTATATTATACTTGATGGCACGGTATATCATATAGGTATGTTGTGAAAATGCAGGCTGTACAAAATATAGATGGTAATTTCACGGTTTAAGGTGGTGGGCTCGGCAGGTTTCGAACCTGCGACCAATCGGTTATGAGCCGACCGCTCTGCCCCTGAGCTACGAGCCCTCACAAATAAAACATTGGCCTCAACTACCCTTTCCCCCGGCAGCTTCATAGTATATCACAGCTATTCATAGCTGTGAAGTGCATGCCGGATTGTTCATACGGGAAAATGGAGATAGGGAATCTGTTGAGCTGACTTGACTATCCTGGCTAATATTATTAAAATATCAAATTAGCACTCAGGTTGATTGAGTGCTAATTTTTATAAGAATTATAAGATGGTTCCTGGAGGAATTTATGCCGATATATCAGTATGTTTGCTCTAAATGCAATACGAAGTTTGAGCTCAGGCAAAGCTTTGATGATGAGAACATTGCCTTTTGTCCTGCGTGTAAATGTGAGTCCAGGCGTCTTTTCGTCCCCGTGCCTATTATATTCAAAGGGTCAGGCTTTTATGTTACCGACAGCAAGAGCCCCTCTGCCACTCAACTCCCGGCTAAAAAGGATGCAGCGGATAAGCAAGTTGCTGCTGCCACAAAAGAACCCGCACCTCCCAAACAGGCAATTGTGTAAGCTTGGAATTTTACAATCTTACTCTGTTGCTACGGTTTAATTTCATGTGTTAAACTCGTTATACGTCCCTGTAGCTCAGCTGGACAGAGCGGCTGCCTTCTAAGCAGCGGGTCGTGGGTTCGAATCCCCCCAGGGACGCCAGCTTCGTTTCACGATTGGACTGATGCCCTCTATTTTTCCGTAAGGTTTTCTTTGAAATTCTTATTTTGCTTAACGCGTGTCTTCCCATTTAGCTACATCTCACTCGTAATATTCGCCTGAAGATTTTGCTTAACGGTCTTTCAGCTGACCTTGGGCTGAGGGGCAACGAGGGTCATTAAAAAGAACAGCGAAGTAAACAGTGATAGTGCTATTGGGGACAGATCACCGGTCTTGCATTTATGAAATATGTCCAGATAGGAAGGAGCAACCGCAGAGTATTTACAGGACTGAAAATTACGACCGGAGAGGTGGAAATTACCCGGGTAAACAATAATATCGTATAAACCCTATATTAACTGAGAGTTGGCCCATTTATTAAGGTAAAATAACTAGAAGCGC
>JAFGLP010000125.1 GCA_016927965.1 Dehalococcoidia bacterium
TTACCACTTTGCCCCCGGCTGCAAGCACCACTGCACCTCCTGTTACTGAAACGGAAGTGGAACCTGCCACAACTGCTCCTCATCCAACCACCACCTATGATCCTTACAGTTATTACCGTGGCTATTTGCTGGAAGGATATCCGGAGGATATCTGGCCGCTTTATGAAAGCGTCGGGATAGAAAGCTGTACTCTTGATGTTCAATATCCGGCATACAACAACTTCTTTAATGATTACACGGTTAACTACTCCGTCGTCTATAAATCCGAAGCAGAAAGAGATGATATTGTCGAATACTACCTTTCCCTTCTGCCGGAACCGCAGGAAAGCGGCTGGTATGATGCCATCGGAATCTTGGAAGGTTACGAGGTATCAGTCCGCGTGGATGACGGCAGGTCGCCTGCAGATGTATATATTGCTGTCACACCACCTGATAATCCCCCCATAACCAGCAACCCTCTCCTGGAAGATTTTCCCAGAGAGCTGTTCCCCCTCTACGAATTGAATGAAATATGGGCTGAAATCTTCAATGTAAACTCAAACCCTCCAAGCGGCCAGCAGTTTGCCGAGTTTTATTTTTCCCACTCCGGAACCAGGAATGAAGCCCTCGAATTCTACCGGGACCTGTTTGGAGATGCCGAAGGATACGAAGAAGCGACGGTCGATGAATGGAAGGGAGAGCAGACAACGCTGCGAGGGTACATGCATGATTATCATTTTACAATCGTGGTAGGCATCTGGGGTGATGGCCAAATCATCCAGGTCAGGCTCATGCAGCCGCTGTAACAGACAAGGACCGGCGTACTCACATATTTTGTTAATACGGGTAATGCGTTACGCATCACCCGTATACGTTTTTTCCAGGACCCCGGTTACTACATACGCTTTGTACCGTAAGCCTCTTTGAAATGAAATAAAAATTATACGAATTTCAATTAAATTTTAGGACTTTGCAATACGCCTCGAAGGATAATAACCTGCCGGGTGAAACCTGGCAACAGGTTGTCGTGCGGTTTAATAAATTCTTAATACCAGGGGTGTGACATGGAATGCACAGGTCATATTAGTGCAATATTTTCATCATTCGACCGGAAAACAAGCATCAAACGGCTGACATTAATTTTGTTGAATATTGCCGTTTTGGCTTCATCTTCAATGGTCGGAGGGTGCAATGTTCAACAGGATATGTTGACGGTAGACAGAGGGCAGGAATTCAAGCTGGCTGTTGGACAGACTGCCTTGATAGCCGGTGAACAGTTCGACATCAAATTTGCTGAAGTAATTACCGACAGCCGTTGTCCGGCTAATGCAATATGTATCTGGCAGGGTGAAGTGACCTGCCTGGTTGAAATAACCGTTGGTGATGCCGTTTTTCAAAAGGTTCTGCTGCAGTCAGGACAATCTGCGGGTTATTCAATGTCAGATTTCAGGGATTACCAGCTCACTTTCAGGGTTGAACCCTATCCTTTAAGCGACACCCCGATAGATAGAGACGAATACAGGTTGAGCCTGGTAATAGATACAATAGAACCCCTCACCGGAGGCATACTTGTTACTTTCGAAGTAGTAAATGAAAGATATTCAATTTTTGTTACCAACGAAAGTGCAATCCAGCAAATATTTGCCGTTGAACGGGGAGAGAGCAACGCCGGAATACCCAGCGGGCGGATTATCGATGGGCCGGTATTTTACAATCAGCCCTGGAGCTGGCATATAGATCCTGAAGACATTCAAATGGCGGAACTTACAATTGAATTGTGCGACGGCACCCCTTCGATGGTTGAGGAGAACCTTGATTACTGGTTAGAAAGCGTTGGCCGGTTTTGCCCGTGGTCGGCAAGCATTGTGGAAATTCAAGATTTCAGAAATAATGGAGAATGATCAGAGATGGCGGATAGAGCATCATTTATCTTAGAATAATTGGATCAAACCTGGTTTGTCACCGTGCAACGGTTCCTTATCTAATTCCTGCACTGTCCCGGCGATGAGGCATGACCCCGAGCGTGGATGAATTGCTGTTTGCTCCGCGGTTTATTCTTTCTCCTCAGCAATCCCCGTACCCTGGCCGCAAATTCCAGGAGCCTTAAGGGCTTTACCATGTATCCATCAGCTCCCAGGTTAAAAGCTCTTACTATATCATCGACATCCGATGAATAAGATAAAATCATTACAGGAACAGGTGATATTTCCCTGATTTTTATTAACAGGCCAAAAGATGTTTCATCATTCCATTTGAATCCTATAATTACTAAATCCGGTTTTTGCTGTAGTACGGTTTCAGCGCTGGTAAAGGATGATTCGGCTATTATTCTTGCTTCCGGCAGGCAAATGTTTAATACCTGTTGTATCTCATCTACTGTATAACAATCCCTTTCTATAACTGCGATATTCATTTGTAAACTCCTGTTTCTTGTCAGACTTGTATTATTCATTTGTATGTTGTCAGGTAAGTTTAATCTTGAGAACATCGATTAGTAATAAAATATTTCTGGAAAATATAACAAAATTATCACAACTTACGACGGCAGAACCTGACGTAAATGCTCGAAGGATCATGACGGAAACCCCGCATTAATATTGGATTCAAAGTGGTTTACAAACCAATCGATAGCCAGTTCGGCAACCTGCTCGAGCGCACCCGGTTCTTCAAATAAATGTGTTGCTCCGGGAATAAGCACCAGTTTCTTTTCGGTGTTCAGATTTTCAAGAGCCTTTTTGTTAAATCCGATAACCTGATGATCCATGCCGCCCACAATTAACAATGTAGGTGCTTTCACAAGCGGCAAACTCGCTTCTACCAGGTCAGGTCTGCCCCCGCGTGATACGATTGCTGCAATAGTATCCGGTCTTTCCACGGCTGCTAACATGGCCGCGGCAGCTCCGGTGCTGGCTCCAAAATAGCCAATTGAAAGCTGGCGGGTATCCTCATCTTTGTCGAGCCAGTCCGTGACCGCTATAAGCCTGCGGGCGAGAAAGCTTATATCTCAATTCTGCCGTAATCCGATCTTGGGCTTCTTCTTCAACAGTAAGAAGGTCAAAAAGCAGGGTAGACAGCCCGGCTTTGTTTAACTTTGAGGCTACATAACGGTTTCTGGGGCTAAGGCGGCTGCTTCCGCTGCCATGAACAAAAACCACAACCCCCCTGGCTTTCAAAAGCGTATTAAAATTGCCATGGAGGCTAATACTCCCCTGTGAAACCTGTAATTGAACTTCCCTGTTTTTTATCACTGGATACTATTCCGCCAGCTGATGGTGAGTTTTATACCTGCGCATAATCTCTATCACTTCGTCGTCTTCTACGGGATCAAAATGAATATAAAATTGGCCTACAGCCCTGAACTGAAAGGGCGCTCGCAGACAAACCACTTCTTCTGTATAACCGGCAAGCTGGACTATTGTATCCTTCGGCCCTACGGGGAAAGCTGCAATTAATTTTTCTGGTTTTTCAAGTCGGACTTCCTGCAGTGCGGCTTGCGTAGTGGCGCCGGTGGCCAAACCATCATCAGTCACAATTACTATACTGCCGGCAAGGGATATTTTTGGATTGCCCTGTCGGTAGAGTGTTGCACGGCGTTGAATTTCGGCCAACTGAAATGCTTTCTCGCGCTGTATATACGCTCCTGAAATATCCAGTTCACGGATCAGATGTTCATTAAGAAACAGGTTGCCGGTTTCGGTTATTGAACCGATTGCCAGCTCCGGGTATCCGGGAGCCCCCAGTTTATGAGCAAGGACTATATCCATATCAGCATGCAGCGCCTTAGCTATCTCATGAGCTATTACGACGCCTCCCCGGGGAATACCCAGGACAACGGCATTTTGGTCACGATATTTATCCAGCGCAAAAGCCAGAAGTTTTCCCGCTTCGTTTCTGTCTTTAAAAGCCTCACCACTACGAGAAATAATCCGTAGCTGACTCATTAGAGCCTCCTTGCCTGTAAAAATAGTTCTTGGTTCGGGTTTCGTTTTGATTAAGTGCCATTTATCATTCCGATACCAGAGTATAAATACCCCCCTGGCGTGACAGAATATACAGATTGCCCTCGCGGTCTTGCCCGAAAGAAGTGATGTTCAATCCGGATTCGACTAACAGTGTGTTTTCTCCTGTACCTGTCAGCGTTGTTAAAGATTTCTGATAGTTGTCGCAATGCTGAGAAGTATGAGAACCACCGTAATGACGATTCCGGCCCAAAGTGTAATATCAGTTACGTTCAGAACAGCAATGAGTGTCAACGCCAGTATGGCGATAAACGGCAGAATTCTATTGGCAATCAAAACAGGGTAGTACCTGTTCAGCACAAAAAGCAATATTCCGGCTACCAGGAAAGCGGCATCGGCGATCAGTATTCCCAGAAGTGCCAGAGGGTCATCACCGCCCAGCACCCGCAGAAGTGTTTCCAATATGATAGCAAGCCATACGATAAAAAAGACGTTAATGGCTATGAAAACAACCGGTTTCCAGTCTTTTATTGCAGTACCAGGCATCTTTGCCTCCTTATAATATAATAGATAGCCGGATTTCCGGCGGATGACATTATCTATGTTGGGTTAAAATCGTGCCGGGTTGCATTGTATTAAATTCCGTTGTCTTGCGCAGGTATCCGGTTCACGTGAACCGGATACCTGCGCCTCTAGTCTGACAAGAAATTATTCGGTAAATTTTAAGGTCAGGCTTCCCTTACCAGTCTCCAGACAGCGGCTTTGCCGCACGATTTTATCGGAGGGAAAACCTCCCCCTTGGATAACGGGATTTCATATTCGTTATCACTCGGCTGGCACTCGACCTTACATGATTTAGGATCTGTATGAGCCAGGTACTCATAAATACCTGATTTTTCTACCCGTTGACCAGTGTTGAAGGTCTCACCCAAACGGTTTTCCCAATAAAGAGAGCAGCCGTATTTCGCGTATACATCTTTGATCCATTCCGCTGAAACATCATTGGGCCATGTTTCTTTATCGATGCCCGGAGCTTCAACAACCGCTTCTTTAGGCACGTTTAGCAGGAATTTTTTATCCTTTGATCTCCAGGCAAGCCTCTCGAACGGGAAAGCCACCCACTTGTCAGTGAGTCCCAAAAAACCGCCGAAAGCCACAATTACCAGGGTAATCCTGCCGGTGACCATATCAACCATAAAATTCTGTACCTGTCCGAGATCATCACCGTTTGCGTTTACTACATCGTAGTATTTGAGCCTGCTTGTTGGTATGAACCTTGTTTCCATAATAACCTCCTTAATGTTTATTCTATTAGTTATTACCTGACTTGTTGGAACTCAAGCATTTGACATCTCCGGAAAACCTTTCGAAATATCAGTAACATCACTACAAGATACCTTTCCGGCTGAAATAACGAGCTTCATAGCGTCACTGATAGACATTGAACTGTGAACTACATCTGATTCATGCACAATTTGCAGAAAACCGTTGGTGGGATTAGGAACTGTAGGGATATAAACGTTAAGAATTTTCCCCCCGTCTCTATCCAGGGCTTCACTTGTAACAAGTCCAATCGTATAAATACCCTTACGCGGAAATTCTATAAATACTACCTCTAAGAATTTCCCGATACCCGCGGTGGTAAAGCTACTGATTATCTGCTTGGTACTGCCGTATATCATACCCAGAACAGGAAACTTGATAAAGCGTGCCTCAAGAAAATCCAGGACCTTACGATGCCCTATTTTGACTCCCAGGTAACCAATCAGGACAAAAGATAATATTATCGTGGCAAAACCCAATCCCGGCATGGACCTGCCGAATACCCATGCGAAGGCAGGCGCTAGGACGCCATCAATTAGATTAAAAGACCATAAAATTATCCAAACGGTCAATATCCAGGGTATAGTCATGACCATTCCGTGGATAAAATATTTAAAAATGCGACGCAGCAGATGGTAGTTGGAACGCACGTCGAATTTTATAGTGTTATTCTGAGAGTTTGTGTCCTGATTATCTTCCACGTCTTTCCTTCATAAACATTCGCAATTGTACTGTTTAATTCAAGTTTTTTAACCAGCACAACTCAAGTAAAATCCGAAACGCCAGTGCTACTGCTGTTTGTGCATTTTTGCCTTGGCTTCTTTAATGATATTTTCAGCCTTTTCCCTGGCTTCCTCAACGATTTTTTCTGCTTTGAGCGTGGCATCATGGACTTTTTCGCTGATAATTACCCGGGTTTCTTTTCCTGAATGAGGTGCATACAGAATGCCGATGGAAGCGCCAATGACTGCTCCCAACAGTAATCCTGCACCAAAGCCTTCTGCACTTTCTTTGTTTAACATAGTTAAACCTCCTTTAAAATATTAACGGTTATCAATTTGAAATCAGGTCATTCGCATTCAGACTGCCGGCTTCGATCTCTTGCGCTTTGCCTTTTGCGTCATGGATAATTCTCTTTGCTCGTTCTCTGGCTTCTTCAAGTATGTCCTCCGCTTTATGAAGCGTCTCCCCGGCTTTGTTTTTCAATATCAGCCGTGTTTCCTTGCCGGGGTGAGGGGCATACAGGAGGCCGAGCGCTACACCTGCGACAGCGCCTGCAAGAATCCCAATTCCGAATCCTGTCCCGGTTCCATTTTCTGTCATTGTATCCTCCGGTAATTAGAAATTTTGTCGAGTGTGTTTTTCGGGAGAACGGTCATCAACATCGGAGATTGTATGAGAAAGCAAATCAAATAGTCATAAAATTCAGGGGATAAACGTTTCAAAAATATAACATTTTGGTTTGCCGGCATGCTTTTTGTGAATGAATGATGGTTAAGGCAGGCATGTAAAACAGCGATTATTTTCAAGGAGGTTTAACTCCACAGATGAAAATGTTATTTTTTTGTTACTTATGAAGCTCCAATTTTATAACTAATTCATGTTCGGCCCGGTACAATATAAATAATGACGGCTGATATTGACAGGTTCCGGCAATTTGCTGAAATCGAAATCAGGTGCACAAGGAGGCAGTTTAATGAGTGTTCGGATATACTTGCTGCTTGATATTGTAAACGGGAACCAGGCATGCGCCGCGGAACTGCTTAAAAGCAAACCGGGGGTGAAGCTCGTGGATTCTTTGGAAAATTCACCTGATTTGATTGTTGTCATTGAAGCCCCGTGCAAAGAACGCCTGGGTGAAGCGCTTATGCCGGTTATAGATTGCATAGACGGTATTACCCATAATCTGAAGGTGCTGATAGGGGAAGGAAACACGCGAGCACCGGATTTTGACACCAGGCCTGGTGTCAAAGCAGCCAACAACGGTGGAAAGAGAGTTGCCGCATCATGTATGCAATCAGGTATTGACCGCTCAAAAAAGGAGATGGTCCATGCTTGAGGGAAAACGCGTCGCGATTCTGGTAGAAGAAGGCTATGAAGATTCCGAACTGGTTGAGCCTGTCAGAGCGATGAAAGACGCTGGCGCCAGGATAATCTTCATAGGTAACGATATGAACAAAACATATAAGGGAAAAAGGGGGGTAACAAGTATACATCCGGATACCACTGCGGATAAGATCGGAATAGATGAATTCGACGCTATAATAATACCGGGAGGCCACGCTCCGGAAAAAATGCGGCTCTACCAGGCAATGATCGACCTTGTAAAAAAAGCTTTCGAGACCGGTAAGATAATAGCTGCTGTTTGTCACGGTCCCCAATTGCTTATCTCGGCAGATATCCTCAAAGGCCGTCGCGTTACGTCCTGGCCATCGATAGCGGTCGATTTGGAAAACGCCGGCGCCAATTGGATAGATGCTCCTGTTATTCGAGACGGCAGTATAATAACATCGCGCAAACCTGCCGACTTGCCGAAATTCAATAAAGCAATTGTAGAAGCCTTGCTTGAGGTCAAAACGGTCATAAGGAGCCGGGATTAGAGAGCAAATGACCGTCAGGCTTGATTCAAGTTAATTGGGCTGGTTTATCATATAACCTGTTTTTGCCACGGTGTGAATGATTGGTTCCGTACCGGCTCCACCCTCAATTTTTCCTCTTAATCTGCTTATCCAGGTACGTAGAATCTGCACATCATCACGGTAAGCAGGCCCCCAGACTTTGGTTAGCAGATCGCCGTACAGCAAGAGGCTGCCCGCATTTTGAGCAAGCTCACTGAGCAGCAGCCATTCAATCCGCGTAAGGCGAATTTCCGTGTCTTTTAAAAAGACAAGACGCTTTTTAAAATCAATAGTCAGATCCCCAAAGGAAAGCTGGTGATAAACTTTTTTTGATTCCGTTGACCCAATGCGCCGCTTGAGTGCCTCAATACGGGCTATGAGTTCGTCAGGACTGAAAGGTTTGGCAAGATAATCATCGGCGCCCAGGCTGAATCCTTGTAACTTGTCGGTATTTTCACCTCTTGCGCTGAGCATGATAACCGGCACTGAAGAAAAAGAGCGGATTTCTTTAAGAGTTTCAAAACCGTCTTTTTTCGGCATTACCACGTCCAGGACGATAAGATCCGGTTCCTGAGCCTGCGTTTGTTCAATTGCTTCTAATCCATCTTTGGCGGTGATGACCTCATAACCCTTCGTTCGAAGCTTGGAACTGAGGAAATTAAGAATACGGGGTTCGTTGTCTACTATTAAAACGCAGTACTGTTTGATGACAATGCCTTAATACTCTATCTAATTTAAAAGCAATAATAGCAATACGTTCAGGTGGTGTCAACTGGTTGGCAGGGTTAATTGACTCGGCTTCAGAGTGGAATTAGAATATTACCTGCCGGGGATTGCGGCCGTTGCCGGCAGGAGGATTCCAATGGACGATGCGCAAGACGAAAGCCTAATAAGCGAAATCGCAGATATACCATGGAGCCCGGAACGCTGGCAAGAGATATTTGATGCTATACCGGAGATGGTTTCCATTCATGACAGAAATCACAGGATAATTAAAGCAAATAAAGCTCTTGCCAGAACATTTGATGTGACGCCGGAACAGCTTGAAGGTAAAAACTGCTATCAAATTTTTCATAGTGGGGATTTGCCCATAGAGAATTGTCCGCATTTAACTACAATCCTGGAAAAGAAACAGGCAGTAACAGAAATATTTGAACCTGCCCGGAACGCTTATTTAGAGATATCTACCTCTCCCATATTTGACAGTTGCGGTGAAATTACAGGCACCGTCCATATTATTCGCGACATCAGTGAACGTAAAAGGCTCGACAGGGCCAAAGATGAATTTGTCAGCTTTGTATCCCATGAGTTGAGGACTCCACTGACGGTAATAACGGGATGTTTAAGCACTATTCTGGCTGAATGGGAACGCCTTCCTCCGGAAGAAACACAGCAACTCCTGGATGATGCCGTTTTGGAAAGCGAATCAATGTCATATTTGCTGGAGAATTTGCTGGAACTATCCCGCGCCCGTGGTAACAGACTGATCCTTTACAAAGAACCGGTGAATTTGAAAACGCTCTTGAATGAAGTCCTCGTGAAAATAAAACAACAATTTAAAGAGCATAAATTCACTGCCGCTTTTGCTGATGGTCTCCGGTTAATAAATGCTGATCCAAATAGAATTCAGCGCATTCTTTACAATTTAATTGAGAATGCCGCTACACTCTCAAACACGCAAAGCCGGATAAGAATTTCAGCAAAGGCAAGTCAAGGTTATTTGATCATCGGGGTAAGCAACCAGGAATATCTGCCTCCCGACCAGCAACAAACGATTCTTGATCCATTACAGCCGGAAATTGCTAACAACTGTCCAAAATTCAGAGCAACTGATTTGGGTATGCTCGTATGCAAGCAACTGGTCGAAGCGCATGGCGGGGACATCTGGATTGAGTCTGCCGTGCATAAAGGAACTACTTTCTTTATTTCCTTTCCTTTTGGACAGGCTTTGAATTTGTAAAAGGGGATAACCGGGCTTATTTGCCGCGCAGGTTAAACCACGGAAGCGCCAGCCTGGTTGAAAAGCGGAATTAAAATTAAATCTGGATTACCGGCACGTTCGTATGCAGCAGCGTTGTGTTACAATAATTCCTGCCCGTACCGTTCTTAATTAACCCGTGATGAAAAGAGGTGAGATGAATGCCGTCGGAAAAAAAGAAAAGAGCCGAGCATGCGAAATCGAAAACGCGTACAGTTTCAGAGAGACATGCGGCGCCGGCTGAAGAACAACAAACCGGCCGGGGGTACGGTGAAGCCAGCATTTTCGGGGACAGCCCGGTTGATGTTAATACCTTGCTGAGGGAATATGCCATTGAATCAGCTGTTATAGGCATCGCTGTGTTAGATTTAGACGGTAAATTGACATTTGCCAACCGGACGTTAGTGCGGATGGGTGAATATGATATGGCTGATATTATCGGCAAGCATGTCCGGATATTTTTCGAAGATGAAAAAGCGGTGGAAAATGCGATTGAAACCGTTAAAGAAAAGCAGTCATGGCAGGGAGAACTTAAAGCCAAAAAGAAGGATGGCTCCACTTTCCACCTGATGGCATGGGTGACGGCAGTTACCGATGAGAGCGGCGAACCGGTTTACCTGCTGGCTTCTGCCGCCGATATAAGTCAACGTAAACAAATGGAAGATGCACTCAGAGTCGGGCTGGCGGTTTCCCTCAAGAGGGAGCAGCAATTACAGGCTTTGCTGGACAGCACGCAAGCAGTACTTAAATACGGACGATTTGAGGACACAGCCCGCGAGATATTCAACAGTTGTAAAAGTCTTCTGGGGGCAACTTCCGGGTATGTATCGCTGCTCAGCAAGGACGGTAAAAAGAACGAAGTACTTTTTGTCGATTCCGGCGGAAGTGTTTGCGAAGTTGATGAATCACTTCCAA
>JAFGLP010000126.1 GCA_016927965.1 Dehalococcoidia bacterium
AAATTTCAGTAAAAACAGTATAATATTCAGATACATTAATAAAGCGGAGGAGAGCCATGGACAAACTCGATTCTCAAGCAGTAGAGGTTAACGATATAATAAAAAAAAGCAACAGTGCTGTATATGATCTTTTGTCTAAAAGGGGCAGGGCTATATATTTCCCGGCAAAGGGCATTCTGGCTCAGAGCGCGGCAGCAAAAGGCAAGGAATTGAATGCCACCATCGGAACTGCCTGTGAAGATGATGGCAAACCGATGGTTATCCCCAGCATCGCCAGCCTTTTTGGGATTGATAGTAAGGACGCATTTCCCTATGCTCCCAGCCAGGGAATACAACCGTTACGAAATAAATGGCAGGCGTTAATCAGGTCGAAAAATCCTTCACTTGGTACACTGGACATCAGTCTGCCGGTGGTGACCTGCGGAGTTACCAACGGGCTAAGCATCATAGGTTATATGTTTCTAGATGAGGGGGATAGCGTTATCCTGTCAGATTTATACTGGGAGAACTATGATCTGGCATTTGCCAATGCCTACGGAGCCGAATTTGATTTTTTTAACCTGTTCCATGGGCAGGGCTTCGATAGCGCTTCGTTTAAAAAGGCGGTAATGGGGAAACATGCCGGTAAGAGAGTAGTCATCCTTAACTTTCCTAATAACCCGACGGGTTATACACCTACAAAACAAGAGGCGGAAGAGATTATTGCAATCTTGCAGGAAGCTGCTGTAGCAGGCAATAAACTGGTAGTTGTCCTCGATGATTCCTATTTTGGTCTGGTGTATGAAGAAAACGTGATAACAGAGTCCCTGTTCCCCAGGCTGGTGCATGCTCATGAGAACCTCCTTGCTGTAAAAACGGACGGGATGACCAAAGAGGAATATGCCTGGGGGCTGAGAGTTGGCTTTATAACTTATGGGGTCAAGAACGGAAGCAAAGAGCTTTATCAGGCGCTGGAAAGCAAGACAGCCGGAGCTATACGCGGCAATATATCTAACTCATCTCATCCGGCACAGTCGGCATTTTTACATGCCCTGAATTCAGCGGATTACGCGGCAGAAAAAAGGAATAATTATCAGAAGATGAAGGAACGGTACCTGAAGGTCAAAGAGGTACTGGGCAAGCATGATAATTATTCGCGTTACTTCCAGGCTGAGCCGTTTAATTCCGGCTACTTCATGTGCGTTCGACTTAAGGACCTTGACGCTGATAAGGTCTGGGAGCTGCTGCTGACAAAATACAGCACAGGGGTCATTTGCTACAGTAAGGAGAGGCTATTCCGGATTGCCTTTGCCTCAACACCGCTGGATAAAATCGAGAAATTGTTCGATAACATCTACCTTGCCTGCAAAGAATGTGCCGGATAGTAGGTCGAAGCTCAATACGGGCAACGTAATCGGGATTAAAACAACGCTGGTATAAATTTATCGCTTTATCCTTTGTACTTCTTACAGTTTTTCATATATAAATGAATTTAATAATTATCATTAATGATAATATCGAGTGGATTTGCCCATGAAGCTATTATAGTAGACCTGTAACTGAGATGAAATTTTCGGATTCCCAGTATTGAAAATACTTCGCAACTGCTATTTTTAATTAAACTGTATTTCTATACGGGCCTCCGCGTTGATCGAGACCGTAGCAACGAAGTTAAATTAAATGCAATGAGGCAGGATGGATAGTTCCGCCCTTCCAGATGTAACGATTCACTATAAAGTAGTAAGAGTCGATAAGGAAAGTCCGAACATTTGGGTAATCCTTGTCTCTAAGGGATAATTGCCTAATATTTTACTGCATTAAGGCTCTGTACCAATTCTAGTGCCTTCCCAGATCCCATCCCAATCACCTTCGGTGCCGAACCGCCAGCGGCCAGTGAAGGAGTTATAGTCCGCCGCCATTGTCAATTCCATGTCACCCGTATTGGTGGATGCGTCGTAGGACGGGTTTTTCCATGTGCCTTCAAAAGTGTTGCCTGATACCGTACCCTCCATGCTCTCACCCATAAACCCATACGTTCCAGTGACATAACTTCCGGTCTGAATAAGAGTCAATCCTGCGTAATTGGTTTTCCACCTGCCGTTCCAATCACGACCTGTTACTTGGGCTGGCGTTGGGGTTTGAGAGGATTCTGCGTTTTCAGATCCTCCGGTATCATTCTGATTACCTGTTACAGCAGTATCGCTGCTACTGGCATTATTAATTGTATCTGTTGCATCCTTGATTCCAGCCAGAGCAGCATCCTGTATATCCTGAAGCGAATCCAGCAGAGACTTCCCGCTATTCTGCTGGGAGTCTGATGCTATTTGAGTGGAATCACCACCGGTACCGGATGGTTTGGGCTGCATGGCAATGGTTGTTTGTTGTCCCTCTATCACAGTTACATTCGATTCATTTGCCTGCTTATTGTCATTATCAGATGCTACTATGACATATTTACCCTGGGGCAAATTCAACTCCGGGTGCCCGGTATTGGTAACCGTAGCCACCATTTTGGTTCCGGCGGAATCATCTTGATTGAGAGCCACAGCTGCCTGTGTGGTAGAGGTATTACCGGTGCCTGTAACCTTTACTTTTCCTGAGCCAACGACTTTCCCGATTAAGTCGGATGGTTTATTGGTTCCCATGACCTGACCGGTAAGGTGTATTACTGCATCACTGAAATTTTCTCCCAGGGTATTCTGTAGTTGTCCTGTCACCTGCTCATCCAGTTTGTCCTTTGCTGCTTGCTTGAGAGCCGCACCCATTCCATCTTTATAACATGTCTTGACATATCCTTCATATTGGTTGACCTTGGTAATGACTTCCTGAGTTTTGCTGACTGCATCGGCAAATCCGGGTGCGCCGGCGTTCACTATGGTTGTGCCTGCGTCTACATAAAACTGTGCGCCTTTCTTAACCATTTGTGCGCCTTCTTTGGCGGCAACATCTATAGGCCTTTCGCCCTGAGCTGCGGCTTCTGCGCCGTAGTCCCCGGCAAAAGAAACACTGAGATGCTTGTGTATTTGGGCGGCCTTTTTATCATAGTCGCCGTTTTTCAATTTGGCAAACCACTCATCAGAATTGGAAGCCCCTTCTTTCCATGCTGCAGGAAGGCTGTTGAACATGTCATTTTTTACTGTAGCAGGAGTGTTCTTGGTCAGCTTCTGGATTCTCTCGCTTGATCTCTTGCCGGCGCCTCCCATGAAGCTAAAAAAGTCAAGGAAACTGCCTACAATACCCTGTGGAGAAGGGTTAGAACCTTCATATTCCATAGGTAACATGAAACCTGCATATACTAATTGTCTGGCTGCCAGTTCAGGTGGGACCAGGACAACCAGGGCATCTGTTACATCAGATTCCATATCGGCAAGAGCTGACATCGTGTTCATAATAGTATCGTAGTCCTCCAAGGTGAGCTCCACACCCTCTCCCAGTATGGGTTGGGTAAAACCGTCGGAGAATGATTCCAGCACCTGGAGCACTGACAATTCACTCTCTGCCGCGAATTCGACCATTACAGCTGATGCGGTATCTTCATTGAGTCCACTTGTCGTGTCGGCATCTTTTAAGACGATAGTTATACAGCCGGTAAGAACCAGCAGCAGGGACGCAAAAATGAGTAAAGCTATCTTAGAGTATTTAATCATTTGATAATCCTGATGATAAATTGTGACCTAATACTGATATATAATAGGAGGCCTTAATCATATCATTTATGAAGTTAGTTTCCAAGCGTAAGAGTAAATGTATGTGGACAACACGATTATTTGAATAAATAAGCCCGGTCATATTCAACTGCATACTTATGCTCTCAGAGGATTAATATATTGTTCACATTTACAGAAGAAAATTGGCAGCTCACCTGAGTTATGGAAATACAATATTAAAGCGAACCATCAAGTGTAGAATTGGAATATTCAATCTTTTTTATGAATATATTAAAGTAATTTGGTGGTGATACTTTTGGGCACCATGAAAGGCGGGCGTATTTGCATGAATGGTTAACTCCTTCCTCGATTATTACGCGGAATGAGAAGGCTGAGAACAGCCTATATGACAATATAAAGCGAGGTTAATTCAACTGATATCAGGAGCGGAAAACCTATGTAAACAGCATTCTGCGAATTGGAATCAAGCGTGATTAGCAAAATGCTTTCTTGTTACATAAATCTTTTACCAGATTCCTGAGCAATTAAAATTAAACAAAGTCCTGATTTTAATAATATAATTGGTTGCTACTATTAGACAAAATAAGGGACTCTTAATGAAATCGTCACAA
>JAFGLP010000015.1 GCA_016927965.1 Dehalococcoidia bacterium
AACAGGGTGGTGCCGCGCAGCGACCTCATGACAGCCGCCAAAAACATGGCCACCGGCCTTTGCAGATGTGCGCCGCTGGCAGTCAGGGTAGCCAAGCAGGCCATGGTGCAGGGGATGGACATGCCCCTGGAGAAAGGCCTAGATCTGGAAAAGTCGCTCAACGACTACCTGGTCACCACCGCAGATTTCGACGAGGGCTGTGCAGCGCACCTGGAGAAAAGAAAGCCCGTCTTTAAAGAACGCTGATAAAGCGACGACAGGAGAATTATGGACAGTTTAAATATCAGTAAAGTGGGTGTGGCGGGCTGTGGCCTGATGGGCAGCGGCATTGTCGAGGTCACAGCGGCGGCCGGGTATGATGTAGTAGTTCTGGAGGCCGGACCTGACCTGCTGGAGAAAGGGAAAAAGATGGTGGAAGGCTCACTGGCCATGGCAGTGCGCCGCGGCAAGCTGAGCGAGGAGGACAGGCAGGCCTTCGCCGGCAGGATCAAATATACCCTGCAGATGGAAGATTTCAGTGACTGCGGCCTGGTGATCGAGGCGGTTACCGAGAACATGGATATGAAAAAACAGATCTTCGCCGGGCTGGATAAGGTTTGCCGGGAGGACGCCATCCTGGCCACCAACACATCCTGCCTCTCAGTCATCGATATTGCATCGGCGACAGGCCGCATGGACAAAGTGCTGGGCCTGCATTTCTTCAATCCAGTGCCAGCCATGAAACTGCTGGAGATCGTTAAGACCATCGCTACTGGCGATGGGACGGTCGAGACGGCCAGGGCCTTCGGGCAGATCATCGGCAAGACGGTGGTCATGGCGCCGGATATACCCGGCTTCATCGTCAACCGGCTGTTAATGCCCTTCTTCCTGGAAGCTATCCGGCTGGTGGAATCCGGCCAGGCCAGCAGGGAGGATATCGACCGTGCCGTCATGCTGGGGCTCAACCATCCCATGGGGCCGCTCAAGCTGGCCGATTTCGTGGGGCTGGACACGGCCTGCTTCATATCGGAAGCCATGTACAGGGAGATGAGCGACGCCCGCTTTGCGCCGCCTGTACTGCTCAAGAAAATGGTCACGGCGCGCCGCTATGGCCGCAAGACCGGCAAAGGATTTTATGATTACAGTTAAGCTTTCGACAGGAGCATTCGCATGATTATCGCAGTAGACGCATCAGGCGGGGACTATGCCCCGCAGGAGATAGTCAAGGGGGCGGTGGAAGCCTCGGCGGAATACGGCCTTGAGGTCGCCCTGCTGGGCAGCAGCGAGGTGATTGAAGGGCTTTTAAAACAGGAATATCAGACAGCCATGGTAAGCGTGGTCCATGCCAGGCAGGCCATCACCTGCCACGAGCACCCTGTACAGGCTGTCCGCAGTAAACCCAACTCCTCCATCGTAAAAGGTGTCGGCCTTGTTAAGGAGAAGGCGGCGGACGCCTTCCTCTCGGCGGGCAACACCGGGGCGGTGCTGGCCTCGTCATACCTGATGCTGGAGAGGCTGCCGGGTATCGAGCGCCCGGCCATCTGCGTGGTGGTCCCGGTCGGCACTGGCGGGGCTTTTCTGTTGCTGGATGCCGGCGCCAACGCCGACTGCCAGCCGCGCTTCCTGGCGCAGTTTGCGCATTTGGGCTCCGCCTTCGCTCGGCTGTACCTGGACATCGGTAACCCGCGCATCGGCCTGCTGAACAACGGAGAGGAGGAGGTGAAGGGCAGCAGCCTGACTAAAGAGACCTATCAGCTCCTCAAAAACAGCGGCCTCAACTTTATCGGCAATGTCGAAGGCCAGGATATTTTAAAGGACAGGGCAGACGTGCTGGTCACGGATGGATTCACCGGCAATGTCGTGCTCAAGACCATGGAGGGTTTCGGCGACCTCCTGCAAAACCTGTTCACGCTGAAAAAAGAGGCACCGGGAACGGCAAGCGGCAACGGCCAGTTCAGCGAGATGGGCAGGCGCATGGACTTCAGCGAGTACGGCGGCTCCTGCCTGCTGGGATTGAAGGGCAACGTGATCATCTGTCATGGCCGCAGCAAGGCTCGCGCCATCAAAAACGCCATCCGCTTTGCGGCCCAGGCCGCAGCCAAAGACATGACGGAGACCATCATGCGGGAGATGAGACCGGGAACGGCCAGTATTTAAGAGAGTAAAATCGTACTGATATGAAAGAAAAACGTCGCGTTGTCATAACCGGCCTGGGCATGATCACCCCGCTTGGCACCGGTGTGGAAAAGAACTGGGAAGCTGTCTGTAACGGACAGTCCGGAGTCGGCCCCCTCACCAGGTTCGACGCCGGGCACCTGCGCTGCCAGGTCGCCGGCGAGATCAAGGACTTTGTACCGCTGGACTATCTGGACAGCAAGTTTATCCGCAGGTTCGACCCCTTCTTTCAGTACACCGTGGCCTCGGCCAGGATGGCCTTCGAGGATTCCGGGCTGAAGAAGGACTCGACGGACATGTCACGCATGGGAGTCATCATCGGCACCTCGGTGGGCGCGCATACTTATTTTAAATCGGTCTACGACCCCGCCGGGCCAGGTCACACCAAAGTGCCCCCGTTTTTCATCATGAACGCCGCCGGCAACATGGTGGCGGCGGTCACTGCCATCGAGTTCGGCTGCCGGGGTCCGCACCACTGCGTCATGGACGCCTGTGCCTCGGGCTCCAGCGCCGTGGGCCTAGGCTACCGTACCATCCAGCATAACGAGGCCGATGTCATGCTGGTGGGAGCTTCCGAATCACCTCTGGTGGAGCCACTGATCGCTTCGCTGGATGCCCTGGGAGCGCTGTCGACCGGCCGCAACAAGGAGCCTCACAAGGCCAGCCGTCCTTTCGACCGCCAGCGCGACGGGTTCGTCTCGGGGGAGGGCAGCGGTGTGCTGGTCATAGAATCATTGGAGCACGCGCTGGAGAGGGGCGCCAGTATTTACGGTGAGATAGCCGGTTTCGGCAACAACTGCGATGCCTATCATTATTCCGCCCCCAAAGGGGAGACGCAGGCCGACTGCATCAGGCTTGCCATGCAGGATGCGGGTATCTCTCCCGCCGAGGTGGACTACATCAACGCGCACGGCACTTCCACCATACTTAGCGACGCCGGGGAGACGACGGCCATCAAGGCCGCCCTCGGCGAGTATGCCGCCAGTGTGCCGGTAAGCTCCACCAAGTCGGCCACCGGGCACCTGTGGGGAGCGGCCGGGGCGGTGGAAGCCATCTTCACGCTGCTCACCATCCGGCATGGCATTATACCGCCCACCATCAACTACGATATGCCCGATCCCGCCTGCGACCTGGACTACGTGCCCAATAAAGCACGCAAAGCCGATGTAAAAACCGCCATGTCCAACTCCTTCGGCTTCGGTGGCATCAACGGGGCGCTGGTCTTCAAAAGGTTCGAGGCCCGCCCGTCGTCAGCATCCTGAGTCTATTTAAAGGGGCCTGCCACTAAGTATTCGTGCACCTTTGCCAGGCCTGTCACGCGCACCATCCAGTTGACCCTGCTCTTGTCGATGTAACAGGCCGGTGTCCGACCGGTTGATTGCCGTATATAATCCGTATTTGTTATTATGTGAAGAGGGCCCCTGTTTGAGGTATTTGTAGTGGAAAAAGACGTCATCACGAGGGACGAGCGCGGTAATAACCTTTTGCTGGGAGTTGACCTAGACTTTGCTGAGACGCTCATCGGGAAGAGGGTCATCTATCTGGGCATACCGATTTTTAAAACACTGCCCTATGCTCCGCCCCCCGGCCCGACGGACCAATACCAGGCAGTAAGAAAGTGGTTCCGGCAAAACATACAGGTTTCAGGAGGCATTTTCATAGTCCACAGAAAGGACTTGCAGAGATCGCTAAGCAAAGCACAGTCGGACGCCGTAGACTACCTGGTCACTCAGAAGGAGGATGACAGAACAAAGCATGAAGGATGGAGTGAACCGGGCAACGAGGCCATCGAAATATTACACTGGATACTGCCCACCGCCGCAGTCAACAAGGCCATCGTGACAACCGATTTCATGTTCCATAATATTGTTGTAACCATTATTAAAAATGCTGCACCTATTGTGGAGGTCCGGTATTACGTCACACCCAGGGACCGCACCCTCTACTTCTCAGCGTACGGGAAACCGACCACGCATATTAAGCTATAGCGGGGCCCGATACAACCGGCAAGGGTAATCTCCCATTAACATATCAACCCACACCATTGTCCCTTCCCATGTCTTTACAAGACCCGGCACAGCCTGGCCGTGGCAATCTGCTGCCTGTCCCTTCCCATGTCTTTGCGAGGCCACGTAGTGGCCGTGGCAATCTACTGCTCGGTATCAGGGAGATCACCACGTCGCTCCGCTCCTTGTATCTTAAGTTAAGGTTATAATCAGAAATGCACGGTAGGCCGTTCGCTCCTGGGTCATATAAAGACCGTTCGCGAGCCTGGTCACCGTGCCTATCTAAGTAAGCCCGAACAGTTGTCTGGCGTCATTTAAATAAACGAGCCCGTATCAGCAAGGAAGGGCGAAAGGAGAATAGATGAACAAGGAGCAAAAGTATGCGGGTGTAGACATATCGAAAGACAGCCTGGATATGGCTGTCTTCGAATCCGGTCAGCGATGGCACTTTAATAACAGCCCGATCGGCATCGGGAAGGCAATTGGGGCTTTGGAAGCGATGAAACCTGTACTCGTTATTTTTGAAGCTACGGGGGGTATGGAAATTCCATTTTGGGAAGCCTTGTCCAAAGCTGGCATTAACGCGGCACCAATTAACCCTCGCCAGATCAGAGACTTTGCCAAGGCTAAAGGCAGACTGGCTAAAACGGATGCTATTGATGCTCAGATAATAGCTCATTACACTCAGGCTATGCAGCCCAGGCCGCTGCTTTTCCCGGATACACAGGAGTTGAAAGAGGTAATGGCAAGGCGAAGCCAGTTGGTAGAGATGATAAGTGCTGAGAAAAACCGGCTTAAAGCAGCGCGCAAAGAAAACATTAAAGAGGATGTAAAGGCTCATATCAAATGGCTGGAAACTAGAGTGGATAATGTGGACAAAGAGCTGAGAAAAGCCATTGAAGCAAACCCAGCCTGGAGAGAGAAGGATCAATTGCTCCGGAGTACTCCCAGAGTAGGTCCCATACTCTCGGCGACTCTGCTTACTCAGTTGCCCGAATTGGGAGAACTCAATAGGCATCAGATAGCGGCTCTGGCGGGGGTGGCTCCACTTAACCATGACAGTGGACTGATGAGAGGCAAACGCACGATCTGGGGAGGGCGTGGGCGAGTCAGGGGTGCGCTTTACATGGCGGCTTTGGTCGCCACCCGCTGTAACCCGGTCATTAGCGCCTTTTACCAGAGGCTTTGTTCCCTGGGTAAGCCTAAAAAACTCGCCCTGACGGCTTGCATGCGTAAACTTTTGGCTATACTGAATTCTATGATTAAGCATCATACTTCTTGGGTATATCGTGCTACCCCAATACTAATTGGATCTTGCCAATGAAAGACAGTTGCTCGTGATGACATGTCAGGTAGAACTCTTCGTAATGACGTGTCAGAAAGAGTCTCATGTGTTGGCTGACACAAAACTGTCATTGCTATTTTATGTTAAGTGTAGTAAGATATAAGTGAAGCTAATAAACGCGGCTTTATTTACAAACAGCAATTAGCAGCAGCGCCCTTAACTTGACCGCACAGGCGCCGCAGAACCAGCAATAAAACCGGTCATTTGTAAATGACCGGTTATTTATTTGCCACCGGCCGTGCAGTAAATTGAACCGTACACTGAAAAAGGACTGGTATGACTAACTCAGACAAGCAAATGGGTATTGTAGACCCTGCCACCGGCGATATCATCTTCGTAAGCAGGGAGGAAGGAAACCAGTACCTGGCCAAATCTGCTCAACGCCTGGAGCGTAACCGCACGCTGGAAAAAGAAAACAGCGAAAGAGCGGCTGCCGGGGGACCGGGCGTATCCATCCCGCATAAAATTTCATTTCCCTGGAACTTAAAAGGGACAATCAAAAGCGCATTAAGGAGGGTAATTATATGGCTGTAAGCCAGTTTGCAGAAATGAGCAAGGACCTGTACATGCAGCTCAGGAGGGTCGAAGACCTGGTAAAAGGCGATTTATTTAAAGAGGCCGTCAAGAAGCTGACGGGCGTTGAAGAGACCTGCCGAAACCTGGAGACCCTGATAGAGGAAGACAATAAAATACAACAGCGTATAGTAGATAACCGGCGGCGGGAAATAAAATGGATCGAGGAATCCATAGAACAGGGCACGGCCAAATTAAAAAGCAAGTCTGGCGCTGCCAGAAAGCGCGCGGCTAAATCAAGCTAGCTTTTCCGTTCTCATGCAGCCGGCGACTCAGCCGGCCATCTCTCTCTTTTTCGCAGCAAATTGTTTCCTGTGATTCTTAGCTGGGGGACAGCTGCACTTTTTACAGTTCTTTGCACTGATCTCGTCGTGTGAATGCTTTACCGAATGAAAGGTAAACTCGCAGCCTTTACCGTTAATATACAGTCCGTTGCAGAAACCCTTACTTTTATCGAATTCCATTTTCCCTCCCCTTAATAATCGACCGGGGACATACATAAACCTTGAATGGGCCTGTGTATGTCCCCGGAATTTGTTTGCTTTTCTACTTAGCCGGTGCTGTAGTTGCGCGGACTGCCGTAGCTTGAGCTGCTTTTCTGCTGGTTCTTGGCCCTTCGGCAAGTCTGGCAGCGCTTAGGCTCATTGGTATAACCTTTAGTGGCGAAGAACTCCTGCTCTCCGGCAGTGAAGGTAAAGGCAGCACCACAATCGGTGCATTTCAGCGATTTGTCTTCATAACTCATCGGATGCCCTCCTATTAAATAAATTTAGCCAGTATTTGGGCCATCCAATGCTTTGTGATATGGTGGGGTGTAAGAAGCTTTGCAATAACCAAAATTTGTACTATGTAAGAAGTATACGTTATATTTTAATTTATGTAAAGAAACCTTATTCCAAGATTATTAAAGCACCTTAACGTCACCATCCGGTTATCCTTTTATCCACAACAGGGCCCAGATTTTTAAGGTATTCTGCGTATTCTATGAAAACCTCCGAATCCGTCACACCGGCCGTCTCTTTAACCTGAAACATCCCTTTGGCTATTCGTGCAGTGGTTACCACCGTGTAGGTGCCGTCCTGCTTTACCGGCACATATTGGCCGTCAACGCTGACCTTCATGTCCGTGACGGTTCGCGGCTGGGAGGAGTCCACATTAAAGGTAAGCCCGGAGACAGCCAGGTACGGCGTGCCGGATTTAACGATGATATAGGGATTTGGGTTGTTTA
This sequence comes from Dehalococcoidia bacterium, assembly GCA_016927965.1. The sequence continues at coordinate 7,307 of JAFGLP010000015.1, forward strand.
CCATGGTCTCGATCAGCCGTTTGATCGAATCTCCCCTGGTCTCACAAGTCACCAGCGGGGAGGCGAAGGGCATGAACTCATAAACCGGCCCTGCCGTGAAATCGCCCTTGATCAGCATGCCGTTGCGCATGTAAGAGACCGGCACAAAGGCAAACTGTCCGTTCAGTCCCAGCCTGTCTGCCTTCCAGAGCAGGGCATCAGCCAG